>JALHSR010000019.1 GCA_022865315.1 Methanotrichaceae archaeon | reverse complement strand
GATAAAAAGAATTTTTGGAGCAGGAAGAGTGTTAGTTACCACGGTCCGAAGAGTTGGTGTTAAAATGATGGTTACAGCCTTTGCGTTTAACCTCTATCAGCTCTGCACATTGAAGAATGCCCGAGTCATTTAGACTTAGCGATAGCTATCGAACAATAACAAAAAAAAGGGGATCCAAGAAAATTTGGACGTCAAGAGAATAGAAATGAACCCTGATTTTTTTCGATATTTCATTGCTGATGCAGGTTAATAGGAGTCCTCGATCAATATATATATATATATTTAAATTACTGAATTATCGCAGACCCGATGAAAAATACATGACATTAATATATATAATTAATGGCAGAGAAAAAATAGCTGAAGGGATATCCAAGAAATTTATCGGCCAATGTCGTGGCTTAAGAGAAAATGGATTGGATGCTATTCTTATGGTGATAGGAGACTGCAAATACGACGAAAGGAAATATGAATTCGTTAAACAAATAAGAGTGTCCAAAAAAGGATCGAATAAAAGATTAAGCATTTATCAAGACCTTAAACGCCAATTTCTGCTTTATATAACATTAGAGAGATTTCTCAGGTCTGCGAATTCTCCTGATATTATATATTTAAGATATCCTTGCCCTATATTATATTTTTTTCGGCCCATTTCCCGAAAGATTAGGAAGTGTAAGTTGGTGTTTGAACACAATACCATGGAACAGGCCGAATATAAATTAAGCAGAAACTATTTATTTTTAATTTTCGATCTATTTCTTGGCAAATCTATTCGGATTAATGCCGACGGCATTGTATGTGTAACAACAGAAATTTCAAATTATCAGATCGAAAGATCTGGAGATCCCAATAAGCCTCACATCACGATAGGAAATGGCATTAATACAAGCAAATTCAAGGTTAGACAGCCTCCAATTTTCGATGGGGTAGAGCTAAATCTGCTATTCGTTGCAAATATTGAAGGCTGGCATGGCATTGACATGATCATAAAAGGACTCGGGGAGTATGAAGGTGCGACGAAGATCAAACTTCATATAGTTGGAGATGGTGCGAAGTTGGCGAATCTTAAGAGATTATCTTGTGAATACCAGGTGGCTGACCTTGTGATATTTCATGGTGTACTGAAGGATAATGCTCTTGATTTGCTTTTTGATGTATGCCATATTGCTGTAGCGAGCCTGGGAATGCATCGAATCAAAATGAAAATGACGTCAGCCCTAAAAATCAGAGAATATACGGCCAGAGGTATTCCTTTCATAATTTCTGCCCATGATCCCGATTTTCCGGAAGACTATCCCTATATGCTGAAGCTTTCTTCAGAAGAGGGCATCATAGATCTAGTAGGAGTCCTAAATTTTGCATCTAAAGTATATGAAGATCGCTCTCATCATATTAAAATGAGAGAGTATGCTTGCAAGAATCTTGATTGGTTCGTTAAAATGAAAGCGCTAAAAAAATTTTTGGAATATCTCAAATAATCAAGTCATTTTCCATGAAAATCATCTACCACATATTGAGATTAGCACACTGAATTTCAATTTTGGCTAATGCCTTATCTAAATATCCCAATCTTATCCGCTAATGATCTTAATCATATGCCATGACGAGTAATATCAGGAATGTGCTATTGAACTGGGTGGACGATAATTATAGCTCTTGAATTTGTCCTTATCGAAGAGGTCTCATTCAATCAACAGATGTGATAATAATGCCTTTTCTTGCCTTGCATCGAAGATTACTTTGAATCCCTTTCTTACCGAACACCAAGGATGATCTTTTTCAAGCTTAGAAATCTATCTTGATAATTGATATCGAGGCAATCTAAACTTGCATCTTCAAGTCGTTGCTGCCAATTGAGGCCATGTTCTGACAATATATCCGCGCAATCTTTTGCTGGACCTAATTTAACTAATTTTCTTTATCTAATGCCTAATAGACTCAATAAGAGACTCTGTGCTAGGTCTTGTCATGGGATGGAGGCTGATGCGCTATATTGAGTCTAATATTTAAAAAAAAGCGAGTTGCTACGCCTTAGACAAGAGGATTGGGCGGAGCAAATCCATCAACTTATAGACTGAAAGAATAATCGATATCTAAATCGTTATGCATTGAACTACCATGACTTTAGCAGACAGAATATCTCCCTCTCGTGCCGCCTTCATTACCGACGTTCTCAAGTTAGGCGGTGGCACGGCTATTGCTCAAGCTCTGAGTATCCTTGCCTCACCTTTGCTCACTCGCCTCTACGGTCCGGAGGCGTTCGGAATCCAAGCAATTTTCCTATCAATAACCGGTATCTTCAGTGTGATAGCCTGTCTACGCTACGAGTTTGCTATCATGCTACCAAGGGAAGATGAGGAAGCAGCCAATCTTTTAGGTTTATGTCTTTTATTGACGACTATTATCAGCGCCCTTTTTGTACCGGTGTTATGGTTAGGTCAGGGGAAGTTGCTTAACCTGCTGAACGCTCCTGATTTAGCACCTTATCTTTGGCTGGTGCCTCTGGCAGTCTTTCTAAGTGGCATTTTTGTCGCTTTGAACTTTTGGAATTCTCGAACAGGGCATTTTGGTCGTCTATCAATAGCCAGGGTAATTGCCTCAGTAAGTTCTACGGGAACGGCGCTAATTATGGGATTGGCTAGTTATTCGGGTGGGGGGAGTCTCATTGGAGCTGGAATACTAGGGTCAACAGTATCTGCTGTTATACTGGGTGGGCAGATCTGGCGAGATGAGCATAGAATTTTTCAGGGTAGCATCAGTCCTAAAGGCATCAAGAATGGCCTTTTGCGATACAGGAGATTTCCAATATTTGATACCTGGGCCGCATTATTGAATAGCATTTCTTCGCAATTGCCTGTATTTCTTCTAGCAGCATTTTTCTCTTCGATTATCGTTGGCTATTATGCATTAGCTTTATGGGTGTTACTCCCTATTAGTCTAGTTAGTTCAGCCATCATGCAGGTTTTTTTCCAGCGTGCATCAAGTGCTGTATTTAAAGAACAGCTTGCCCATTTTGTTGAAGAAATAGTTTCGTATTTAGTGCTAATTGGATTTTATCCTTTTCTACTGATATTATTATTTGGAAAGGACTTCTATATCGTATTATTTGGTTCTCAATGGTCCGAAGCGGGTGTTTATTCTCAGATCCTCTCTTTCTGGTTTCTTAGTATTTTCCTAACATCTCCGATAAGTGTGCTCTTTAGCATTCTAGAAAAACAACATATTGCTCTCCTAGTTAATATTATTCTTCTGGTAACACGGGGCGGATCTCTTATTTTGGGGGGCATTTTAGGAGATGTTCTGTTGGCATTAATTCTTTTCTCTATAATAAGTACAATAATAAATATGTCTACGCTCATATGGCTCATTGGGAAAGCAAAGGGATCCCCAAGGCGGATTTTATTCTTCGCTGCAAAAGCTTTGGTGAATTGTATCCCAATCTTTTGTTTAATAGCACTAATTAAGGTTATCTCACTATGGTCGGAATTTGTTCTGGTTATCAGCATAATCACCACTTTATTATATTACAGTATATTATTAAAAAATACCTTTAATAAAGACGTTAGCGGGTTGCTTAAAAAGAAATGGCAATAGCGTAGGCAGAACCAAATTCCAATAATTGTTTCTTGGAAAAATTCATTAACATGAGTTGATATTCAAGATGGTCGTCCTTTAATATTCCATTTTACTCCATCTTACGGGCCTCAGTAGAGATCTTTTGTGGTCTCTCCATCAAAGCCAAGTTCCATCAATACTGGACTGCTATTAGTTAAAATGGAGATCTATTTTGAAATTTTGATATATTTTATATGTTAAGAGAGAACAGATTGAGATGAGCCAGGATAAATGAGGGTCATGACACATGATAGAAATCAAATGCCCATTTTGCGATATATTCAGTAATAATATTGTGATAACAGAAACGGGGTATACAGGGAAAAAATGTAAAAAATGTAATACCATTTTTATATCTCCTCGGCCAACTAAATTAGAAATGATTCAATTATACGAGGAAGATAACGCTTGTATATCAGCAGAAGCTCATATTTTGCCTAATTTAGGATCGTGGCTACATGCTAAACATAATCTTTCACTAATAAAAAAACATATTCCATTTGGATCTATTTTAGAAATTGGCGCTGGGGGTGGATGGTTTCTGGATGAAGCAAGAAGCTGTGGTTTTGAAGTCTATGGGATTGAGATCAATAATAAACAAGCAAATTTTATAAATACAGAATTAGATATAGCTTGTGAAAGCGCTCCGTTAAATGATTCGTCGTTCGGAACAAAAAAATTCGATATCATTTACCATTGTGATGTCATTAGCCATTTTTATGATCCTAGTGACGAATTTAAAAAAATAAATTCCAAGTTGAACGATAATGGATTTGTAGTTTTCGAGACAGGAAATGGTGACATGGATGACGCTTACTATAAATGGTTCCCTTCATTTCAATATCCAGACCACCTCTTCTTTTTCAACGAATACAGCTTAAACCTATTGCTTCACCAAACAGGATTTGAAATAATAAAAATATATAGATACTCTATATTGCCCCAACTTTTTTTTAATAAAATAAAGCAATATGTTATTGGTAAAATGAAATGCCGATCAGATTGTTCTATTAAAACGATGAAAAATGATAATTATGATCCTAACAGTGCGAAAAAGGGAGCAGGTTGCAAGGTAATAGCAACTCGAATCATCAAAGACACATATGGTTTATTTATCTTCGTACTTCGTTATAAAGTTGGATATATATGGTTAAAGAATAAGCGGCCTTACACAATGATAATTATCGCTCAAAAGCAATGAGGCAGTTCTTTTATTTTAGAGGTCGATACGTGGCTGAAGTTGCGATAATAATGGAGTCGCTGTAATTAAATGAAGTGATATGTTAAATTTTGTCGGAGGATTTATGCCAGGCATATGGGGGATTGTTTCAGAAAAACCTCTAGCGAGCGAAATAGATTTGTCGAATGCGTTCCATCGAGAAAAAAGTACTACCTATATAATTGATTCAAAAAATTATTTAAATTGTGCGTTAGGACGATGTTCTATTGACAAATTTCAAAAAGATAAGATGTTCGAAGAGATATCTGGTAGTCTAATTTGTATTGACGGAGTCATATTAAATTTAAAAAGGCTTCAAAATTCGAGAGCATTTCAAGACCTTTCTCGCTATTTATTGGAGGCCTATAATCAAAATAGATATAATTTTGCAAAGGATTTAAGGGGTAATTTTGCAGGGTTTCTATATTTGATAAATGATAATGAAATAGTTATATTCAATGATCACATCGGATCGAAGCCGATTTATTATTATTATAATAATATAATAAATATTTTAATATTTAGCTCCGAACTGAAAGTCGTTATCGAAGGTATAAGGCAATTGGGCTTTCTCCCTCATCTTGATTTACGCGGAGCCTATTGCATTTTGACTTTTGGCTTTATGCTTGGAGATCTAACTTTAGTTTCAGAAATAAAAAAAATTCCTCCTGGAAGCACCCTAATTTTTGATGGGGAAAAAATAAATATAGAACGCTATTACCAGCTTCATAATACCCCTCATATTGAGGACGACGAATCAAAAATTATTGAAGAATTAGATAGGAGATTTCAAGATGCTATTGAGCTAGAATACGAAAAGGATTTGGATTGCGGATATAATCATCTTGCTACTTTGAGTGGAGGACTCGATTCAAGAACAAATGTAGCTTATGCGAAAAAATTAGGTTTTAGCAAAATTACTTGTTTTACTTTTTCTCAAAGTGGTTATCTTGATGAAGAAATTGCAGCGCATATTTGCTCCGATAACAATTTTGAGCATATTTTCTTTGCTTTGGATAATGGCGACTATTTGGTGAAATATATCGATGATGTGATAAGTTCTAATGATGGTTTGGTTTTATATAGCGGAGCAGCTCATTCATATGCATGCGCTAGAGTACTTTCTTTTAACGATTACGGTCTTGTTCATACAGGTCAAATTGGAGACTTGGTTTTAGGTTCTTATTTGGATAATGCATATGACAATGGATCCATCAACAATTCGCTAAAGAAGATTGCTTATTCTACGAAGTTGCTATATAAACTGGAACATATTATGGATATCAACAATCTGCCTTATGGAAACGGTGAACTCCTCGCTTTTTATGAAAGATGCGTAAATGGGGTTTTCAATGGATATAGGATGTTCGAACAATTTTCTGAATTCTCTTCTCCTTTTTTATATTTAGAATTTTTAGAATATGCTATAAAAATTAAACCTAAATATAGATATAATGAAAAAATTTATCCTAAATGGATAAAAGAATCCATACCTAAATTTTCAAAATATAAATGGGAAAAATATGGTATAGCACCACGATATCCAATAATTTTCATGAAATGTTTTAAGCGGTTAAGAAATCTTAGCAGGCGCATTTTATTTGGTAAGAGTAACAGCATGAATCCTATGGAATTATGGTGGAAGTCGAATGAGCGACTTAGGATTCAGTTTCAAGCCATTTTCGATAATAATATTCAAAACACAGAATTGTATCCAGAACTATTAAATGATTGCCGTTACTTGTTCAAACATGGCACTTTTTTAGAAAAAACGCAAGTTTTGACAATTTTGCTAGCTATCAAATTACATGGGATAGGAAGAAACTGAAAGGAGGTTGTTAGGTTAGGAATTACTTTCTTAGCATCATCAAAATCACATTTTTTAATTTTTCTCTACGAATATCTTTGGAAAATAGACTGATTACTCGTTCGCGGGCATCGTCTCCCTTTTTTGAATCGAGTGCTTCTCTTATCGCATCGGTTACTGACTCGATATCATTATATTTGGCGCAATATCCTGTTTTTCCAACTATTTCAGGCAATGCAGCTTTATTTGTGACAACAGGAATGCATTGGCAGGACATGGCTTCCACTAATGCCATCCCGAATGACTCTCTTAGCGAAAGTTGGCAGTAGATTTTAGCTCGCTGATACCATTTTTCCAGGCTCTTATTTGGAACAAAACCAATAAATTCGACATTTGAAGGTATGTCAAATCCGATACAATCTCTAACATCTTGAATATTATAGTCACCTATTAAAATAAATTTTATGTTAGAAAAATTTTTAGCTGATTTTATAAATGTATCTATCCCCTTAAGCTTTATTGTATCAGACGAAATATTGTTTGCAACGGTCATTACAATATTTTCCTTTATGCCATAAGGGCAAAATCTTTCATGGTCTACCCCATTGTAAATAAGATATATTTTTTTATTTTCTGAATATTTTATAATTTCATCTCTGATAAATTTTGATATGGCAATTATACAATCAGCATTATCCAATATAAATTTTACCATTATTTTTGTTAATGATTTCGACATCAAGCCGTAATTTATTTCGGGATTATTGGCCACTTCGTATCCACCAATCACTATAAAAGATTTCTTTCTAAATAATTTGCATATACAAATAGCCAGAAATGAATGAATATCTCCAAACCAGGTGTATAAAACATCAGAAGAGCCAATGTTTGTTAACAAATTTGTTATGGAACATAAAGAAATTTTTATTTTTTTGATGTTAAATGTAAAATTAATGACTTTAACATTAAAATAATCCTTCAACATATCAACATCCGACTCGATGAATGATGATGTTTTTGGGCTTATGAATAATATCGTTACCGCATTTGTTCTCGGCTGATCTAAATTATCCATGAAACTCACTATTTGCAGGTTTTGGTTTTCTCAATCAGCTCTTGGTCAACAGATGCATTAATCAGGCTAGTATTTCCGTAGATTTCAGTACAGTAGTTTTTTTTCATCATATACTCTTAGCCATCGGATCGCAAAAGTCTTACGGTCTCATCAGCAAAAATAGTTCGCGTTCTGCCAAAGTACCATCTGAGCAAGATTAGATTTAAATAGCGATTAAAAACCGAGAAAAAAAGTTTATTTAATAGATTCGTTAAGTGCCATGATCTTAAGGTGTTTAAGAAACCTCATCTTGTCGAAATTCCAAGAAAAGCAAAGGAGAAGAGCTAAGCAGAGCTTTTGGCAAATATTGATTAACCCTTTTAACTGTGAATGCGATAGCTTGAAGTTATTCACTATGTTAGGATACGTTAGAGATATGATGGTATATCTGGAGTTGCGGATGCTGCAAAACATCAATAGCTAAAACGATACCAATCGGCATGGACTTCCATATTTCGAACTTGCCTAATCATGGATTTTTGCGCTGTTGTGGCAATAATGCGCCAGAATGCAAAATTCAAGTAACAGAGATGAGGTATTATTTTCTATTTTTCGCCTCCTTTGTCATTATCGCTCAGATAACATAATTTATGCCGTGACCCGACGTAAGGCAAATTCTTTGGATTTTTTCCGTCTCTACATTAAGTATTTTAGCAGAAAATTTCATCAAGATCGATTATCAAAACAATATTTGAAGAGATAAATCCTTTTAGATTCTGTCCCAATGATCTCATACTTAACTGATAATGCAAATGCTAAGCTGGCAGAATTCGATAGCAAAGATCGGATTCTAATGGTTCTTTTTTCTAGCCAAGGGTCTTCAATCTGACCAAAAAATCCGGCAATGGTCGAGACATACAATCGGCTGGTGCTGGGCGCTCATCTTATATGCCATTTGTCTTACATGCCAGGATTCTCACATAAAATCTGATATATTGAAAAAAAATGCTATTGAATCAGGACATTATAGAAGCCTTAAAGCACATTTGCTTAGAGATCGGCGAAAGATGGTGGTTTGAAATCAAAGCAATTGGAACAGATGGCGACCATATTCATCTTTTTGTGGGAGCATGCCCAGGATATTGCAATTCCAAACAATAATCAGGATTAACGTACACTCGATCTTCGTTTCCTTTTATTTATTATAATTGCGGATTTGAACGTTGAGGACCAATGATTATATAAACAGCTTACTTTTGTTGCATACTGCCCCATGGTGCATCTCGATTAAATAGAGTGGCTCCGCCATATGCTTTTGAGTTCCTCAATAAACCGCCATTTTGGGTTTGATATTATCCAGGTTTTGTCCAGCGGTCCCTAGAATAAAAGTTATATAGCCGTTAGATATTGTTTGAAAATGAGTGCGATATATGATATATAGAATTTTTTATATATTTTTATTATTAATTTCCATTTATCCTGCATCCGCACTACAAGAGAATACATCGAGCCAATGGGTCGATTTTGGAGATAAGTTTGTTCAAATAGAATCTTTTGATGCGGCTATCAAGAATTATGCTAAAGCCATTGAGATAGATCCAAGATCTTCAATAGCTTGGATTGGCAAAGGAAATGCACTTTACGCTCTCGCAAGATACAATGAATCGCTCGATGCCTATGAGAAGGCTATTGAATTAGATCCCAACTCTTCAATTGTTTGGACTGGCGAAGGTAATATATTTTGCTCACTGTTAAGATTTAATGAATCTCTTATTGCTTATAAGAAAGCTATTGATCTAGATTCAAGATCGACCGAGGCCTGGACCAACATGGGCAATGCATTCCAAAATTTTGGAATGTATAATGAATCTATTAGCGCCTATGAAAAAGCTATCGAATTAGATCCGAGATTGGCCATAACCTGGACCAACATGGGCAATGCATTCCAAAATCTTGGAATGTATAATGAATCTATTAGCGCCTATGAAAAAGCTATCGAATTAGATCCGAGATTGGCCATGGCCTGGACCAACATGGGCGATACATACCAGGATCTTGGAAAGTATAACGAATCCCTCCAGGCTCTTGACAAAGCTATCCGACTTGATAGGAGACTTGCCCTGGCATGGATTAAAAAGGGTAGAGTTCTAAACGAGTTAAAAAATTATGCTGGAGCCTCTTTAGCCTATGATAAAGCCATTGAATTAGATGCAAGATATCCACAATATTCAAAAAATATATTAAATCCAAGAGATTCGAGCGAATGGATAATCAGTGGATTAAATCTTGAAAAATTGGGCGAATACAATGGATCTGCCATTTCATATGACAGAGCCATAGAATTGGATCCAAATCATGCATTAGCTTGGAGCAATAGGGGCAAAATGCTCTTCTTACTTGGTAAGTATGAAGAAGCCAATTTGAGTTTAAATAAGGCTATTGAGAAGAACCCAAAATATGCAAAATCCTGGGAAATTAAAGGTGATATGCTTTATATGCTTGCTGATTATTCACAGGCACACACGGCTTATGATAATTCGACAGAATTGGACGCCAACAACGCAAGCATATGGATTAAGAAGGGTCACGTATTAGAACAATTGGAGAGATATAATGAATCCATTGATGCATATAATAAAGCAATAAAAATAGCTCCAATATATGCTACAGATTCCAATATTTCAATAGACCCGCTAAATCCAGATGCATGGATAACAAAGGCCAAGTCCTTTGAACGCAATGGAAAGATAAATGAATCTCTTCGAGCCTACGATAGAGCTATCCAGCTAAATCCCTATAAGCCAAGCCTATGGATTTATAAAGGAAAATTTTTCGAGAATCATGGAAATTATAATGAATCTCTTGATATATATGAGAAAGCTATTGCGTTGAATCCTAAAGATCCTAGCTTGTGGTCATCCAAAGCAGCACTTTTGAACAAACTGGGTGACAAGAACCAGTCTTTAGCAGCTTATAACAAATCGATCGACCTAGATCCTTCCGAATCGAGTTCGTGGACGAGAAAAGCTAGCATTCTGAACCAACTGGGCCAGAACAATGAATCTCTTGCCGTCTATGATAAAGCACTCGAACTCAACCCCAATAGTGCAGTTTTATGGTCAAACAAAGCATCCCTACTCAACAAACTGGGCGACAAGAACCAATCATTAGCAGCCTTTAACAAATCGATCGACCTAGATCCCTCCGAAGCCACTTCATGGACGAACAAAGCATCGATTCTGAACCAACTGGGCAGAGCAAATGAATCTCTGGCAGTCTATGAAGAGGCACTTAAACTTAATCCCACTAACGCAGTTTTATGGTCATCGAAAGCCAAACTCCTGAACAAACTCGGGGATGCCAATCAATCTCTGACAGCCTATAACAAGTCTATCGACCTAGATCCCTCCGAACCGAGTTCGTGGACGAACAAAGCATCGATTCTGAACCAACTGGGCAGAGCAAATGAATCTCTGGCAGTCTACGATGAAGCACTTGAACTCAACCCCAAGAGCGCAGTTTTGTGGTTATCCAGAGCCAAACTCCTGAACAAACTGGGCGATAAGAACCAATCCCTAGAAGCCTTTAACAAGTCAATCGAACTAGACCCCACCGAACCCAGTTCGTGGACGAGCAAAGCTAGCATTCTGAACCAACTGAACAGACCCAACGAATCACTTGCAGTTTATCAGAAGGCACTCGAACTCAACCCCAAGAACGCACTTTTGTGGTCATCAAAAGCCGCATTTCTGAACAAACTAGGTGACAAGAACCAATCTTTAGCAGCTTATAACAAGTCTATCGAACTAGATCCCTCCGAACCCAATTCGTGGACGAGCAAAGCTACCATTCTGAACCAACTGGGCAAGAATAACGAATCTCTTGCAATTTATGATAAATCACTTGAGTTCAACCCCAAGAACGCACTTTTGTGGTCATCGAAAGCCGCATTTCTGAACAAACTGGGCGATAAGAACCAATCATTAGAAGCCTATGACAGGGCTATCGAACTGGATCCGTCCGAACCCAGTTCGTGGATCAATAAAGCATCCATTCTGAACCGACTTGGCAGACCCAACGAATCTCTTGCCGTGTATGATAAAGCACTTGAACTCAATCCCAAGAGTGCAATTTTGTGGTCAAACCAAGCAGAACTTCTCAACAAACTGGGCGATACAAATCAATCTCTAGCAGCCTATGACAGGGCGATCGAACTAGATTCCAAAGATGCTGAGTTATGGACCATCCCGTCGCCTTTCGGCCAATGGGGAAACTATTTGGCGATAAAGGAAACGGGTGCTCAATCTGTGGGATCAAAAGCATCTTGGGTGTTCTATCAGATGGCTCTTATGCTCTATGTGGCATAGGCACAAGTGTTCCCGATCTCATCTTTGGTCATGCGGCTGCGGATCGTTTGGAAGATGTATGGCTAAATTCGCAAAAGCTTCAGGAGCTTCGACAAGGTCTGCCCGACCGTCTTGAGGGTGTCTGCGGCCGATGCCTGATGAAAAACGTCTGCCTGGGGAGCTGCTTAGCACAGAATTATTACAGAGACAAACGGTTATGGGCGCCTTATTGGTTCTGTCAAGAAGCTGAGATGGCGGGCTTGTTCCCCACAAGCAGAATTAGATAAAAACCAAAATAAATTCGAATTTGCCAGGGTTATCGTATCAAAATCTTTGATTATTTTGAGTTCAGCTATTGGATCATAGCCATCTTTACAGAGGAAACACGTGAAACATTTCTTAATGATTTGAAAAGTGAAAACGAAATTCTCTGATAGCTAAGACCAAAACTGAACTAGAACTCCCCACAACCATATTCAGACAAAATTGAGCATATCGTTTACCTTGAAGACTACGATCAGTATGAAGGTAAATAATAACGGAAAAACGGCTGCATTCATCAGCATCGAGAGTGATTTGTTCCACACCTTGGAGACCGACAAGATTTCTCTCGCGCTCATGAGCGCTATCAGGCATATTACTGCCACAATGCTGAGTTCAGAAAGGCCTATTGTAGTGAACATCGATGAAGCAGTAGCTAGAGTGCCAGTCGTCGAAAGCGTGCTCGTAGTCGTCATCATTGAAGTCAACATTTCCTTACTCCATCATCCCAACAGGATATCTACCATTTTATTCGAGAGTATAAGTAGATTTCTATAAGTGGCCTATCTTTTGAAATAAAATTGAAAAGATAAAGGGAAACGAAATTTTTCAAATAATATACGTTGAGGGCTGATAGAAGCTCATCTTACATGCCAGAAACATCTCGCTCATAGCGCATCTCATGACATATAAGACCGCACGTCTAAAGATAAATTGGTTAATCTCAAAAAAATGGAGGATGTGATTTACTGCTATGAGCGTTCAGCCAAACTCCTTCGCTTTGCACAAAAGCATTGCTTTCTGCGTATTGGTTTTCTTAGAAGATCTCGTCCAATCCGTTCTTCTCGTATAACCCTGTCATAGGTTCTGAGCGGGCTTTCAGAGGATCAAACCGTAACTAAAATATTTTGACTTATTGGGGCAACAAGCTAGGCATCAAGGCCTAGCCAGAGCAATCACTGCTTAACCGATTTCACTAACAAAAGGGCACTTCGATACGTATTTCGGAAAAAGTAGTCAATGGCTATAATCGGATTTGAATGCTTCTGTCTACATGCATTTCGGCAGCAAAATTAATGATCGTATCCGCATCTGCGATAATCTTGGAAGTTAGTGCATAGTCAGCGATATCTCCTTGGACAAACGAATATCTGCTATCGATTTCAAGATCTTTCAGGTTTTTCAGGTTAGATCCGTATTTCAGAGAATCAACGTTTGTTATATAGACATAATATAAATTATTTAATATATGCACTTGATGGAATTGGAATCTATGAACCCTAATCCGCCGGTTACCATCAAATCTCAATATAATCCACTTTGGAGTCTTTCATTTGACTATTGAAAATAAAGCAAGATGAAGCTTATGATTGTGAAGATGCAGGGTTAAAGGATTTTCGAACATTTAAGATCCAAATCTGGTCTGACTGAGTGTTTGTTAAGATTAAACATTTGATCTAGCAGTTTGAATGGATTGATTATTTGATTAATCTTTTAAAATTATTTAATATTCAATTGAAAAATTTTTTAAAACATGACCGACCAAATTATGTAGTCCACGCTTTATATCTAAATCAAATGATTAAATTTAATTGGATGCAACTAGTTAAATTTATATGTAATGATGATTAATGAATGTTGATGAGGTAGGACCCGGAAGGTTAGGTTATTAAATGGCATTTTCTTTCTTGTTGGCTGGAATGGCGAATCATCTGAATTCAGCTACGTATAATTCGCCTTGCAATGAACAGATAATAAAAATTTTTATATATCCTAAAAATTATTTTATATGGAGAATGAAACCGATTGAAAGGAATTGTTGCCATCATTCCTGCCTATAACGAAGAGGTGGCTATTGGCAGCGTGATACTGTGGACACGCAAATATGTCGATCGCGTGATAGTGGTAGACGATGGCAGCAGCGACCGCACGGCTGAAGTGGCTTATCTCGCCGGAGCCGAAGTTATACGGCATCCACAGAACTTGGGCAAAGGCGCATCAATGAAGACCGGTTTCCAAAATGTGGATGCTGGGCGGTTATAATCACCATGGATGCTGACGGCCAGCACGATCCCGCAGACATTCCTCGACTTACTGAATCCATCCTGAATGGTGAAGCGGATTTGGTGAATGGAAGCCGCTATATCAACGGGAATAATAGCCATACACCGTTCTATCGTCGGGTGGGACAGATAGTTCTGGATACCGCCACCAGTCTGGATAGCGGATTGAAAATTATGGACAGCCAGAGCGGGTTCAGAGCCTATGCCGGTAACTTAAAGTCGGTCTTCCAGTTCAAAGAGAACGGCATGGCCATCGAGAGCGAGATTCTAGCCGAGGCGGCTGCCGCGGGACTGAGGATTAAGGAGGTGCCGATCGACGTAAGGTATGATGTAGGAAACTCCTCACAGAATCCCTTTGCTCATGGAATTGGGGTCCTGGTGAAAATCCTTCAGGATATGGAGCTGAGGAGGCCTCTATATTATTTCACTGTGCCAGGAATTATCTTGGCAGGGGTAGGCATCGGAATGGGGTTGTTATTTCTGCAAGAATTTTATCACGGCCAAACCCTTCATTTCGGACCTACTTTATTGATGATCGTCTTAACGTTGATTGGCTCTTTCATGGCTCTGACCGGCATAATTTTGCATTCTATTTCCAGGATGATGCTGGAATTCAAGAAAGTAGAGAAGAGCTGATCAAAAGGACATTTTGTCAATCGCTAAACATTCTCGATTTGAGCGTCTAGCTATATTTTTCGAATAAGAAGCTACATCAGATGACTTTGAATGGGCTGTTTTGGACCACAAAACGATTTTAAGGTAGCATGACCTAGAGGAGCAGTTCATCTTATATGTAAATATGCCCCTTATGGCCCCGTCTCAGGACATATAAGACAGGGCCATCCGAAAGATAAATGGATTGATTTACGAGAAACGTAATAAAGATTAGCAGCTGAATCAATTAAAGCATTCAGCTACTAAGTTCGCCTTTTGTTTTTCTCGAAAACCGGTTTATGAATTGATCTTCTCTGGCTCAAATGCCGCTACAGCTGCTACACGCGTTGACGCCACTTCCGCAACCTGCTGCCTGTTTGTAGATATCCAGATTCGTGTTGTCACCGGAACATGCATAACCGCCAGTTGGCGCTGCAACACCGTCCCACATGGCTCTTTGATCAATGTTCTGGTTGATCGAGTTATCCCAGTCGATTACATCTGCCTGATCTTGGGCTGGTTGATCTAATGGTAGACCTGGAGCTACTTGATCAACATTCTGGTAGATTATCCGAAGATTGGGATCGAGCTGAAAAGCCACGATAAGGGATGCTTCTGCGTCATCATAAAGCCCAAGTATCTCCAAGACGATAGCTTTGTTGTACCAGGCTTCTGCAAATTCTGGATCGATCTGTATAGCCCTATCATAGGCTCTGAGAGCCTCATCATACTTTTGGCTCAATAACATAGCGTTGCCGATATCCAAAAATTCCTGCTGGCCTAAAGTTGGCACAACAAATAGCAAGACTGCGATTGAAATTAGGATGACCTTCTTGATGTTCATGAAACATTCCTCCTTGTATTATTCTGATCTGTTCTTATTTCTAGCTATTCGATCATCTCCTGACCCAATAGCCATAGGACAGTCACTCATTTCATGCATGCCGTTTATTGCCAAATGACTATTGGGGATTTTCTCCTTTTTTCTATTTATATATATGCAATAAAATTACAGATGGAGATCGAATCGTCTCTGGCACGACATTTCAAGCCACAGAAATCAGTTCTATCTGCTAATTCCGGCCTCTTTTAGGATCTGTGTTAGAAGTCCTATGCCGATGTCTTTGCCATAATGAGGATTTTGTATAGTGATACGAATATTTGCTTTGACTATGTACTCGTGCCCAGAGCCTACATAGGGACCGTCAAATCCCAGTTTAGCCAACCGCCGGATAAGCTCACGTCTTGATACGGGAAACAGCTTATTCGACAACGTATATCGGCTCCGAGGATACATCTATAGTATAGCCATCTATCGGTGGAATTGAATGACCCATCCTCAATCCCAATGCTATCCAGCCTTCGATGACTTGAATGAGATCCTCTCGGCAATTCTCTATGGTGTCCCCGATGGCAATTACACCGCAGAGACCTTCTACAGTGGCCATATAGGTACCGTCTTCAAGAGCTACATATTTGGCATGCTTCAAAGCCGCCTTGATGTACTCTGTGAACATATAGAGATCCTATGGTGCTTCAACAGTTAAATGCCTAACTGTGATACTATCCATAAGATGTCACTCTTTCAATACCTTGGATCTATCTGGTTGTGGATGTCGAAAGTTTTTCGACTGCTGCTCCCCTGCTGCTCGCATATAAATAAGCTAACCAATATGCGACTTCCGCTTATGAGAGCCCAGCAGATGCAGGCGGACAATACCTAATCGAGTAAAAATTATGAAGGTAAATGATAGAATTATTCTCAAAAAGCTGATGTCGAGGTATAGGTAGTCTATAAAACTGTTCTTGACTGAAAAGAATTAAAGTATTTATTGTAATCGTACCTGACTTCCAAGTTGCATTGCCATTCTCCGGAGGCCAGCTAGTAATCAGGGAATTTTTTTTGCTTTCACCTTTTACCTTCCATAAGTCTATCGTGAGCCTCTTGGAAATAACTTTGGCAAGAACTACATATTTTCAAACTCTTTCCTTCTTTATCTTTAGAAGTCAGCTGCAGATCTTCTTCTTCTTTTTCTTGTTTACAAGCAGAGCATATATCTTTCATTAATATTTACGAAAGCTTGCCGAAAATATAAAGTTTTGCTTCTACTTACCGAATCGGCTTTACAATAGCAGTTGGATTGGCAATAGTTGTCTTCGCTTATCTAAAACGATTATCTAATCTTGAATTTTTATGACAAGTTCCTTCAATGGATTGGCATTTATCAAGCTCGAAGCATTGATTATCTTAAATCCAATAATTTCTTTAATCTCTCCAAAATCGATCAACACACCACCATCAGCTTCAATTGTATCAACTACAATTCCGGACGGCTCTAAGATCGATAACCCACGATTCATAAAGGCAGATGAGAAGGCGTTGGCAAAAGCTCAATGGAAATTGTCAAAGCAAGCCAAAGGGACGCCTCCCAGAAAGAAGGCCATGAAAGTTGTCTTCCGTGTCTATGAGCGAATCGCTAACAATAGAGACGATTTTGTCCAAAAGGTGAATCGGAATCTAGTTAATTCGTATGGTACAATTAGTTTCGAAGATCTAAATATTAATAGCATGGTTGAAAACCACTGCCTAACAAAAAGCATCATGGATTGTGCTTGGAGTAAGTTGGTACAATACATTTCGTACAAGGCTGAGAGCGTTGGTCGAAGAGTGGCACTAGTAGATCCCAATGGCACATCTCAAATGTGTTTCTAGATGTGGATTGATGGTTATTGAAAGATCTCTCGGAAAGGATGCATAATTGTCCTTTCTGCAATCTATCAATAGACAGAGATCTTAACGCCGCTAAGAACATTCTGGGATTGGGATTACGATCTCTGGCGAAGGCTTAGATGCCTGCCAATTTATTGGGGGGGGAGTAGTCACTTTTATGAATACAAAGGAATTCCGTCACATTCAATGTAGCTAGCAGCGGAGCATCAATAAACTTGGCCATAAGTTGCTCATCAGCAATTTTCAAATCTCATCCATTATGCATCGACCACAAACGACATATAATCAGAAAACAATTACATTTTATGTCATCAACTATTGTTTATAGTATTAGATTACATAAAGATGTGCGTCAAATGATGGATAAGATGAATGACATCAACTGGCAGGCGGAGATCCGGGATATGGTGGAAACGGTGGTCAGAGAAAAAAATAAACAGCGAATCTTGCTCCGGTCGAAGAGACGAATGGAAGATATGGTCGAGAATAAAATAGGAGCTGCTGCGATGATAAGGGAGGACCGGGATGCCAGGTAAAGCCGTTCTCGATTCGAGCGTCATCGCCGCCATGTTCTTTAAAGAAGAAGCGTCGCACCGGGTTCTAAAAGATCTCTCGGGATGCGAAGCTATTACGGTGGATCTCGCCATTGTCGAGTTGGGGAATGTAGCTTGGAAGCGAGTGGTCCTGGCTGGAGAAAACAAGGAACTGGCATGGGAAGCTCTTGAGGACGGCCTGGAGTTCATCGTTGAGTCGTGTATGCTCATAAAATCTATTGATCTGGCAAAAGAGGCATACGAGATCGCCATAAAGGATAACATTTCTTTCTACGATGGTCTATTCTTGGCTGCAGCCGATAGGGAGCAAGCGCCACTCATTACGCTTGATAAGAAATTGCACGAGAAGGCGAAGATCAAAAGGAAAATTGCATTGCCCATTTCTCCGGATTGAGTATTTCAAAGGCAGCCCAAGTAGGAGAAGTCTTGGATTGCGCATTTATCTCAAGGGGTGCAGGGGTAGAGAAGACCGCATCCTTTAGGGTGCGGATGAATCGTACCCCGCCAACAAATATATATTCTCAGGATCTAATACACTTTGCGGATATAGGGTCGCTCCCGAAAAACTGCTTTCTGTGGCAGTCCTATCCGCGACAAACACCACGGAACCGCTAACAGAGGCGCATTAAACTTGAGATCAGCTTACAAATTCCGAATCTATCCGACTAAGCAACAAGCAGAGACGCTAGACGATACTCTTGATTTTTGTAGGCAGCTATGGAATTTGGCTTTGGCTGATAGGAAAACAATCTATGAACTGGAAGGAAAAACCCGATCTTACGAAGATCAAGCTGCCCTATTAACTCAAGAAAAAACCAAATACCCGGAATTGAAACAAGTCTTTTCACAGGTACTTCAAGAGGTACTTAGGAGACTCCAAACGGCTTTTGATAACTTCTTTAGAAGGGTTCGACAACATGCCAGAAAGAAGGGCTATCCGAGGTTTAAGAGCCGATATCTATCTTTCACCTATCCACAATTAGGGTTTAAGCTGGATGGCTCTAAACTGATCCTGGCAAAGATAGGCTCCATAAGGATCTTCCGACATAGGGGGATTGAAGGCCAAATCAAGACTTGTACACTTAAAAAATCATCTAGCTGCAAGTGGTTTGCTCTATTCTCGGTTGAAAAAGAAGATCCTCATAAAGTAGAGCCTCTGAAGTCTTTAGGGGTTGATCTTGGTTTAACTCATCAAGTCGTGACCTCGGAAGGTCAATATTTCAAGTATCCTAACCACTATATCAAGGCTCAGAAAGCCCTCAGGAAGGCTCAGAAGGCATTAAGCCGGAAGGCCAAAGGGTCTAACAATCGCCAGAAAGCTAAGATCAAGGTCGCTAAGGTACATGAACGGATCAAAAACCTTCGAGATGAATCACTTCATCAAGTATCCAGAAAACTTGTAGATCAAGCCGAATTAATAGTATTCGAGAACCTCAATATTAATGAGATGGTTCAAGGCAATCTAGCTAAACATATCCTAGACCATTCTTGGAATAAGCTAATACAATTTACGCAAAGCAAGGCTGAGAGAGCTGGCAAAACCGTAGTATTAGTAGACCCAAGAAATACGACTAAGAAATGCTCTGCTTGTGGTAAGCTAACACCTAAAACGTTGAAAGACCGAGTTCATTCGTGTAGATGTGGTTTGACCATTTGTAGAGACTTAAATGCAGCATTAAATATTCTCACTCTCGGACAGAGAGGCGGTGCCTGTGGAGATTTGACCTCTATCTTGAACTCACGTTCGAGGCAAGTTGGATCAATGAAGCAGGAAGCCCCGATCCTTTAGGGCGGGGAGGATGTCACCGTGGATCTCTATTATTGTAAATTAATCATTAATAATAAACGAAAGTTCGATGATTTGAACAAAACCGAATTAATCGCTGTCGAAAATCCAAAAAAAGTTTATAGGCCGTAAACTGCCTGTTTACAGCCTTTTAACAAATTGTTTATAGCATGTAAACCTACTGGCATTCATGCTCACTGAGCTTTTTATGCCACTTTGGCCTTGATTTCCAGGAGGCTTACCTTTATCTCCATGATCTCTCGGCTCAAACGCTCATACTTTTCCTCAAGAGTCGCTTCTTTGCTAAGAGCCGATATACAGCTACGAATGGCAGAAGTGTCTTCTTTGACATCTTCCAAAATCGAAATAACGGAATCCTGCTTTTCAAGCATGGAATCTTGTTTATCGAGCATCTGGTCCTGCTTGCCTAACATACATTCTTGCGTCTTTTCAATTCGCAAAACGGCATCAATGCCCGTGCCGAGCTGATTCATGTAGATTTTCTGAGCGAAGCTACCCAAACTTTCCACGGTGCCTTCGTAATTCTCGAAGGAGATGCAGGAGACCTCTGATGTTGCTGGTTTCTTAGATTCCACAAAATGTCTGAACTCTGCGATCTGAGACTCATCGCCCTCAATTAAGACCAGCAGGATTTGGCTTCCGTCTTCGGTCTTGTTTCGGGCCGAGAAGCCGGCGAGGTCTAAGGCAAGAGCTTGATCTAGAAGCAATACGCGGTATCCGACGCCGTGAACCTTGATGCCTTCGATCCTGGTCTTTAGCTTCATTCCATACAATGTAGTTATTCACCATAATTAAAGATGACCCGACCAGGTTGAAACTGAGCGTCGCCGTGCTTAGCAAGCATAATAGGTTGGACAAAAATCCTTGCTAAAGAGAGCCAATCCTTCCGAAATTGGTGAGAAGACCTTCATCAATCCAAATATCTCCACTCACCACTTTGTTGATATCAAAATCCTCAATTTATAATTTGGGAAGGATCTGGAAAAGATAAATCGAGGCAAATTAGGTAGAAAATGCGTCATCTATCCAGTTTTTGATGATGGTCCACTTAATCTTTAATTATCATATCGACAGATAGAAGGATTTTCTCAGGAAGCTGTCAGATATCGTTCCTCAGATCAAGGCAGCCGACCAAGTTTTGAATTTTTTTGCTTTCACCTTTTACCTTCCATAAGTCTATCGTGAACAGAATAGAAGTCTATATACCTAAATATCTGATATTTCTAATAAATGAAAAAATTCAGCTATCGAATCTTGTTCAGAAAAGAGTCGGAAGGAGGCTATACTGTCCTAGTTCCTGCACTTCCTGGATGTGTCACTCATGGGGATACCATAGATCAAGCTATCGAGATGGCGAAAGAGGCCATTGATGGATACATCGAGACATTAAAGGCGCACGGTGAGGAAATACCAACAGACGAAGAAACCCTTGAATATAGGCTAACTTCATAACTGATCACAAATAATAAAGGAAAATTTTCTCTATTAATGATGTAAACCTAATGGCATTCATGCTCACTGAGCTTTTCAAGACGAAGGAGAGGACTAAAATCCTGCGTTATGTAATGTACCACAATACCTCCACGGTGGCCGAAGTTTCCAGAGCTACGGGTGTTAACAAGGGGTTGGTCTCACGATATCTTCGTTATCTAGAAGCGCTCAAGCTACTGGTTAGGAAGGACCGCAAGTATTCTCCCACGGATGAAGCTCCTTC
>JALHSR010000204.1 GCA_022865315.1 Methanotrichaceae archaeon | reverse complement strand
TGAAAGCAGTTGAGATTGGGGCTGGACTTGAAAGCGCACGCA
The DNA here is from genome assembly GCA_022865315.1 of Methanotrichaceae archaeon. Lineage (GTDB taxonomy): Archaea > Halobacteriota > Methanosarcinia > Methanotrichales > Methanotrichaceae > JALHSR01. Next base: position 8,802 of record JALHSR010000204.1, on the reverse strand, counting down.
TGCAAGGAAGTCAGATGAATGATCCTCTTATTATGTGTAATGACAAAATAGAGTTCGGAACTAACCATGCAGGCGGCATCCTGGGCGGAATTTCAACTGGAGAACCTATTGTCTGCAGGATCGCTGTAAAGCCAACTCCTTCGATAAGTAAGAAACAGCATACAGTGGACCTTACCAACCGTAAAGAGACAGAGATCGAAATCAGGGGAAGGCATGATCCAGCTATACCTCCTCGAATAGTCCCTGTTGCAGAGTCAATGGTGGCTTTAGTTCTTATTGATCACTTTTTAAGGAATAGAGGAGCGCGTCTTTGAACCCGCCAGACATAGCTCGTGCAATTAAAGATGTTAGCACGCGCAAGGAGTTCCGCACCCTCATTTCGCTAAGCGAAGCACAGTCCATTGTGCTGAATCGGCCACCTCTTGCGCAGGAGGAAACGATTTCTTTGGATTTCGCCTTTAGGCGAGTTCTAGCAGAGAAGATTATTTCGGAGATTGATGTTCCTGGCTTCAATCGAGCGACTATGGATGGATATGCTGTTCGCTCAAGTGATACGCTCGAAGCCAGAGAAGACCGTCCGATATGTTTGAAGTCCATCGGCAATGTTGCAATTGGATCTATGCCGGATGTAAATTTGGCTCAAGGAGAAGGGATTGAGATATCAACGGGTTCCATGATGCCTCCGGTTTCTGATGCAGTTGTAATGGTGGAACACTCCAATGCCGTGGACGATCAAATTCTAATCTTCAAACCTGTATATCAAGGAGAGAATGTGCAAACAGCTGGTAGCGATATCATGGTTGGAGAAGCAGTGCTCTTTCCGGGAACGATCATCACAGCCAGAGATATCGGTGTCTTAGCATCAGTTGGACGTCATAAGATCCGCGTTAAAAAGCTGTTAGTTGGTTTGGCCTCAACAGGCAATGAACTTGCATTGTTAAATGAAGCTTTAGGACCAGGCCAAATTTACGATATAAACTCCCATTCTATAGCTGCAGCAACATTGGAATGTGGCGGGACTCCAATCAAATACGGAATATTGCCGGATGACCACGAAAAAATAATAGATACTTTATTTAAGATGTCTAATGAATGTTGTCTGATATTACTTAGCGGAAGTACGTCGGCAGGAAAAGGCGACTTGCTATATAAGATCTTTGACGAGATCGGAGAAATACTGTTTCACGGCATAAATTTGAAACCTGGGAAGCCTACCATGTTTGGTCTTATCGAAAGAAAACCTGCATTTGGTCTGCCAGGTTATCCTACGAGCGCTTTAACGGTCTTCAGTCTTCTAGTGGCTCCAATAATCAGGAAGGCCTTAGGCCTAAGATCCAAAGTTGACTTGCTCTCCGGAAAGCTGGCGGTACCAGTACGATCAGAAGGACGTCAGCATATGTTGGCTGTATGCGTCAAAGGAGGTTTTGTATATCCCGTAGATATGGGAAGCGGATCTATAACGACATTATCAAGAGCCGACGGTGTGATCGAGATACCATCCAACGTGGAGTATCTTGAGAAGGGAGACCATGTTGATGTACAACTATTCGGAGAATCCTACGAATTTGATATCATTATTGCAGGTGAAAATTGTCTAGCACTAGAGATGCTTGCCGAAGTATTGCCATATCAAATTAAATTCTTGAATAACGGTGTCCGCGGTATTATTTCCTTGCAAGATGGCCTTGCGGATATAGCATGTATACCTTGCGATGGAAAAGAAGAGGTTAAAATTTCCTCAAAATTCATTCTTGTTTGCGAATATGTCCAAGAAATAGGTTTAATGGCAAAAGATGAAGCATTCCTTAAGATTGAAAATATAACAAATATGAGCATTCTTGGATGGTCAAAGGACTCAGAAATGAGTCGCCTGCTTCATAGTTCTTTGAGGAATAATGGAATTAATTTAAATAATCTTAAATTCATTGGGGAGGCAAGAACCCACTCTGCTGTGGCAGCCTCTGTAGCCTTCGGAAAGACCGAGTTAGGCTTTGGGGAAAAAGCAGCAGCTGAGTCTAGGAACCTTGCTTTTCGGATGCTAGCAAGGAACAGGATAAAACTAATCGCAACAAAATTGAGTTTGGGTAAAGAAGCCCTAAAAACATTGATTTCATTTATAGAGTCAAGCGAAGCCAAAGATCAATAAAAAGATATGAAATCAAAGAAGTTGAGTTTACCCAAGTTTGGCTTAAACGGGCTTTAATTACTGGATAATATAGCCCGACCAGTCCCGATAAATTGATTGAACATGCGCTAGAATATTGATTAGATAAAATAAGAATTTTGAGGTTCCACTTAAATTTGTGCGATCTTTATATTATAACGATTATCTGCGAATGATAAGATCTCAGCATACATTTCGCTTTCGACCAATAATTAAGTCAATACCTTGTTTTGCAATAGTCTCTATTAAGTTTGAGCTAGTTGCCCAACTTTATCTTTCTCTGGTAGTAGCCTAAAGGATGACTTATCATTTTACAAAGATTGTCCTTGCCTACGCAGTTGCCATATGTCATCATTGCTCCACACGATGGCGGTTTATACATTGTACCACTTGAGCCAGAAATGTGTTTGACTTGATACCGCGTCTGTTCCTCATCAAAATCCGGACTGTTATTGAAGAGCGTCACAACTTGATCGGGGGACATATTAATTTTCAATAGAAAACTAGTTAGGGCGAAACGCGCGGAATGAGCCGGATTCTGGCCTGCAAATATTTGAGCCATCAATGCTTTAATGCATGGTGGATAGGCTTCCTCTTCCACCCTTATCAAATTCAGGTTCTGCTTACTCCTAAGTTTATCTAACTCTAATCGCAAAGGAATGATATATTCATTTAAGCTCTTGCAGAGCTCATCTTCCAAAGGCACAGGCAACCCCTTTATAATCCTATCACGAACAAGTTCTTGCATTAAGCGCATCAGTTCCTCTGCAGTGATAGTAAGATAACCGTCTTTCAGATCTCTATTTATCAACTTCCACTTGGGACTGCGCATGTGGTGAGCCGCCTTAATATATTCAGAGAAGTGCACTCTGAAGGTTTCTGCTGAATGTAAAGGATGCAGCCCGAGATCATTGGCGAGAAAGATTATTTCCTCTTTCTCGCTCTGCATTCTTTTATATGCTAACTTTGCCTCAGCCAGGACATATCTCCTTATCAAGTAATCGTCGTTTAGACAGGAGACTATTAATCTAGATAGCGGATAGGAAAAGAGCTCTACAAAGTTTTCAGCCTCCCTACGCGGCCTATTATCCGGAATTTCGCCCCTTAGCGATCCTAAAACACGGTCCGCAGCTCTATTCCTTACTGAAGCAAAAGAACTTTTATCGAGCAGACTTTCCAAAGAAAAACCTGCTTTCCGAACTTGATCAGCAGCCTCTTGAGTAAATGGAAAATAGGCGACCCTCATTCCTGCTCTATACGCGGTGCAAGCAAATAGTTGATATCAACAGACTGCCCCAACTTGAAATTCACTTTTAGCGGGTAATCGATACCCAATTCTAGCGTGACCTCATTGGCTTTGCCTATTGCTTTGCTCATATCATCCAGATAATCCAACGAGAACAACGACCTAGCCTCTCCCGGTTTCATCCCAAGCAACTCTGTGCTGGGAATTTTTAGTTTCAAAGAATCAATATCTCCTTTGGCCTCCATGAAAAAACCTTCGTCGGATACGCCTATTATGACATGATCGCTAACCTTTTCTGCAGCTTTTACGGCTCGACGTAGTTCCCCTCCAGGGAGCGTGACATGCGCAGGCAGATCCAGCTCTGGAATTCTGGGCTCCTTCCTAATGGCTGTTGGATCTATTAGACTTAATGTATACGAAAGGGAGCCTACCCCAATCTTGAGCTTGTGGCTCTCTTCATCCAATTCAAGCTGAACATTTTCTCCTTTATCAGCCATGCTCAAAACGTCGCTTAAGCGAACCAAATCCATGCCGATCTCGCCTGGAGTGGCCTTGAAATATTCGAAGGCTTCTGATCTTACAATAAGAGAAACCATGGCAACATTTGCTGGATCTACAGCTTTCAGCTCCAGACCCTTCTCTGATAAGGAGAATTTTACCTCATCTACCAAAGAAGAAACGGCTTCAATTGCATCGCGTAAAGTTTCTGCATTGATTATTGCCTTGAACATCCTAAAGCCTCTAAGATTCAACACTTCTGATTTTACTTAATCTTTCGCTTAATAGAGCATGAAACAATTCTTGTGTATACATAATTAATTATTTTTTATTATTTGATATTTAATATTTCCTCCATCTATTTCCACACTTTGTACAAGTGAGAAAAAGCGTAGGCGGCTCATCTGATCTGCGAGTCTGCTTCATCTCCCAATACGCCATTCCATTTCCACATGCAGGACATTTGGCTTTAGTCTTTGACTGCAAAGATACATTCCCTTCAAGAACTGGTACCTCGCGGCTAACTTGTTTCTGAACGCTAATAAATTCAGCTTTGGAAGAACGTCCGATTTTATTGCCACATTTCCTGCAAATCATCAGCTCATCTTTTGGCATCATAATGCTTTTGCATTCAGGACAGAATTCCATCTCCGGGAAGTACTCACTCGTCATATTAAAATTTGCCAGTGCCCTTTATTCATTTGAGAAAGGGCGAGAAAAACATGACCGTTGCTATAAATGTGATCTGTGTTGACCGCCCAGGATTGCTGCGCGATATTGCGGGAGTCGTGGCAAAAAAGGGCGGGAATATTGCTTACACCCAACAATTCATCCTCGAGAGAGGAATCAATATAGGCAAGTCCTCGATCTATATGGAGATTGATGGCCCAACTGAGGGTGTGGTGGAAGAGCTTAAGCAGATAAAGGATATTTTCGAAATCACTATCCATCATCCTTTCGAAAAGATCTATGGCGCTAGAGTAATAATTATTGGGGGCGGTGCCCAAGTTGCTCAAGCAGCTGTGGGAGCAGTGAATGAAGCCGATCGCCACAATCTGAGAGGAGAGCGCATCAGCGTGGATACGATACCGTTAGTGGGCGAAGCCGCAATAGCGGATGCTGTGAGTGCAGTAAGCCGGCTTCATCGTGCCTCAATTCTTGTCCTGGCAGGTGCATTGATGGGAGGGCGAATAACGGAGGAAGTTAAAAAATTAAAGGCTGAAGGTATACCAGTCATAGCCCTGAAAATGGCTGGCTCAGTGCCAAAGCATGCAGATCTAGTTGTAACTGATCCAATCCAAGCAGGAACTTTTGCCGTAATGCATGTTGCCTGCACGGCCGTTTTCGATATAAATCGATTGAAAGGTCAGGAATTCTAGCTGAAAATTCCCATGGATCCGAGGTCCTTAAGTCGCTCGCCATCGAAGAGATCATCCGCCATATAAAATCCATTATCTACCTGAAGCACTGGAGCAGAAAGAGTAAAAACACCATTTACTCTGAGTTCTGTGAGCACCTCAGGAGTAGACATATCGAGGCTTTTAAACTCAATGCCATTGCTAATTAGGGCGCTCTTTAACTGCTCACATTTGTGGCAAGCCTTTGTCGAATAGACCTTATAAATCAAGCTGAATCCCTTATACCTCGCTTAACCTTGAAACAAAATAGTTGAATCTTACATTAAAACCATTGAATATTCTCTGTCAGTCCAAACAGCATAACCACATTTCACGGCTCGCTCGGCACATTCTCTGCAGCAAGAGAAGTTAGCAAGAAATTCAATGCTATCGATTTCGTGCTCTTGGACACAGTTATGATTGAAACCAGAAATGCGTCTGTAATCCAGACCTGTGCCGAAACCATGTTCTTCGACTTCAAGAGGCTTGTCTTCCACAATCCATGTCCTAGGAATAAGCACTGGAAGAGTAGCAATATCTATACCGCAGCCACAAGGACCATACACATCTTCAGGATCTCCGTATATTACCGCCCTGCAATTATTTTCACCCATGTTCACAGGCCTCCGACATCCATTTCAGCCTGCATTATAATAACGTTTCCTATCGCCCCGCCGAAATTTCATCTCATTTGTTTGCAGTCCTAATAAGAGTTAAATTCTCAAACGATCGAAATTCATCACATTAAGCAAATTCAAAATTAAAAACATTGAGATTTTTGATTTTTTTCATTATATCCAAAATATTTTCATCACGAAAATTATATATACAGATCAAAAGCGAAATAAAAAGGGATTAAGGGGCCAAAGTGCCTAGAAGATTATTTTGCATTTCTTCGGGTTGCTTAGTCCTGATAATTGAGGTGAAATAACTATGGCAATACTTCCTGTTGCTCCCGTAAGCAGGCTCATCCGTGAAGCAGGGGCGGATAGGGTAAGTGAAGGCGCGAGGGATGCGCTAGCAGAGATTCTTGAGAGCTATGGCCTTGAAGTAGCAAAGGAGGCAGTGGGTTGGGCGAATCACGCTAAAAGAAAAACTGTTAAGGCCGAGGATATTAGGGAGGCAGTCAAAAGGGTTAAACCACCTATGCTATTTGATAGGTAGCGATGGCGACCGACCAATATGAGGAATTGGACTATAGTACTTTAGGATTAATATGCGGTATAGAGATTCACCAACAACTTGATACCGCTTCAAAGCTTTTTTGTGGCTGCCCAACAAAGCTTCGAGATGCAACGGATTCAAATTTTGAGTTTTTCCGCTTTCTTAGACCAGCCAGAAGCGAATTGGGTGAGATAGACAAAGCTGCACTAGAGGAGATTCTTGTTTCAAGAAAATTCCTCTATAAGTCTTACGATACTACCTGCTTAGTGGAGGCAGACGAGGAACCCCCAGGCCAAATAAACTCTGAGGCACTAGAAATCTCTCTGATCATAGCCAAGCTGCTAAACATGAGAATTGTGGACGAAGTCCATACCATGCGCAAAACTGTTATTGATGGCTCAAATACTTCAGGATTCCAACGAACAGCCTACATTGGATCCGACGGTAATATTGAAACGCCCTTTGGCAAGGTCGGCATCGGCATTCTCTGCCTCGAGGAAGAGGCCGCCAAAATAATCGATGATGGGGGGGATGAAATAGTCTTTTCTCTTGACCGATTGGGTATACCGCTAGTGGAGATTGGTACAAAGCCTGATATAATCTCGCCTTCGCAAGCCAGGGAGGTAGCACAATATATAGGAATGATATTACGCTCCACTGGACGAGTTAAGCGAGGTTTGGGCACAATCCGACAGGATGTTAACGTTTCCATCAAAGGAGGGGCCAGAGTAGAGATAAAAGGAGTTCAAGACCTTAACCTAATTGAAAAAATTGTAGAATTCGAGGTCCTGAGGCAGGCAAAGCTGCTAGAGATAAAAGCGGAGCTGAATCGCAAGAAGACGAATGTCGTATACGAAATTGTGAACGTAACTTCGATTTTCAACTCAACGACATCCAAAGTTATTAGCAAATCCCTGAAAAGTGGGGGGGTGGTACTGGCTTGCCTACTTCGCAGATTTGATGGCGCATTAGGTAGCGAAATTCAGCCGGGTCGAAGATTAGGAACAGAACTCTCCGATAGGGCTAAACGAGCAGGTGTTGGAGGTATTTTCCATACAGACGAGCTTCCAGCCTATGGAATAACAGAAGAGGAGGTAAAAACCTTGCGAGGATTCTTGATGGCAGAAGATGATGATTGTATTGTCATGGTCGCCGCCCCAATGAACAGGGCAAAGAATGCTTTGCAAGCTGTCCTAGTTCGCGCTGAAGAAGCCACGAAATGTATTCCTGAAGAAACCAGAAGAGCTCTAGTCGATGGAACATCAGAATACATGAGACCTTTGCCAGGCTCAGCGAGAATGTACCCAGAAACGGACGTTCCCTCTGTTAGGATAACGATGGGTTGGTTGAACGGGCTCAAGCTGCCTGAGCTTTTTGACGAGAGGGCAGAACGTTTCACTCGCCAATACGGACTTAGATCGGAGCAGGCCAAAGTGATGGCAAGATCTCCCAACTACCAGCTCTTCGAGGATATTATAATTCAATATAATGTTGCTCCATCCATGGTTGCTAGAGCATTAGTTACCACTCCTATAGAACTAGCCAAAGAGGATATTCCTGTGTCTAATCTCACAGACCGACACTATCTGGATAGTTTCGCTTTGATAGCTGAAGGCAGAATTGCCAAAGAAGGTCTGATTGAGCTTCTCAGAGAATTAGCCGAACATCCTGAGTTGAGGGCAGATGAGGGTGCTAGTAAGATCGGTATAGTCGATATGAATGGATCAGATCTGCAAGCTTTAGTGCATGAGATAGTGATTGGTAAGATCGACTTAGTAAAAGAGCGCGGCAATAGGGCCATTGATCCCCTAATGGGATTGGTCATGAAAGAATTGAGAGGTAAAGTTGATGGCTCTCTTGTAAGCGCCATATTGAAGAAGGAGATAGAAAATATACTGAACCAGTGAGCCCTGATCAAAGCGTGAAATCGCCTATGCTTTTATGGGAGGAAACACTCTTTAAGGACCGCGAGCTATTTGAGCTTGACCATCTTCCCGAGCATTTTCTTCATAGAGAGCCTCAATTAAACAGCCTCAAATTTTGTATCCGGCCTGCCCTGCAAGGGGCTAGGCCATTGAATGTCGTGTGCGTTGGGCCACCAGGAACTGGTAAAACTACAGCTATCTTCAAGCTCTTCGAGGAGATCGAATCCCATACATCTAGAGTAATCCCTGTTCATGTCAACTGTCAGCTTGACTCAACACGTTATACAGTTTTCTACCAGATCTATAAGAAGATATTTGGACATGCTCCACCCGCTAGTGGAATATCTTTCAAGCGTTTATTCGAGCGAGTAGCTAAACACTCTGCAGAGAAAAACGTTATATTAACAG
>JALHSR010000203.1 GCA_022865315.1 Methanotrichaceae archaeon | reverse complement strand
TTCAATCACGGTTACTCCGAGTCCTACCGTTTCGGCAAAATGAGAATCGCTGCCGCCCACCATTGGGAGGCCACGATGCTGCGCATTCATTCGAGCTCTTGCGTTGGCTATTCCAAAGATGTGCTTAGAGTTGAAGACTTCCTAGCGAAACTAGAACGTATCCATAATTGGTCTGATCCGATTGATTGGTGTCTATGCAGCTTGAACTAGATGTAAATTCTATGCCTCCAACGGGAAAATTTGGGATCAAGCCCTAAAAAAAGCTTTCGTTAGTTATAGCACATCTTCAATAACGACTTTCTGGGGAAAGATCTGGCTTCCGAACAAACACATGTTTCGAGATGAACCATTAGGAGATGGAACCGCAAGAACCTGCTCCACATGTTCATGCACTACAAGAAAAAGGCGGGCATAGAGAAACGAGGAGGCCTGCACGTCTTCGGCCGCCACACGCCTGCGACTATCATGATCTCCAGGGGCTGCGATATCCGAATAGTCCAAACCTTGCTTGCTGAGGCACAATGATATCAGGACGACCTTACGATATGCCCACGTATCTGATAAGACTAGACAAGAGTGGTACAACAGAACGCTTACTCTGGACATTTAGAAGCTGCAACAGGCTCAACCGCAACCTCAACTCACGGCATTTCAGGTGCTTTTTGTCATTCAACCGAAAAATGAATCCCCGAAATCACCAAAAGCACGTATAATATATATACGCGATTTTGGCGAAAATACGACATCGATTTTATACCTGTGAGCCTTTCGCAGGCTCGGTCAATTAGCGGTATCTAGTATCACATAATTCCGAATGACTACCCCTCATTGCTAAGGATTGTTCTAACCTAATCGCATCTCACGTCATGGGTGGATAGATGTCATCTGGTGTGTTGTATCTGATCCAGTTCAGGCCTAAAGCATCGGTTCATAACCTTCCGTGTAGAAGATGCCTCCACCGTGTCCATCGTATTCGTCAGTTTCATCAGCATCCGCTTTATTGTAAATGATTAAGCGGCCGTCCATTATAGATGGCGAACCAGTATTAAGGGTTCCATCCTCATCTGAGTCAGCCAAATTATGATGGGACGTTATGGCTTCGTCACCTATCGAATAACCTACACCATATCAATCATTGTGCTGGCCTGTGTCGAATTGCCATTGGCATCCGTTACTGTGAGGATAATGATGTGCCGTCCGCTGGTCAATTTAGATGGCTTCACTGAGAAAGATTTGCTTGAAGATAGGATGCCCTTTATGTTTGAACTCCAACTGTATGTATAAGGTGATCTCCCGCCATTTACTATAGCATCAAATTTGACTTCTTCATCACCTGATAGGACACCGCCTTTTGGGGATGTAATTGTAACTGAGAGATTCTCCGCGCTTTTGCCGTCATTACTCTTTTGTTCGATGCACCCTGCACAAATAAGAGTGAGAAGGAGAGCAACAAATAATACCCGTTTCATGATAGAATTAAGGCAATTTGAACATATAACTCCTTCCGCCTTGTCTCTTTAAATAAGAAAAATGAAAGGACTGTGAACAAAGATTAAAGAGCGTGAAGTTGGAGGATACGGTCTCTAAAACATGGTTAACAAGAGGAAACACAAGCTACATATAATGATATAGGTTTTAGTTATGATATATTTTCAAATTATAATCAATCATTTAAGGATCGTTGCATCATCATTGTGTTGAAGAAATGGCAATGGGCGAAGAATCGTCACGAATATGATGAAACTCCTCCATCTATTGAACCTAAGAGATTCAAATTAATGTTATTGTCTGCTTTGGTCTTCCTCGTTTGTCGGCTCCCGATTCCGTCCTCTTTATCTTACCCTGCTCGGCCAGCTCATCAAGGAGGGAGTCAAGATCCGACTGCTTTATCGTCATTCTGTGTCTGAGAGAACTCTTAGTGAGCCTGCCGTTGTGGCTTGCTAATTCCCATAGAATCTTATCTTGTGTGCTCCGGGTGTGTTCCATCTCTGACCTACCGACCTACTGTGAAAATACGAACTTACTCGTCATAAATACATCCAAAAATGGGGGGTGAGGAAGATCGCACTGCTTGCCCAGAATCATGTAGGGTTCGGTGCAATCTTCGACTTCTACTAACAGACTATTGCATTGTCGCTTATAAATGCACGATCCAGGCAAGGCGAAAGTATTTAAAAAGTCAACAAAATGCTATCTTCTGCCTTGGAAGCCCCTCGAATGTTCAGCTTCGAGTTTTGTTTGTTAGTACCTATAACATAAATTGAATATCGAAAGAGTTAAATATTATTACGAATACTCTGTAATTATTAATATTAGGTAGGAAGAAAGGCTACCTCAAAACGGCTCAGAGCACTACACCTCCCATTTGCCCTCTTTCCTGAGCCGTTTCCTCCTCTTACTCAAGACGTGCTTCGAGGGCATCCCTGTGATCATGTTATTCACT
>JALHSR010000018.1 GCA_022865315.1 Methanotrichaceae archaeon | reverse complement strand
TTGAAAAGATTAAGCGCAGATGGAAAAGTCAGAAAGTGCGCTCCCGCAATGAATTGTGGTCTGATTGACCATAATTGGACTTTGAGAGAATTAGTCACTTATCCACGTTACATAACATCAACCAATTAAATGATCACTACCTAGATTTTAGATCCTAAACTATTTGACGCCATTAAGAAGAATTGAAAAAGCTACGGGAGACGCGATCTTCCATTCATATGGTGGAACTTGAAAAAATCTAAATTATCTGGCGCTGCATTATCCTTTACTCAATCAGCTCGTCCACTTTATAGACCTGGATACCATATATCTCCGCTAACCTTAATCAGATCCTTGATAGTATTAGTCTATTTCAGGGGAGAGCAGGATTGTAGCCTCATAAGAGACTTGCTGGAGAGCTTTGGAGATATATTCCATCTTCTCTTGGCATCCTCGCAAAGCAGGGTATCATCTTCGATGATAATGGATGATGCTCTTAAAGAGTGACCAATCAAGTAAAGTATGACCAATGAACGTAGATTTCCTTGATGGGATATCCTGCAAGAAAGACGGATAAGGAAGACTATAGACTTTGTAATTAGCAATTATTCACCTTTAAGGATTTTGCCTTGCACATTTAATTTAAATTAATATTCGAGCCCTTAAACAGATAATAGGAAGGCTGCGGTAGCCCAAAAAATTGTGGATACGAGATGACTACCACAGCCACATTATAGACGGATTCAGCCAGCATCTCCAAATTCCCAAATCCTGCATTGGCAGACTCAGCCCCCTGCGGCTTGGTTTTGTAAAGCCCTAAACCCTTGGTATGCCAATGCATTTAGTTTTGTGGACTTAGCTTGATGGCCTCATTGTATGCCTGAATTGCTTTGTCATAATTGGCTGGATATTTGAGGATATTGCCTTGATAGAACCATGGACTATCCTCATTAAAATCACTTTGGATAGCCTTATCTATTGCTGGGATGGCCCCATTGAATTTGATCTGCTGGGTTAGGTTGTGCGCCTCGTCAAACCATTCATCTGCCGTCTCCTGCCTAACACAGCAAACGCAAGCATGATAAATAATATTAAAAAGATAGCTATCAATTCTCTGCTCAAAAAGTTTCCTCCTCAGATATATTATTACATTTAAATTCCAGATGATACTTCCAAATATTTTCTTAATTATTGCGATGAGATTGATATTTGTTTAAATAGGGTTCAAAAAACGATTTATGCCAGGTATTCCCTCGTATTCATGGAATTAAGTATTTTAATGAATATTAGTAGATAGTGAACTCGATGCAAAGTCTTAAAATATTGAAATGTTTTTCTGGTTATCCCAATCCGCAATAGCCTAACTTATATATAAAATATTTTATTACCAGCTATAATCAATTAGTTCCGACTCTATAGTGCCTCTGGATTATACCAATGTTTGAAACAGGTTATATACAAACGTGCTATGGTATACCCTCAGGTTCAATGGAACCTTCAACACTATAGCTTCAAACGACCCTGGAAAGAGTTATAACGAGCAATGATTAAAAGAGCTTTTGAAATAATTTCTGGCTAAATTAATCAAAGAAGTGGAAGTATCCTGCATGAATTCTATTATTAGCATCTTGGTATATCTTATCATAGCTGCTATAGTCATTTGGATAGTAGGCAAGTTGAACCTTGGGCTCTCGGTCAAAAGTTTCGGTAGTGCGATCATCGCCGCAATTGTGATAACCCTGATAGCCGATATCATCTATTGGCTACTTGGCTCCCTGGGCATTACCATGGGTGGGGGCATAATAGGTGCGATTATCCAGCTGATTGTTGCTGCTATAGTCCTATTGGTTAGTGGTATGTTCGTGCCAGGAATGTCCGTGAAGGGCTTCAGCGGTGCCTTCATCGCTGCGATTTCAATCGCAGTAGTAAATTGGCTCTTCAATTGGCTGCTCTCTGCCGTCGGCTTTGTATAAATTATGCTATAAGAACCGACTACCAACAAAGCCCATCCAGCTAATGATCTTTCGGTGATGCAACCCAAACAAATTTATTGTTAAGGTCTGTAAATCACAGGCGAGCGATGATTTTGAGATTCTTGGAACTCCGTTGCATCGTATATGGATATGAACTGACTCGTAGCAAGCATTGTTGGGCACTCTTGAATCCATAATGTATACTGAGTCAAGACCGCACAACTGACAACAAACTTATCGTCCATTGAAATTCGAATAGATAATTATATTTTCTATCTTTCAAGAGATTAGCTTTATATATAATAATTAAAGAATGACATGGCCTAATAATCTGCTCAGAGTTCCCCACGAGCTTAATTTATTCTGAGAACAAATTTTTCCTTAATAATTGGATAAACATATTATAAGCGACCAGGGTATGTTTACCAGACCAAATTATGGCAAGAAAACTGAATGTTATTGTTAACCTTTTGACTTTAGCTGCTTTTATCATCAATATCGCATGCCAGATATTCATTCGAGCCAATATAGGTGCGGATCTATTTTCAAGAATCCTTAATGGCATAATACCGATTTTCGTATTGCTAGTAGCAATACATATAATACTTCATTGGAGATGGTTTAAGAATTTGCCAAAGATTATGAAGAGCTGATCCTTTTTCTCAACATAACATCTTTTGCAGACTTTGCTTGAAAATTCCTAGGGCCAACAATGTAAAAATGAATGCACCATCCGCTAAGCTTCGACCTTATCAGGAGAATGCCAATACCATCGTATAATACTTCATTATAAGAATGCCTTGGCCAGCAGACTTGAGCTAAATCTTCCGAATGAATCTAGGCCAAACGAGTATTACCGCACCGCAGCTTTATGAGCTCCATGCTGCATAACCTGGGAGGCGTATCAAATCTGTATGTGTTTAGCTCCCAGTTCAATCCAGCGGATTGAA
>JALHSR010000202.1 GCA_022865315.1 Methanotrichaceae archaeon | reverse complement strand
TGAGCTTGATTTTGATACCGTTATCTGTTTCTACTCTTAATCTCTCATCCAGTTCCCCAGCCCTCTCAACTCTGATGATTTCCCCCTTCATATGGATATATTTAGCAATACATTATTTTATGTATTTCGGTATACTATAAATCTCATTCATATCACCACATTTCATTCATATCACCACATATATTTGTTTGCATTAAGAAAATTTCTCTCCAACTTCATTCCTAATGACGTATTTCCAATTGCATGATATAATATTGTTCGAAAGTTGAGAGGAGATGTCAGAAAGGAAGCCATCGATATCTACGACCACATTGATCTAAAGGAGCAAAAGGAGAGCTATCTTGCTAATATTCCGCAGCTAGGTATCTGATAAAATTAGGTCTACCATGTTCAAAAAGCACAACAAAGAAGGGTATAAGGAGGCCCTTCCTAAAATCAAACAAGAAACGTTAGACCGTATCTCCATTTTGCATAGATTTATAAGTATCTTATTAGAAAAAAAACCAAAGGTGCATAATCATGAAGATATTTAGCAACATTCTTCCGGTGGCCATTGCAGTATTGTTTTTACTAATGGCATCCTGCGCAGTCTCCGGCCAACCACCATGTAATATTAGATATTTCGTTATAAGTCCGCCATCAAGTGACACGGGAGATATCGTGCCAGGGCCTCTCGTTCCTGCCGGTTATTACACAGTTTGGTATGCAGTAGAGTCCAGCCCGTTATGGAAAACATACGGTCCAGTTTTATTAGAGGGTGGGCATAATTACGCAATAGCGATAGGGGCAGCTGATCCACAAATTGCCATTTCAAGGGACACTAGTAGGTTAGCACCATATTCCAAACCAGATGCAAATTCCGTTGGGATATATTATGCTAATGCTGATTGGGCAAATAATGTCGCTTATAAAATAACTGTTTGTCCATAAGTGAAGAAAGCTTTTTCAACTTTTTTGAACACTTTTTTTAAAAAGATTTTTCTGATTATAATGTAAATGTTCTTATTTCCATAGGGGGATGCCTTATTACCGGAATATTTCTTCTAGTTTCGCTCTTCTCCGCTTCGTCATAGTTATCGAGATCACCAGTGTTCACGCTGAAGAGTGGATTTGTGTCTCGCAAAGAGGCATCATCGAGTATAATTTATGAAGGCGCGGTCTATGCGCTCCAATCCATCCTGATGAGGGTAAACGGAATCGTATTAAAAGAAGAATAAGATAACAGCTCTCGGTACTTGTCTTCTCATTTATTCAGATAATCGGATTCTGCATAATTTCCCCCTTCGAAATTGAGATGTCAAATCGCAGTGGGTGAGCAAGAGCTGGCATGCAAAATCGCTAAATATGCCAGGCAGCAGCTCCAACCAAGAAGAGAATACTCCATCGTAATATCTCAATCCTAATGACGCAATTCCAATTATATGATAATATATTGTCCGAGGAATCCTTATAAATCCAAATCTTGGACGCTGTTTTACAAATGGCTAAATAAGGGCATAACTATAGGAAGACGTCATAATTATTACTGGTAAATTGGTACGGAAATCCCATGAGTGATTCCCAATTACCACTATGTATATCGATTTCTTTATATAGCCGGATTTTATCTTACTGGCAATTAGGTGCTGATAAATTCGGCTTTCAATATGGCTTTATTTCTTATTTGTTGTTCAATAGTCATGCCCAATTGGTGGCATATAAGAATTATAACGTAATG
>JALHSR010000201.1 GCA_022865315.1 Methanotrichaceae archaeon | reverse complement strand
CTTCCATAGCCGATAGAACCTATTATTTCAAGAAAGATGTCGGGATTCAGAAAAGTCTTGTTATTATCGCTGTTCATTTCAAAGCCGATTATAAAGACAGTGATCACTCAATAGTCATTGTTGACGGCATATGGCAAATTTCCGATATCAGTACTGAGATTAAGACTGATACAGTGTATGATACGATGGAGATCTCTACAGTTTCTGCTGATACTATCGTCATGGAAAACCAGGACGCTGTGACACTCGGCAAAAACAAAAGTATCAATCTGATGGATGATTTGATGATAAAAACAGCGGATACTGAAGAATTAAAATATTATATATATAAAAATATCCAGAATCCAGGCGAATACGAGATAAGAGGTACTGTAGCCACGAGTGACTTCATCTGGAATCCTCAGAATTTTGCTGGATTTTATTACGATATGAACGATAACATTGGCACTGAGCATATTACTGCGACAATTACCGAAGAGAATAAGCTTCAGGAGCCAAGTGGTATAGTATATTCTACAGCTGCGCAGAGAACCGCTTTTAAATTCGAGGGATGGGGCTACTATAATGTGATCGGATTCATGGCCGAACCCTACTTAGCTGGTTATTTGCTGGACAAAGAATTGCCTGCCGAAGACCAGGTCTTGCATACAAAGTCCACTGACGAGTGTTCTCTGTGCGATGAACAACTGCAGAAGATTTTGATGGACAATGATGACGAAAGAGTTGTCAAAAAGGGGGACATTATCGAATTAGGGGAAGGGTACGACCTCATTATCAAGGGCATCAGCGGAGAAGGGACATGGTATTTGGAATTGAGAAAAGATGGACAAATAATCGATAGCGATGTAAAATCCTCATCAAAGACCGGAACGATGCTACATAGTACATACTATTACAGAAAGGATGTTGGGGCTCAGAAAGATCTTTTGATCATAGCCGTCCACTTTAGAAATAATTATAACGATGGAGAAAACTCTTCAGCAATCATCGATGGCATCTGGCAAATCTCTGATAATGCCACTAAGGTCGGGACTGGTACCGAGTATGGCAAGATGAGGGTCTCAACAGTTTCTGCTGACACCATTATCATGAACAACCAGTATAACACCATTATTCTCAGCAAAAATAAAAATATCGATCTAATGGAGGACGTTATCATCAAGACGGCAGATGCCGAAAATCTGAGATATTATGTGTACAAAACCGTGACAATCGTTCCCAGAAATTGAATCTTAATTTGTTGGGTTGGATCCCCAGCCAGAAGATATCTCGCGATTAAGTTTCAATTAAATTCATTTCATTTCTCTAATTCTTAAAATCGAATTTAAATTGCCCACTAGGAAATTAGATTTTAAAGGATTATAGCCATTTTTTTAATACGTCTTGAATATCATTTAAATCATGCCAACCGATTAAAGAATCATTATCTGTAATTTGATTGGGATTGAATAATCTTCTTTCGCATGTGTCGCTTATCAATCTTCCTCCAATAAATTTGGTATGCGTATTGTCTTCTTCATAAAGGTGAGCATATAAAGCGTGAACCATTGATTCCTATCCCTTCTCAATCCGCTTCTCATACTATATTTTAAAAGAATTATTAATTACTAAATGTCAATGGGATGGCAGTAATTAAGCCAGAAATTTAGTCAGAGGGACCAGGTAAGATATATACTACCTATGTTATGCTCTATTATGAAGGGGGGTAATGGCCGAAATAGCCATTTATACACAAATCCATCTTGAAGAAGATAGATGACTTGGTTGCTACAAAGGGTACTCTATAATTCTAAATGCGTCGCAAACACTTGGTTTTATTTGGATAGCTCAGATAGTATTGAGAACGACTCCAATCGTCTTATGCCGTAATAGATTCTTCATAACCAAAGATCGAGAGCTCTGGCATAGAATGGTGAAAATGAAAGGGACTGGGGAAAAATGAAACACAGGAAGTGCAATGTAAAGGTCTTGATTGGGAATAAGGTAGTTAGAAGTGAAAAAATAGACGAAAGTCTTGTATCTGACTACATCTCAAGCTTTAGAAAATTTTACAAGAAGGACGCAACGGTTGAGGTTTCTTAAGCGAGATAAAAGAGAATTATTTCAGCGTCTGGTTGATCGGAAGAAGAAGAGCTAGTCAATTTCGGAAAGGTTAGAGATGTGATAAGAGATTGGATAGTTCATATCTTTGGGGAGTAGGTTAGTTGATTTCTTAATTATAATCTTATCAAGGTACCTAGGGAAGAATTGTTTTATAGATAGTAACTCTTTTCATTTATTCTCTTTATTGGTATAATGAGATGGAAAATCATCCAGTAAATTGGAAATAAGGACTTCAGCATGGTATGGAGAATTTATTGCTAAAATTTCTAACATTGAATCAAAAAATCCTCATCGAATCTACGTGATGTCCTATGAGATTTTAAGAGGCTGGACATATTCGGTGCGTAGATCGTCATCGTTTCCCCTTTTTTAGGTGTTTTATTACCATAGCAATGCTTATTCTATTTCAAACCTATGAACGATAGCTTTTTTTGGCTATTTTCTCAAAATTGGATTAACTAAAAAAAAGATAGAAGCATCTTAGGTGCATCTACCTCTTTCATTTTTGGATTTAATTTTGTTCTGCTATATCAGTGATAGTTTTGGGTAGTCAATGTAACCCATTTCTTCACCAACATAGAACGTCTTGGAATCTGGTGAATTGAATGCTGAGTTTTTTTTGAAGCGTTCTGGTAAATCTGGGTTGGCCAAGAAGAGGGAGCCATACGAGATAAGGTCCGCTTCACCTTTTTCAATTGCTTCATCTCCTTTTTGCGCATTGTAGCCCCCATTTAAAATAAATGTCCCCTTTAATATCTCGCGGATGGTTGAGGCAAGTCGTGTCTCAGGTGCAGTTGACATACTCCCTCCAACAAACTCTATCATGTGAAGATATCCAAGTTTTAGATTGTTAAGCTCCTTTACAAAATAGGAAAAGGTTTCACATGGATTTGAATCAGACATTGAATACCCTGAAAAATGCGGGGAAATTCTATACCCTACTCTATCTGCACCCCATACATCTATGACAGCTTCAGAGATTTCGAGTGGTAAACGTGAACGATTCCGTAAACTACCACCATATCGGTCTGTTCGACGATTTGAGCCCTCTCTTAAGAATTGATCCAATAAGTATCCATTTGCGCCATGGATTTCGACACCATCAAAACCAGCAGTTTTTGCATTGTCAGCTCCTTTCCTAAATTGCTCGATAATCCTTGGCATCTCATTAAGTTCAAGAGCACGCGGTATTTCGATTTTCTTTTTGCCCAAGGGCGTATAAATATCACCTTCTACTGAAAGCGCAGAAGGTGCAACGGGCAATTCTCCTCGATGAAAATCGGAATGTGACACTCTTCCTACATGCCAGAGCTGAAGGAAAATTTTACTGCCTGCTTTATGAACTGCGGAGGTCACTTTTTTCCAACTATCAACCTGTTCATGAGAGTAAATTCCTGGGGTACGAACATAACCAACTCCCTCAGGACTTACTTGCGACCCCTCAGAGATAATTAAACCTGCCTGGGCTCTTTGCACGTAATAGGTAACGGCTAACGGACTTGGGACATTACCCTCAACAGCGCGACAGCGGGTCATCGGCGCCATGACCATGCGGTTCGAAAAGCCTAAATCGCCCAATTTGTAGGGAGAGAAAAGATTCGTGCCCACTCTTTTCACCTTAAGGCTGCATTTCTATCGTTTTGCACATAAGTTCTTCGGAGGAATTCCACATTACTTATGGTTGATACTTGACACCGAGTCGAGCAGCAATCATATGCCATTGGATAAGAAATAATTTGTTAAGGATCTCTTCAAGAAATTTCTTGCTCATTTGTGATTATAGCTTTTTTTTCCGTCTTTTAGCACTTTATCATGTATTTGTTATAAACCACGCTTTTATTCGAGGTCCCTGGTTTTATCTTGAGTGTTTAAGACGGTCAATAGTTCTAATTGGTCTAGCTATCAAAGATGTATCTATGCAAAGCATTCAGATTGACGAACCTAATAATTCAATTCCTTCCATCATCATCCAGGCGAAGCGCCAAGATAGGCTTCGGCGGACAATAATTATTCAATAATAATATTTTATATAAAAATTAATAAAAAAAAATATTAGAAAATATTAATCTCCTTTTCGGAGCAGAAATCAAGCTGAAACCTCGAACGGCAGCGATCAAATTCAAGATCCTACCTAGTTATAGGATTGGACATCTAAGCATTTTATCAAATAGTTAATTAAATTAATAAGTTATTTGATCAATATAAGGTATAGCTAAGGTTTATCAACTCTTTCAGGACAAAAATAAGAGGCATCCTATGCAGACTTCATATTTCTTTGCGAACGGTAATGATTTAAATGCGGTTTCTATTACCAGAAAAGCACCATGGTGGTACAGAGGCGTATGCTATATGCCATTGGCTCCTCCGGAGGATTTGATTGAACGTTATAGCTGCGGCCTTATAGATGAATCGTGCTATGCACAAGAATATGCGGAGCGCGTTTTGAATACTTTAGATCCTTTTCAGGTCGTAAAGGACCTAGGTTTGGATGCTATATTATTGGGCGACGCACCACCAGGCAAGTTTTGTCATCGACGGCTGGTAGCAAATTGGTTCGAGGATACATTGGGAATCAAAGTTCAAGAGTATATTGAAAAGCCCAAAACCCCATAGAAATTGCGAAGTAACCATCAACGTCTGGTTTTTCTATCCGATTGATTAGTGTCGACCGAATGAAGTCCAATGAGGGAATTAGCCTCTTGATTGTTATTGCTTGTTTCAAAGATACGGTATTTACCGAGACCTATTTAAATATAGATACCGACAAGGAGAAAACGAAAAAGGTCATTCGTTTGTCATGAGTTTAGAATTCAGCATTGGCGACTTCATTATGAACAGTGAATTTAAATGGAATATATCAGAACGAAAATCATTTTTATTAAAATATATCGAGCTTATACTCAATAATGAGACGTTATATGGTATTATAACACGTTTGATCGATTTTGATATCAGGAAAAAAGGATTCTATGAAACCTTCTTATGTCTCGGCAACTTTTACTCGTTACTTTGAGTCCCAATCGTTCATCACGAAATCACACACAAACGACATTCTTGAGCATCAAGGGGGATAGTAGTGACTGCAGTTGAGGAATCGAAGGATAGACAAATAAATGTTTATTGGCCTCCCCAAAAACATAAATTCGACATCAAGGTTTTCTTGAAAGAGGGAAGAACAAAAGGCCACGTTATCTATGCCTCAGATGGTAAGCCGTTCTTGGTTAAATATAGCGAACTGTTGATTAAAGAGGGGAAGCCTTGTAGTCTTGTTATTAGGTTGGCTGATCCCAGCGTTAGCAAAAAGGATATCGTGTCTCCTTCCTATGTCTCGGAAACTTTTTATCATTTTTTCCGGCCTAACAGAGATGCTGATGAAGACTATTTTTGCCTTGATGATGGTGGCCTAGTGGTGGCCGAGATCGTATTAGAGGCCGATGAAAGTGGACTCCTATATCTTATAGATGATTTAAACTACAAACACATAACTAAGGCCGTGTTAGACAAGTATTATGGCTCCCATCGGGGTCAGTACGATCATATCGGACGGTCGATGGTTGGGATTGCTGGAAGGGTTCTGAATGAGGGTTATGGAATCGGATTTTTGGGCGTAAAGACCGATAAGACCAAGGGCTTTTATTGGGAAATATCAGGACATCCTCCGGAAAAGCCATTCATTCCGAGGATAATAGGTCAGTTGGAATGCATTAGGGATATCAAAGCGAGAAGAGAGATTCGCGAGAGCATTTACATGGGTATCATAAGGAATATTATAATTCGGCGTTTCGATCCCTACATGATCATCGGCTGCGATATCAACATAGATGAGGCTTGGAAAAGCCACTGTAGCGAAATTCGGAGCATACTATTGGATAACAAACCTATCCTAAGCTGGCTTTTGGAGGAGTCTAAAGATGCGGTCAAAGCCGAAGGAGTGGGGAGTTTTATCGATAAGATGATGACGGATTACATGACCAAGAACATCGAATGGTTCAAATCTATAAATTATGGAATGCGTAGGCTAAAAAAAGCGCAGCAGACAGGAGACAAAACGCAAAGAGATCGCTTAATGGACGAGCTAATAAACATAGAGGGGGATCCGATTGTCAAACAGGGGCTCAAAAACTTGAAAAAATCGGCGATATCCATCGATATCATTACAATGATACATGAAATCCTCAATCAGCTCAGCTTTATATTCCCCATTCTCGATTTGGGCAGGATAGAAGAAATAAAAATAGGAATAGACCTACACAAGAGATGCTAATTATGGTCGTACAAGGTCTTCTTTTGAATATGGGCTTTCAAGCACTTCGATCAGCTCCTGAAACAACCTTTATCACTTAGCTTTCGATTCATCATCGAGGTAAAATGTTAGATCTGCATCCTAGATCACACCACTAAGAATGGATCGACTCTAGGCTACATGCCAAGACTGAAAAGAAAGAACCAGGCAACATTGAAGGGATTTTATTGATAGAGTCTTGGAAGTTATCGGGCATTCATCATGATTTGATCGATCCAAAATGATCCCTAAATATAAATTGCTAAATACACTTATTGAGGAAGAAGGAAATTATTAGAATTATTTATAAACTATATTGATTATCGCAGGTTATTTGATGTAAGCCAGATGAAAAGCAGGCGAAATTCGCCCATTTTTGAAGGATAGTGTTAGCGTATGAGCAAAAAGGAAGAAAATGAGCATATTGCGATTGAAGATTCGATTGAAACTATTAGAATTTGCACAAATTTGAAGTGCCTTTCCAAAACAACCGATCCAGATCTGGGATGCTGTCCTCGTTGCGGTCAAGAATTGCAGGATTTGCAGTACGGGGTGCAAAAGAAAGCAAGGCACCGCCATTAAAACCCTAACCGGTTTTGCTCGTCTTGTTATCGAAAACATTTACTATATATTAAATTATATTCTAAAAACAAATAAGGAAAAAATTGTCTATGAGTGCAGATTTATGTAATAGTAACCGGAGCAAGAGAAGATCAAGATTTTAAGGTAGTAGAAGTCGCTAGGCATCTTATCTTGATTCATAAATTACAATTGGAGTTCACCAGTTGCCCGACTCTATCATGTTCAAATTTTTGAGCACTTCAGTGGACAATTCTGGGTTTAGCTGACACTGCTCACAGATTTTCAACACACGCAGAAGCTCATCGTGCTCTAAAGATGCTGTGGACTGAGAGATAAAAAGCTCCGAGGCCTCGTATCCTTTCTCTAAAAGAATTTTTCTAGCATCTGTTAAGAGAGCTTCGTCGATGTGGATGCCAGTAACTCCGATCTCTTCAATCGCTTTTCCCATTCGTTCCCTGCCCAAGTCTATCTTCTTCTCCACTTGATCACCTCCTTTGTCTATTATAATCAAAAACAATTAACTTCATCTCCAAGGACAAAAACTTTACGGATTATCTTCAAGCATCGCTCAGCCGTATCCTTAAAATAACTAGCAATTTTCTGGCAATTTTGTGCGAAAATACCTGCAAGCAATTTCTAATTCAAATTAATGCCTAGCGAATTCTTGTTATTAAAGTTTTGAGTTTAATGGTAAATCCCAGCCAATAAACGTTGCATCCATTGACAGAGCCTATACTAGGATTAATTTTTCCGAGAGGTTAGAGGGCATAATCTTTGC
Organism: Methanotrichaceae archaeon; assembly: GCA_022865315.1. Taxonomy (GTDB): domain Archaea; phylum Halobacteriota; class Methanosarcinia; order Methanotrichales; family Methanotrichaceae; genus JALHSR01. The sequence continues at coordinate 12,373 of JALHSR010000201.1, read as the reverse complement.
TTGCCGAAGCTTCAAGGCAGGGATTCAAGGGCTTCATTGCAATATTCTCGGCTAATGGAGTGGTTTGCCATTAAGCAATGTCCAGAAGGGTAGTAAGCTGCCATTTCCAGGAAGAGCGTTGGTAATTTTCGCGAACGATGACCGTGAGGCAAGAGAATTGGCTGACACTAAGTCTTTTCGGTTATCCCATAGAACCGATGTCTGTCCATCCAGCTCATAGAGAATAGAAGAATGGCAGACACGATCATTCCCAGCAGAGGGTATTTCTGTCCCAGTAACATAGCTGTAATCCCTCCGCCCAATAAGGCGATCAGTGCTCCCCAAGGCGTTAGGCCAAGCCTTTCTCTATAAAAGCCCGCCAATACCGGAACAAGCAGGCCACCTGTAAATATAGTATAAGCCATCATCAATGTCTTAATTATACTGGGAGATGATATCGCTAGCAGTAGAGCCAAGCCGCCAATTACGAATATGCACATTTTCGACAATCTCATTAAATCTATCTGGCTAGCATTTGGCCTGATTTTTCCGTAGAGATCAAAGACAATAATTGAAGTGGCTGTCATCAGGCTTGTATCAGCAGAAGACATGAAGGCTGCCAGGAATGCGGAAGCTATTAGGCCGATGGCAGTTGGAGATACCAGTCCAGTCATAAGGGCAGTTACGGATTGCTCAGGCGATATGTTTGGGTAAAGATGGGCAGCAAATACGCCTAATGAGGTTATAAGAAAGGCCAGAGGTATTAGGATAATTGCGGAAATCATCGACGATCTTCTGGCCTCTTTTGGGCTATAAGATGAGAGCAAGCGGGAGTACATATCCGGCCCAACCAGGTAAGCAGATCCCACAACTAGAATCATCGAGATTACATCCATCGAGGTCATCTTTTCTGAGGTGGGAAAATCTTGCTCAAAGAGGACTCCAGGACCTGCAGCACTAAGGCCGATATAGAATAGGAGTAATATGCCTATTATTATTATTACAAATTGAACTAGATCTGTTCTAACCACCGTTTTTTGGCCACCCAAGGCTGTGTAAAGCACGAAAATAGCTGTGCTGATGACCATGAATAGAGACTCGTTGCCAATAAAAACTGCGCTGAGTATTTTGCCTGATGCGACAATTTGCACAGCAATAACTGCAATCCAGGATATTGCTATGAGAACAGAGGCCGCCAATCTTGTATTCTGGTCGTAAAAAGTGCCAACCAAATCGGGCAGAGTTTTGCATCCAGTAGCTCTTATCTTTTGGGCAAAGAAAACGGAAAGGGCGATGAGTCCAATAGTACCCGAAAGCATCCACCATGCGCCTGGAAGACCTCTGCTGAAACCAAGGCCTGCCATTCCCAAAGTCGCTGAGGCACCCAAAATAGTGGCGCAAAAGGTTCCTACCAATAAGGTCCCCCTTAAACTTCTACTTGCAAGGTGGAAATCATCCAAAGTCTGATCGTGGTGCTTCCTTGGGCCCAAGAATCCTATGGCCAGCATCATTAAAAGATAAACAATTATTATAATTATAGTTATATTCATAAAATTGTTAACCTGGTACTAACCACTTGGTTTACAATAATAAAGATTTCGTTGATAGAAATCTTATATGTCATCAAAAAGGATTTACGGCAGAATTATGGCATATAAGAAGAAAGAAGTCTTAAGTATAATACAATCCAGTAAACATTGGCATATTGGCGCAATTAACCCTATTGAATGAAGAATCAGTTAGATCTCTATAATTTAAACCTATCAACCATTTCTTTTTGTATATCCCATGTCACATTAATCCCATTGCTCATGACTAGGAGAATTATATTTTTCTCAGGATATCCAATGGCTGTTATGTATTTGTCTGGTACTCGATATGTTGGCAAGCTTGATTTTCGATCTGCTTCGGTTAGTTGTGTTGAAACTGCAATATGATTATCGATATAATGAGTTGGTAGTGGATTATTCCATTGGTATTCAAGTGGCGCATAGGCTAATCGTTTGATCTCGTTTGTTAATCCCATTGTGCTTATATCTGATTGATTATAGTTTCTTACGACGCTAACCCAGATTTTGTTGTCTAAGCTTTTATAAACTTCAATTAACCTACTATCTTCTTTTCGTTCGGAGTACTTATCTATTTTTATAGCGTCACCTTTTATTTGTTGAGTAGGGTTATCGCCCTCATCCGTAACTGATTCATTGGGCATATGTATAGATATATAGGCATAATAACAAAAAAATAAAAATATTGAGAATATAAAACAAATTACGATAAGCCTTTTCATAATATTCCTCGTTATCAATTATTGCCGCTTGGAAGCTTTTTAATTAACAATTAAATTTAATATTTTTAAATTCAAAGATCTTGCACTTTTTAGGTCAAAGATCAAAGGAACTAGCAGGATTATTATTGTTATTTTCAATTGATTTGCCAAATAGATTATTTGCATCATCTAGTTTTAGTGGTTTGCTTATTTGTATATACTCATCATCATCTCCTTCATTTCCAGCTTGATGAAATTTTACCAGCAAGTTTGTAGACGGAATACCCTCTTCATACGATCCATTTCCAACGATTTCATAAGTGGTTGTTGAGTTCATTGGCGCGGGTAATGTATAATTGCCAGGATTTTCTGATCCTATCTTGAAAGTTAGAGCCATTTTCTGTTTATAATACATATCCCCTATATTCCACGTTAGAATATTGCCATCCTCGACGGATGAATAGGTAGCGGCTGGGGTGACATCAAAGGGTTCTAAATTTTCAGCCAACCGATATTCAACTTTTACATTTTTTAAAGAGACTTTCACCTTGGTTGCGATATCCCTGAAAATTAGCGGCATTGCATCTGGCTTACTTACATGATAGTACTCCCCTATTGCTAGAAGATCTTCGATATTGCTATTTCCGAGGCCTATCGCATATATTGAGACCCCGTTCGATCTCATCTCTCTGGCTTTTGCAACAAAATCTGAACCACTATAACATTCGTTGTTTCCATCGGACAAGAGTATTAGCACCTTTCCTTTTGTTGAGGCATTCTTGAACGATAATTCAGCAGTTTTTAGAGCTTCAGAGATACATGTATAACCGCTGGCATCAGCATAAACTAGATACTTTTTGACTGCATCAAGATCGGCGGTCGGCTCCAAAACTCCAAATATTGTATCTTTCCATAGTATAACTCCAATCTTGTGCTTAACATTATCTTGGGAAATCAGGTTCACAAAATCCTTCGCAGCTTCAACTCGAAATCTATTTGGGTCCGAATCAACCATGGAACCCGAGCAATCAATTGCCAAGATCACAGTTACTGGTTCATGAGATTGTATCTCATTAGTTAGCTTTATTGCAACTGTTGCCTCTCTTAACACTCCTTCAGAGCCATTTGTCCAAACAGTTCTGTTTAAAGGCGAAGTTATTTCATTCGTTATTGAAATGTTACTTGCATAGGTGGTCATTAGAGAAAAGAGGAAAACGATTATAATAATCGTCATAAGTCCAAAGGGACATTTATTCACTTTAGGCAACCTCGCGTTCGGGCAAGTCTTGCCCATGATGTCAAGTTGGGAGAAGCCATTAAGCCGGAATGGAATCTAATTTCAAATGGACATGCCGTTTCATTGATAAATGAACGTCGACTTGAAGATTTATGTTTCTGCATTGGCATAGTTTCGCAAAATTGCTATCCTCGGGCCGTCACTATCTCTCAATATTAGCTTTCTCTTCATTTTCCTCTTTCGCCTTAACATCCGCCGTACTACGACAATTACCGAATATATAATTTGCGGCCGGTTAGCCAGATCGACAAAATACCAAGACCAATCAAGGTGAGGGACTATATTCTCATTTTCTCCTCATAACAAGCCATTTAATCCACTAATAGAGGGTTCGAGCGTACGATAATGAGAAGTTTAATTTAGTTATTTATTATTTTTTTATAGTGATATCTCCTGCTTTAGTAGAGCTTCATTCAGGTAAATTTCAAAATGTGAATATTCATTTTGAACATCTCTATGGGAAACTATATCCATGCAAGTTCTGGATGGAGACAGGCTCTTTGCTGAGGTCCTGACACTTTAAATAACGACCATATGGGGCAAGCATAGAACTAAATTCTTGATAACTGAGACGACTTATGGGATTGGATCCAAAACCTATTAAAAGCTTTTGCGTAAGTGTGATAGTTACACTCATTCGTCAAGGATCCAACAGACTGTAATATCTCCTGAATTTAGTAGGTTAGAGCTGCCAAAAATTTCAAAATATTATACCTTTTATCTGAATACGCAAAAACTTTATTATTGATGCTGATCAATACCCAAAGCGGGGCGAAATAATGAAGTTAAATATTTATTTATTTACACTTCAATTGTTGATTCTATCATTATTGCTAACCACTCCTTCATTAGGGCAAGGTGGATGTTGGTTGAGTGGATGGTGTCCGCTAAACCCAAATCCAATGTCTGGCGCAGCTCAGCCATTTGGATATTGGCCAGTTACTGATTTGACCCAAGGAGCTTACTTGATAGATGTAGGTTCGACGGGCGAAACTGGATGGACGGTCCCCACTACATGGAAAACATACGGACCATATACTCTGCGTGCAGGTCATAAATATTCAGCTGATGTTGGATCAATGGCGTCGTTGGTTTTCAAAGAAGATCCTGCTCCGCTTATTAATTTTGACCTTCAATCTCGAACAAGAGCTATGGTATATGGCAAAAATAATGCTTGGGGCGGGCAATGGTATGCTCTGAAGATTCCGACCGTCACTAGGGAGTAGTGTTGGGGATGGCGGCTATACGGGAGTTGTCATTATTGACCACGATATGCCACCTTATCCTCCCTATGATCATCACATCTATCCACCGACAGACGGCTATCCACCGACAGACGGCTATCCCCCCGAAGGCGACGGTGGCATTAAACCCTGTTACATTTAATTGGAAAAAAGACTCCAATGGTCCATTGCATTATGGTTTAGTTGCTCAAGAAGTAGAAAAAGTAATACCTGATGCAGTAACCAGATCGGACGTTGTCACCAATGACACACCAAACGGTCAACTGAACATGAAATATGAAGAACTTATTCCAATTCTCGTAAAGTCTATCCAAGAATTGAATGCGAAAGTCGAGTCGCTTGAAAATTAGTTGCAAAAACGCGAAAAAAGGGATCTGATAAAATATGGCATCTTGAAGGCATAGGACTTTATAGAATCTGAATGCCTTCCAATTTTTTGTATTGATCTTCTTTCCATGAATTTCTTATGCACTGTAAAATACAATTTCTGATGCACTGCTGAAATTAGGATTAAAAAAACGATTCAGATTGGAAAATGCTTGTTCCGATAATGCTCAGATCCAATCATCGGCCTCGTCCTGCGAAGCATTACCGGTATTAGATCCGGAGCCCCCGAACGCCCCCGGTGCGACGGATGATTTGAACGTCTAATACAAGCATTACCGTACAATGAGTCCATCGCCCCCAGCGTGCGTTGCCCAAGCGCACGCCATAAAGATGGCGATCAGCGATGGATAAGCTTATCATGCATGCGTCGAATGGCAGCAGCATCCGGTCTGAAAGACCGCAGGCTTGATAATGCCTAGACGTCGTCGCCATCAAAGTGCGCTTGGAAGCATATGTGAATGGGCGAGACACGTGTATTATAGGCGGGATACGTATCAATCATCTATCTATTCATTTATCCGATCAGTCACGTTTATCTCGCATTTGATTTTTTTTCATGTTTAATTCTATTTTTATAGCAACTTCGATTCTCGATGTTGATTACCTCGACTTCACCATAAGGAAAGCTATTATTAGGAGATTCTTAATTCCAATGAATTGGATGTGAATTGATGTCTTTGCTTCCTATAGTTCAAACCTTTTTGATCATTATCATCTTATCTGCTCTAAACTTCTATTGGGATAGAAACAATCTGAATCGGGAACGAGTAATAGAAATAGTTCTATTCTGGTGCATTGTTTATGGCATAGGTGTAGCAGGCCTCACAGCTTTTATTGGGCATACTTATTTAGCTGATCAAGTCGCAAAAGGCATCGGCTGGCCAATTGGAAGCCCATTCCAGAGAGAAGTTGCCTTTGCCAATCTCAGCTATGGGATTCTGGCATTCATGTGCATCCGCTTAAGAGGAAATTTTTGGCTTGCCACCATCATCGGTTACTCTGTATTCATGCTGGGAGCTGCGGTCGGCCATATTTATGAGATGTATGTTCATGGAAATTATGCCGTGTACAATGCAGGACCTACCTTGTTCTATGATATATTCTTCCCCCTCTTGCTGATCGGCTTGTGGATAGCCTTCCGGTGTGCCCGTGAAATGCGACAAGTCGATCTTGCTCAGAATAAAAAATAGATAAGCATGAATGACTCAGATAATTCCTGAATTTCATTCAATTAATTTTTTTGTTAGTGATTATGTTAACGATATTCTCGGTTGAACCTCTTAGTGCGAGCGTTGATTGATCTCCAACTTGGATGGTTTGCTTGTTAATGCTGGTTTTAGGCTTCTTAGCTGGTATTAATCCTGCATCCCATGTGAGATCGTTCTGGTCAGGTGCCAAGTTTATGATTCTAGCCTTTCCTGTCTCTGGATCTGCATCGCTGTCCTTTGCTCGATTAGTTCCTCGATTTTGGAGCGTAAATTTGTAACCGGATGGCTTTACAAACTCTAATTGATATTGCCCAGTCGGAATAGTGAATTCATAATGGCCGCCAGAATCAGTTGTTCTCGTATCAAGTAAAACACCCGTCGGATCGAAAAGATTCACCAATACTTCGTCGAGTCCTTTTTCTCCAGGATCTTGTAATCCATCACCATCCGAATCGATCCATACATTGTCGCCCAATGATGATGATGAGCATACTTTAGATTTCTGGCAACTCTGACCATTTGCAGGGCAATATTCAACAGTGAAGCCCGATTTTATTCCGAAGTTTCCGAAAGTATCTGGACAATTCCCTTGTGGGCTACGGTTATCTGGACAGCCTCCCTCATCCGGAGTGCTATATGCATCCGGACAATTTATACGATTGCAAAATAGCGGTCTGCAGTCTAATGGAATAGTATGAGAGCATGTTACATCGGGCGTAAAAGCGACTGGTATGCTATAAAACTTCTTTTCAACATCGATATTATAAGAATCGAACCTGTTATAGATATCAAGGTGATTACCGGCTGTGAACTCCACGCGGGTGCCCTGAGTGCAAGTCCCCCCCTCCTTTTCGTAGTTTGCGATAACGGCTAATCCTGTCGTTAGACATGGTGGGTTCACCGTAGGGCAGCATGTTGAGCTATCGTTCGCATCGACAATCTGCCAGAAGAGACTATGTCCAACCGAAATCGTTCCATTTGGTACCTTAGTGCAATTGCACTCCGGTGCACCTGGCTTACCAGTGCAATCGCAACCAGTTTGATAATAAAGGCTTATAGGTTGGGAACAGCTATTCTTGAATTCAATGCATCGTTCGCCTGAGGGGCAGGCAGATACCCAATACGGCGCATATGTGGAACAATTATTTCCACAATCTTGGCAATTAGGATCGGGGCAAACGGCAAAAGCATTTGACCCTAAGATCAACGAGATAAAAAAAAGTATCAAGAAACTATTTTTTAAATACGAATATCCCTTCATGGCCACCCCTACTTTTAATCATTAGGTTAAATATATAAATAATTATCGTTTATCCCTTCTATAAATATCCAGGTCAGTACTGAAATAGGGTATGATCCCCAAAGATGCCTTCGCCAACAGGTCCAACAGCTCGGTAAAAAAAAGAAATCTATTAGTGAAAAGGATTTCTTTTTTTTTGCCTGGCATATTTGCTAAAGCCAAGTTAATTATTTTTTACTCACATGAGAAATGCCTCATTAGCACTACATCTTAATTTGGTAAATCATCCACTGGCTGCTCGATCAATCTTTCTAACCTCGTAGCAGATCCTTCCAAGAAGGTTGATCATCTCCTGAGCTGGAATCTCTCTTGGAAAAGCAGATTGTTCTGAAATAAGAACTTCGTACGAGTAAAAACATGCGTATTTCCCGTGAGTGATTCTCAATTACCATTTAACATATCGATCTCTTTAAATAAGCGAATTTTACCTTACTGGCAATAAAAGCTGATAAATTTGGCTCCAATGCGGCTCTTTTTCTTATATGTCGTTAAAAATTTACGCCTATAAGTGGCATATAAGGAGCGTTTTGGATTCCGTCCGCCGAAGTCTGTGTAAAACAAAGGTTTGCGACCATCTATCACGAGAGGCGCACGGACTTCTAGATAACGTCTGAGAGTCTTCGCACAATCGTCTGTGATATAGACCATCGCCTCTTTGCCGCCTTTGCCTTCAACCCGCAGGATTAATGATTTCAAGTCTAGGTCACGATCATCTAAATTGCATAACTCGGACGCTCTCAAGCATCCATAGAACAATGTCTGAAGCATCGCAAGGTGCTTGAGGTTATGGCAGACTATGAATTGCTTGGCAATATCATTTTCATCGAAAAAGTGTGGAATCGTTTCATCGGTCTGACGAAATTGAAGGCGATGGTTTGACCGCACACCTCGTAATATCTTTTGATAGCGAAACAGTGGTTATTGATTGAACTTCGAGAGAGTTTTTTTTCATGAATCATTTCACGGAATCTTGTGAAATCTTCTACTCTGGGTGCATCATCTTGTGCGAACTCCAGAAATTTGCTCACTCGGAAAACATACGAGGTTATGGTTGATTTCCTAAGACCCAAGTCTTCAAGATGCCGACTATAATGCTTTAATGCAAGTGTTAGATCTTCAGTTTTAACTTCTCGGTCCCAGTTTACATCTAACCGCTTCTTTGGTATTTGCATCATCCTTGAAGCAGTTCCGAAAAAGAATTTAGTCACCTATGGCAGAAATCTACGGAAGTTAAAGACGGAAAATCGACGCGCGGAGTGCGGGGTACGGGATTCGAACCCGCGAACACCTACGTGACGGGATCTTAAGTCCCGCGCCTTTGGCCAACTTGGCAAACCCCGCTCATTCCAATTTTAAGGCAAATAAAAGGCAATATTAAATAGTTTCCCTTTTGCTAGAAAAAAGAAAAAAGTCAGAATAGGTCTTCTTTTTGAAGGCCTACTGGCTCTTCATTATTTTTAAGCTGTTGAGTATTCCGTCCGTCACGTCATTTGGGTAGGACGATCCGATGGCAATTCTAACTGTCCCTACGGAAACCGGTCCGCATTCACCACATTCTTTACTATCCATCCAATATGAGGCTTGAGTTAATTGAGCAGGTGCAGCTGTATTCTGAGGAAATGGCTCAGCTGTCACCACAAAGCCCTTCTTTCCATCAATCACTTTATCCTCTGATTTTGTTACATTAAATCCGATTCTACTTAAGCTCAAGCCAGTGATAACTTTCCACATGTCTGCAGTCGAATCTGTTGCTTCTTTGCTCTCATAGATTTCAATAATTGAAAATGTATTGTTATCTGTTACTACTGCCAAAGGATAAAGCGTAGCTGTAGGAGATTCGATTGGATTACCCGGTTGGACCTGATATTTCATATTGGACTTCATGTCAAACGATACGTTATACGGTCCGAGCTGCTGTGTCACTCCCTCCGCCAAAGCGACGGAAGTGAGCATCAGCGTCAAGACCAATCCTATAAACAATTTCACTGAATTTCACCCCGTGGGCATTCATAATCCTACTCATAGAAAAGTCTTGCTCTGATATAAATCTCGTATTACAAATGTATAAGAACTAAGCTAAAACACATCAGCTAGAAGCTGATTATTGTGGAAAAGGGTATCTACACGCTGGTTCTAAGGACTGAACAGGAGGAAAAGGTCTATGTAGGTTCTCTCGGACCTGTAATCTTTGCTGGAGGATATTATGCTTATACGGGTTCCGCACGCGGTCCAGCCGGATTAAAACGGCTTGAAAGACATATTCGGGTCATGAATGGTCAGAACACGACCAGAAAATGGCACATTGATTATCTTCTGCCACTGGCAAGTCTTCAGGAATCTATCATCACCTTTACCGACCGAAATCTTGAGTGCTTCATAGCTGGTCAAATAGGAGCCCAATTAGCATCAATTCGAAATTTTGGTTCAACGGATTGCTATTGTTCCAGTCACCTTCACTACTCTATAGATCTCGATGAGATATCTTGTATTGTTCAGCAGGCACATAGAGAATGTATTCGAATTCTATAGGAATGTCCAATACAAGGACACAATTATGAACGTAACTATTCCCATCAGGCTCAAGGGGATAGTATATCCATAAAGGACCTCCCTTGTGCCAGATCCGACTGATTCCTTGATCAACCAAAAATAAGGGTCAGTCATATAGGAAAACATGAATGCTCCTGCACTAATAAGCAAGGCCAATATAAGACCATCCAAAGGATAGCCACTTAGCATTTGAGAGGATACGACAGCCGTCACCACTCTAGATCCCTGAGCCAGCTGCAAGATAGATGCCACCAAGAATGGCAGAAGCAATAGGGGAAACGCTTTGCTTAAATGATCATATAGGTTCTGGCCAAGGCCACTATGAGAAACAACCTAGCCTAAAGCTCCTGCTCCGCAAAGGTCCAGCATTATAACCCCGGCGCGCCTGGAAGCGGAATGAATCATATCTCGAATCTTATCTTTTGCCAGAGCCAAACAGATCAAGGCTCCAGATAGTAGAGCGATACTCGGATTGCCAATCAGCCCGAGCTTATCAGAAAAAATGCCTAATACAATTAGAATCATAGTTACCGCTAATGGAATCCACGCTCTAGCCCTTGAGATGCTGGGAACAATGCATTCCGAATGCTTAATCCCCTCTGCGGGCAACCGAAGCATATAGACATCGCCTATGGCAAAAAGGATCATAGAAATGGGAATTCCTGCGGCTAAGAGATCTTCGGGTGGCACATTAAGTGAACTAGATAAAGTTACTGCTACTGGTGATGGGTAGATCAAATTGAAAGAGATCACAGAGCAAGCGGCAGTCATAAAAAGTAACTTTCGGTTGGGGATTCCCCTGTTTTCTGTCCTAGATAACTTACAAGTGGTTCCAAGATCATATAGGCAGTGATACTGCACATCACAGTGAGGGATATCAGGTACCCAGCCAACCCCGAGACAACCAGCACTTTTTTGGAAAGTTCAAGCAGATCAGATACAACCTTTTCTAGAGCTCCGGTCTTGCGCAAGTACTCCGCAAGAATAGCCCCACAGAAGACTATTACGGCCAATTGGGAGAATATCCTTCCAAGACCTTCGCTCATCAGAGGCAAGTGGTTCCCGCCGATGCCGACAAAGGAGCCATCGATGAGAGTGGATATCACCAAACACAAGAACGGTCCCAGTTTTGGGACCATGATACTCAATAGCAGGATGGTTGCCAAAAAAGCTGGCAAAGGTTCCATGAATATATTTACTTCAAACCGCTATTAAAAGATAATTATCCTCACATGTCTGAACCAGCATCTTCCGAAATCCATTTATAGCTGTAATAATAATAAAGTGATGAGAAGGGAATTAGTTTATACTCTCGCCAGAAGGGATATTTCGAGGGGATGGAAGGGAGTAGATGGGAAAAGGGAGAGGCAGGCGAAGGTTGCCTTTGGGCAAACTTCATAAATATATTGGCCCAGTTCTGATAGTAGCTTCGATGCTGGTCCTCTTTGCATCTGCCTTTATCTATCTGTTTCCTTCACCCCCAGCATATGATAGTGATTCTTCCTCCCAAATTAAAAGCCCCTCTAAAGAATTCTCGGATCGATCTGTAAGTCAGCAGATCCTTAAAGTAGCAGCTGTACAATCTGGCTTGGATGCATTCGTAAACTCGTCATCCGACAACGTTACCTATGTGCAACTAGAAAACACCGGTATCGGTCAGTTACGAAAGATAAGAGTAGTATCTGACGGGGATAGAGTGGTTGGCGTTCTCTCGCAGCTCGATCCTAAAGAGAAGAAATTGCTCGCCATCAGAGGCATAACTCGAAATGTCGGAATTACGGCTGTCGACCTCTCCGGTCAGAAAGTTAATGGAAAAGTGAGTTACTCCGAGTCGACAACCAGCATGGATTCCATGCTCAATGGTGATGAGGCGGAACCTATCCCAAAAGAAAGGCTAAAGACCCAATCAGCGCCCTCTGAGGAGTTGCCCGTCAAGGATCCTGCGCCGAAAACCAACCTGACTGATGTAAGAAAGGTGCTGGCTGTTGAGGGCAAGGCTCGATATTTCGGGGTTATGCCCCCAGATCTCCCCGATACAAAAGCTCAGGGTGAGCCAATTTATTCCAATTCTGCGACTGATGCGATGGAGCCAAATGTTCCTGAAGAAGTCGACATTGAGCCCCTCCCCAACGAAAGGCT
>JALHSR010000200.1 GCA_022865315.1 Methanotrichaceae archaeon | reverse complement strand
ATTCGTTTCAAAGTATTCTATAGAGTATGGAAATATAACTGCATCAGCTATACTGGCAATAATCTTTCCCGTAATTTTTGTATTAGTATTTCAGCGTTATATTATAAAGGGCCTGACCGCCGGTGCAGTAAAGGAATAAAATATTAATATATTTATCATGAAATTTATATGGAGATAATAAAGTATGGAAATAAGAGGAGAACTACCGAAAATAGATACTACAAAAAAGATACAAAAAGAAGAGTTTGAAGACAGGATTAAGAAGTTGCAGATTGAAATGGATAGAAGAAGCATAGATCTGGGTATTGCTTATAGTTCTCCATTGGTACCTGGAGATGTTTTTTATTTATCAGGATATGATCCTCATTTGGAAGTTTCGGCTGCGATATTGATTTCTCCGGCAAAAATGATTGTATTAGGAGGTCCTGAGAGCGTAGAATACGCCAAAGAATCCATGCGTGCCGGAGTATGGAGATATCTAAAAGAATTTCAGCTTTCCTGGGAGGATTACCCACAGGCAGAGTTCTCTTCTTTAAAAGAAGTCATTGATGAAACAGTAGAAGGGAAAAAAATAAAACGTGTGGGCCTTTTAACTACTAAAGATATTATTTCTGTTGGATGGATGGAATTAATTAAAAACAATGTTGGAGAGAATGTGGAATTTGTAGATGCAACAGAAATCCTTGCAGAAGCCCGTTATATTAAGAGTAAAAATGAGCAAGAGATGATAAGGATTGCAAATGTCATAGCTGCAGAAGCAATAAAAAAGATGATAGAAAATATTAAGCCTGGGATGCGGGAACTGGAAGTCGCTGCCTATGGGGATTATGTGTGCAAATCAATGGGCGCTTATAACTACGGATACGATACCCTGGTTACAACCGGAAAAAGAATTAATACAATCATTGGTAGATCATGTAATAAAATAATCAATAACGGTGACGTTTGTATCTTGGGAGCATGTCCCAGATACGAAGGCTACTCAGGAGCGCCAAGCCGTACAATCGTGGTCGGTGGCGCAAATAAAGGACAAGCTGAATTTCTTGAGCATGGTTTGAAAGTACACGAACTGGCTGTAGAAAAGTATATTTTTGGCAAACCTGCTCGTGATCTTGATATAACAGCACGTGAATTTCATAAAAAAGCTGGATTGGGACAATACCAAATGTATAGTTCTGCTCACGGAACTGGAATCTCAGAAGCTTTTGAAGGAAGAGCTGCTACCCGTTTCAGTGATTACAATTTTCCAAAAAATATTGTGTCTATGATAGATATTGGATTATATGGACACCCGGATTATTTTGGATTCAGGCATGAAGAAGCCTATTCAATTGATAATGAAGGGATTACGAGGAAATTGACAGATCTTCCGGTAAGAGTCTATGAGAGAAGGTAATGAATTAGGATTATGAAAACAAAAATAATTAGAAAAGGTGAAGGGGAAATTTAATGTCCAAAGTTCCAACAAAAATTTTATTAGAAGATGCGATGAAGAGAGATTATGCCATTGGAGCCTTTGCCATAAGCAACATGGAGCAGATCGAAAGTATTGTTGAGGCTGCAAACATATGCAGATCTCCACTTATTATAATGATAAGTAAAAAAAGTCTTAAATATTCTAAATATCTAGCTTACTTAATCGATGCTGCAATAAAAGAGAATCCAGGGATTCCTATAGCAATGCATCTTGATCATAGTCAAAACTTTGACCAATGCAGGGAAGCAATTGATTTCGGATTTTCATCTGTCATGATAGACGGGACTTTTGATAAGGAAGGTAAACCTTCCAGTTTTGATTATAACCTGGAATTAACTAAAAAGGTTGTGAATTATGCTCGTAAATTTGGGGTATCAGTGGAAGGGGAAATAGGTTTTATTGGAGGGAAAGAAGATGACATGGAAATAGATGGACAAAGATTTACTGATCCTCAAAAAGTAGAAGAATTTGTTGAATATACGGGAGTAGATGCTCTTGCAGTTTCAATTGGAAACAGTCATGGATTAAATAAATTTGTGGGTGAACAGCAGTTGAGATTTGATATACTGGCTGAAATTAATGAAAGGAT
>JALHSR010000199.1 GCA_022865315.1 Methanotrichaceae archaeon | reverse complement strand
GTCTCTGAATTCAATAGGGACATTACTTATCAGATGGAACTATTGGGCAAGGAACATGCCCAATTCCTTGGGGCGGAGGTTAGATCAGTAATCTATGTTCCTGGGGTTTTTGATATACCAATCGCAGCAAAAAAACTGTTATCTCGCGACGATATCGACGCAGTTGTTGCTATAGGCTGCGTGATTCAAGGAGATACAGCACATGACGAGATCGTGGCCCAGCATGCTGCACGTAAACTTATCGATCTTTCTCTTGAACATGACAAACCTGTAACACTGGGAATTACAGGGCCTAAGATGTCAAGGCCGGATGCACACAAACGCATCGACTATGCCAAACGTGCTGTTGAAGCTGCCGTTAAACTGCTAAAGAGTCTGGAGAGTGATTGACCTTGGTATCACAACGGCTGGCATCTATACAAGAATCTCCAACGATGAAGATCTCAGCCATGGCTAAGAGGCTAAATGCCAATGGTCTTGATGTAATTGATTTAGGTTTAGGTGAGCCAGACTTTGATACCCCAAAACATATCGTGGAAGCTGGCTGTAACTCAATAAAAGCTGGTGATACACATTATGCACCTACCGCAGGAATTCCCGATTTAAGGCAGGCCATTGCTGAAAAGCTCAATGCTGAAAACCTTTTGGAAGTAACATCGGACGACATAGTGGTTACACCTGGAGCCAAGATGGCAGTATTCGCTGCTATTCAAGCCCTGATCCAAGAAGGTGATGAATTAGTGCTTATCGGGCCATCATGGGTGAGCTACGAGCCATGCGTGGCCTTCGCCGGTGGCCGCGTGATATGGGGAAAAGTAGATGAAAACTTCATGCCCGAGGAACTAGCTGAAACCATAACCACTAAGACAAAAGTTATTCTTATCAACTCGCCTTCCAATCCCACAGGAGCCGTTCTTGAAAAGAACGTTCTAAAGGAGGTTCGCGACCTAGCCTGTGATCACGATCTAGCAATCATTTCAGACGAGATCTATGAGAAGATAATATACGGCAAGGAGCATATTAGTATAGGTTCAATGGCCGGCATGGAAGACCGGACGGTTACAATCAACGGATTTTCAAAAGCTTACGCTATGACAGGCTGGAGGCTTGGTTATCTGACTGGGTCGAAGGAAGATATGAAATGGGTTTCTAGGCTGCTTTCCCATTCTGTTTCCCAAGCCACTACATTCGTGCAAAAAGCAGGAATTGCAGCCTTACATGGTCCACAAGACGATATGAAATCTATGGTAAATGAGTTCCGAGCCAGACGAGATATGTTTGTCTCAAGTCTAAGAGCTTTAGGAATACCCTGCAGCATGCCTGAAGGAGCCTTCTATGTCTTTCCAGATGTCTCGGAGTTCGGCAATGGTGATGTATTCAGTGAAATGCTCTTGAGGAATTCACTCATCGCCGCCACACCAGGTTCAGCTTTTGGATCTGGAGGTGAAAAATATGTGCGACTTTCTTATGCCACATCTCAACTCAGGCTGAATGAAGCTATAAACAGAATTGGCAAGTTGCTTTATCAAGTAAGGCAAAAAGAATAACTTCTCAATTCTTATATATTCCTATCCAAGAATCATTTTTTAAATAATAGTGACGTATTGGAAGACGAATCTCCAAATTTTCCCTTGATTATGAATGCCTCCATGCATATCTTTCCAAAATCCACATGGATTTTGAGGGGATCAAACCTGCATGTCTCGCTTGCAGATTCCGAGTAAATTACGATCAAATATGCACTTAATTATTAGAAATTGTCAGAGCAGCAATCAATAAGATAGCAAAAAGAAAGACTCAAACCAATGAATGCTACACAAGGGAACTGACTGAGCCAATATGACAGTCCTTTTAAGTTTATTGAAATACTATTAACCTATCTATGACCAAGGGTGCATTGGAAACTGTCGCTGAGCTAATGGAGATAGCTGCTCGTACCGCACCGAAAGGGCGAGGCTTCGACTCGATAACGATAAAAATCGTGAAAGGTGAAGACCTCAAGAAGCTTTCCGCTGAGATGCGTCGCCAGGGTGAGATCCGGAAGTTAAAATTTTTTTTAAGAGACGCCGGAAATATAGAACAAAGCGATGCATGTGTGCTGATCGCCTCCCAGAAGGAAGGAGTCGTAGGCTTAGATTGTGGAGCCTGCGGATTTGCAACATGCAACGAGATGCTTGAGAGACAAAAGGTTGATAGCATGGATAAAACCTTTCGCGGCCCGAACTGCATTGTAAAAATAACTGACTTAGGCATAGCATTAGGCTCGGCCGTGAAGACTGCAAGTCTACATAATATTGATAACCGCATTATGTATACTGTAGGAGTGAGTGCTTTATCTCTCGGCTGGTTAGAGGGCTGCAGCGTAGCATTTGGCATTCCTTTGAAGGTTTCTGGCAAGAATATTTATTTCGATCGATTTGTCGACTAATGATGCGAAAACCACTTGGATTAAATTGTTAGCCGAGATTGATGCATCGTTATTTGAATCCGTTATCTTGAATACAAATTTGGAGGAGCTCGCTATCAATAACGAGCAAATTCAAGGGAAAACGATGCTGAAATTACCTATAGGAGGAAATTACGCTATTTGCAGGCTAAAAAAAACCCCCTACTTACTACTACAAGATAAATTATTTTACAGCAAGAGATATGAGATATTTGAATTGCTTAATCATTAGAATATCCTCTCAGTGCATAACAGATTCAGCATCTAACTTCCTTTAGCCAGCTCTTGTCGCCATGGTTAAATAAGTCGCTTCTAAAGGAAGCTCAGTGGTAGAAATGTCATTCGAGATCGAAAATGTTCGCGCTCGTGAGATCCTTGATTCACGCGGAAATCCTACTATAGAAGTAGATGTTTGGACTTGTTGTGGCTTTGGCAGAGCGGCCGTTCCATCAGGCGCCTCAACAGGATCTCATGAAGCACTGGAACTCCGTGATGGAGGAGACAGATATGCTGGCAAAGGCGTTTTAAGAGCTGTCAAGAATGTGAATGAAATCATTTCTCCCAAGATCATGGGCATGAATGTAATAGCTCAGCGGGAGATCGATCAAACGATGATCGAATTGGACGGAACGCCAAATAAATCCAAACTAGGCGCTAATGCCATTTTGGGCGTTTCATTAGCGACAGCTAAAACTGCTGCCTCTTGCCTTGGTATATCTTTATTCAAGTATTTAGGCGGAATAGATGCAAGTTGCCTACCGATACCATCTTTTAATGTTCTAAATGGGGGAAAACACGCTGGAAACGAACTAGCCATTCAAGAATTTATGATCCTGCCTATCGGTGCTGATAGCTATAAAGAAGCTCTAAGAATATCAGTGGAAACTTATCACGCCCTTGGCAACATCTTACAAGGACGTTACGGTGTCGGCGCTACAAATGTCGGCTTAGAGGGAGGTTATGCACCGCCTCTATCAAAAACCGAGGCAGCTCTAGACGCTATCATGAGCGCTATGGATGCCTCAGGCTATGCTGAAGAAATCAAAATTGGCTTGGATGCTGCAGCCTCAAGCTTTTATTTAGATGGGGGATACTCTATCGACGGAGATAGGCTCTCACCAGGTGAACTGCTAGACTTTTATGCAGAATTGGTCCATACATATCCAATAATCTCGATCGAAGATCCTTTTGAGGAAGAGGCATTTGACGATTTTGCCAAGATCACAGCTAGATTAAAGGGATCGATCATTATCGGCGATGATCTCTATGTGACAAACATCAAACGCCTCGAAAAAGGAATAAAAATGTGCTCTACCAATGGCCTGTTACTCAAGCTAAACCAAATTGGCTCCATATCTGAAGCCTTTGAAGCAGCCAGAAAGGCTTTTCGATCCGGCTGGAAAGTTATGGCTAGCCACAGGTCTGCAGAAACTGAAGATTGTTCGCTTGCAGATGTATCTGTGGCGCTAGGTGCAGAGATGATTAAAACTGGAGCACCGGCCCGCAGCGAGAGAACCGCGAAGTACAACCAGCTTCTAAGGATCGAGGAAGAGTTGGGAATTATAGCATCTTATGCACATATCTAATAAAAAGATTCTAATAAAAAAATATTTAGTTAAATATATTTAGAGAATCTTATGAATTACCCATTCAAGAAAGGTTTCAAGCCCGATATTGCGAGGATTCAGAAGATACTTGAGGATGAATTCTCCGTTCAAATAATAGAGATAGATGGGAAACTCCAATTTAGCTATGGCACTCTAAAACGCGCTTAGGTCTGGATAGAGAATGGGCGCCTATTTATCGTTACAGAGTCTGTAGCCAAAGCTAGTGATGATATAGTTATTGACACAAATAAAAAATTCAGAAACTTTCTGGAAAAAACTATTGGATATACGGCCAAACAAAGAAGGGAAATGGCCAAAAAAGAGATTCAGAAGGATGTGATTAGTAAATAGTCAGCTTTCCCTTGACAAATTCTTCAACTAGCTCGTTTGTCGATTCGAGCCAATAATCTATGATGCAATTGATCTTTGATTCAAGAGATGAATTTAGTTCAAGATCTCCGTGAATTCTGATACCTCGTAATAGAGGCTGATTCAATGGTGAACCTATTTTGCTTACTAAGGTTGCGTAGGCCTCTTTTACATCCTCGATCTCTGCTATCTCCCTCGCAGCCTTCTCAGCAACGATGTTATAGATCTTGCCAACGTGGCTCACTGGGTTCTTTCCAGCGATGGCCTCCATGGTCATAGGCCTCATTGGGGTTATCAGCCCATTGCCACGGTTACCCCTTCCTGTTGCCCCATCATCCACCATTTCGATCGATGTTCCTGTAACAGTGAGATAGATATTATCTCCTGAATCCGCGCAATTGACGCAAATGTCGGCATCAACTCGTTGGCTGATTCTCTCCATAACTTTGAATTTAGCTTCTTCGTATTCCTCTCTTGAGTTAATATACCTAGAAACCATAGCTGCTGCCACAATGATCTTGAGAATAGTTCTAATACGCACGGCCATAATCTTTATGTCCTCGCCTACTCCTCTCACACCTTTTATCTCTTTTTCCAAATTAAGGACCAACTTTTCTACTGAATTCAAAGGCGCAAAACCCACACCAATCGAAGTATCATTGGCTCCCCTCCCAATGAGGCTTCTCAGCTCTGGTGCTCCTGCCTCGGCTCTGGGCTCAATCTTGAAATCTTTGAGGTTGATTGTTTGATAAAGAAAGTCTGCTACTGCTTTCTTAAGAACCTCATTAATGGGTTTGGTGCGCGTCTTGGTCGCCCTTCCACCAACGACTATAGAAGGCGGAACCAAGATATCGCCCCCTCCAAACTCAGGATTGCTCTTTCCAGCGATTATTAGGACTTTATCAACATTGTGATGCAAGATTTGGCCGAACTCATCTAAATAAGTCTTCGAAAGGGCTCGAGAGATTGATTCAGAAATGCCATCTGCCAAAGTGTCAGGATGCCCAATGCCTTTGCGCTCCACGACTTCAAATTGAGGATCAAAGTATTTCTGGATTTCAATCATGTAATCACAACGCTAGCTTATCAGTGAATGCGCATTAATATCTTTTCGAGAAATGGCTTAAAAAATTAATCGATTCTACGAGATTTGTAGGAAATTATAATTAATATAATTTTAAATTATGAACGTCATTTGAGAGCGTCGAGATTTGATGCTGGATTTCGTTCCAATTGAAGCTCAAAAAAATTTGTATTATCCAAATCAATCTGGCTCGAAATATATTCCAAGAATGGTTTTATAAGTATGGAATACTCAGGGCATTAAATTGTATGAGTGAATCTACGACCGCTTCAGGTCCAGAAACAATTCAGGAGACTTTTTTGAAAAGAATCTCCGCCCTCGAAATAGAAAACGAAAATCTGGCAGAAGAGCTTGAGACTACAAAAGTGGAAAGAGAAGAGGTAAGAGCCAAACTCTTTGAGTCCCTTATAGCTAATAAGAAGTACTTACGCGAAGTAGAGAGGCTTAAGAAAGAAAATGCTATGCTCAGGAGAATGCCACTATTCCTGGCCACGATTGTTGAAGTAGGAGAAGATTACGTCTTGCTGAGGCAACACGGCAACAACCAGGAGTTCATTACAACAGTACCCTTAGAATTGATAGACAAACTTCAGCCAAATACTCGAGTGGCAATTAACAATTCGCTGACGATTGTCAGAATCTTGGACCGTTCGCTTGATGCACGAGCTAAGATTATGGTGCTGATAGAAGCCCCAGACGTTGCTTACGATCAAATAGGCGGCCTGGACAATCAAATCCAAGAAATAAAAGAGACTGTTGAACTACCTCTCACTAAGCCTGAGATATTTAGAGAGATCGGAATCGAGCCGCCTCGCGGCGTATTGCTCTTTGGTCTACCTGGAACTGGCAAGACATTGCTAGCTAAAGCCGTTGCTCATGAATCCAAGGCAACCTTTATCCATATGTCAGGATCAGAGTTAGTGCATAAATTTATCGGAGAAGGTGCACAACTTGTTCGCGACATTTTCCAGATGGCTCGGGACAAAGCGCCATCCATCATATTCATAGATGAGATCGATGCTGTCGGAAGCATAAGAACCCATGATGGTACGACGGGTAGCGCTGAAGTAAATAGAACAATGATGCAGCTCCTTGCTGAGATGGATGGATTCAGGAGTCGCGGAGATGTCAGGATAATTGCCGCTACAAATAGAATTGATATCCTAGATCCAGCTCTTCTGCGACCAGGAAGGTTCGATAGGATTATTGAAATTTCCATGCCCACTGTGGAAGCCAGACATAAAATCCTCTTGATCCATGCAAGTAATATGAAGAGATTGAATGTAGATTTCCTAGAGATAGCAAAACAGACCGAAGGTGCAAGCGGGGCCGATTTAAAGGCAATCGTGGTTGAAGCGGGAATGAACGCTTTAAGACGCAATGCCAACGCTGCTGATGCATTGGACTTTGACAAGGCAATTAAAAAAGTTCTGGGATTCGATGAGGAAAGTAGCGAAGATTCATTTAGGATGTTTTCATAAGACAATGCGGGTGGCAGAGACCAATCTCCCAAATTTTTCAGATCTTTATTTGCCGGAATGACCATTTTTAGCAATCTAATTCCAGTATAACTGAAAAAGTAATAACCAACATTACTGAATCCGGCTCAGGATGAAAAAAAATGGTATATTCAGCTTGATTCTGAAGGAGATAAAGATTGGATTTTTTTTATGAGCGAGGAAATAATCCTTTTCGAAATCTAGTGACTCAAAGTCTTTTGAGCTGGAGATTCATATGGATTTCTATCTGGGATTGACTGCAATTTTTTTCCCAATTATCTTCTTTAGAGATTCGATTTCACTCTTTTTTGCGCTTATTGGTGCTACATGGTCAAGCCACTGCCTCCAAGGAGGAAGCATGCCAAACTTCTCTACTATCATATCCAAAGCATCATCAGGATTGGCGATCCTATCCATCTTATTTGCGGCCAAGATCACATCCAATCCCAAATCATTAAGAAAGTCATATAGTCCGATCTCAATAGGCACCTCCCCTCTGTCCTCCCATCGGCCGACAATATCCAAGAAAGATGAAGCATCAATAACCTGAATGGTTAAAAGTATTTCATCCCGGTTTTGCTCGAAATAATCTATAATAAATCTTTTTGTTTTTTCTTGCTTTCCCTTGGGATAGTTCTTCATGTAGCCAAAGCCTGGCATATCCACATAGAATACACCACCCACCTTGACTTTGATTGCCTCCCTCGTGATGCCCGGACGTTTGCCAACTCGGACCTTCTTGCCAGTCAGCTCTTTAAAAAGAGTGGACTTTCCGACGTTAGCCCTTCCAATCAGAACGATCTCCTTGGCCATGTTACACTAGAAGAAATTATGGTAAATAAATGTTTGAACGCAATCCCCAAGAGAATGACTTTAAATCAGATGTCGGTTTTCGAATTGATTCGATAGAAATACAGAAATCTGCATGATTGATCCAAAAACCGTTGCCATCAAGTTGTTGCAGGCTATCTCGTCGGACGACTCGTTGTTCTTTAATTCCACCGTACCAAG
This sequence comes from Methanotrichaceae archaeon, assembly GCA_022865315.1. GTDB lineage: Archaea > Halobacteriota > Methanosarcinia > Methanotrichales > Methanotrichaceae > JALHSR01. The sequence goes on along the minus strand of JALHSR010000199.1, from coordinate 4,852 downwards.
GTATTCTATACATTGATTATCACCGTATTGCCTGCCATATTCTCTTTATTTGCAAGAGGTGTGGAAATTGTTGCGCAACCGGCAATCCCATTCGTTTGAGCCAGGAAGATATTGTTCCTATCGCTAAGAGCCAAAAGATTCCGGTCAATAAAGCAATAAAGAAATATACAATACCCGATCCAGAGAAACCTGGAGCATGGGATTTTAAACATATTTTGCCATGCAAATTCTATGATACAAAACGGAAAACTTGCCGGATATATTCGGAAAGACCATGGGCGTGCCGCATATTTCCATTTTTGGGAATTTGCGGTACTGAAGACAAGACCAAGATCCATGCGTTTTGCCCTGGCTCCATAGAGACTTCGGGCATCTTAATGACATCTCTAAAGGAGGTATCTTCAGACCTAACGCTTAATTTGTGCAACGAAGAGTATGCAAGGCTAGCTAAAGAATTTTTTAGGGCAGCCTTGAATAAGATTTTGAGGTTCTTTGAAGTCTAAGAAATAGCTATGCTTTACAATTCTGAATTCTAAATTTCCTGAATGGTCAATAGAGCTTTGATCGAAGAGATTTTGGGCATGTGTCGAATAGAAATTAGCTAATTTTTTGCTCCCCCAGCAGATTTTGCGCAAAACGCTAACTGAAAATCTCACCAAAAGACATATGTATTTTTGAGAAGAACTGATAAAGGCGAGGGCCGTCGAGAAAGAGAAGCCCAGAATCCTAGGTGAATGGACCTAACGGTAGAATTCTGAGGCTGTAAGACCTTTTCCCATTTGGGAAATTGAAGGCAAGCTGGAATGAAAGCCTTGGTCTTTTCAAATGAAGCGCATTGCTGGACTCTGACTTGAGCCGCTCATAAGAGGCGATTCGAAATGCCCGAATTCACTAATCCATTTAGTGGTATGTTGCCAGAGAGAAAGCTTACAATAGGAGAATTACTACGTGCGTTGCGCCTTAATCTAGCAGCTGAGCATGAAGCTGTGCATATATATTTGGCGCATGCAGAAGCCACTGATCATTCTCTGGCCAAAAAAGTCCTAATTGATATTGCCAATGAGGAACGTGTTCATGCCGGCGAGTTTGCTCGTCTAATAAGCATACTAGCTACAGATGAAGACATTTTTTTGGCCAAAGGTGCACATGAAGTTGATGAAATGGCGAACGAGCTGGCTGCTCCGGCTACCGATGCGAAATCAGAAGCCCCTGAAACGACTATCGGGTCGCTTAAAAAGTAACCTGAGGCTTGAAAATGAATAGCAATTTCTTGGGGCGAGAAGATGCGCCCATCGGATCTGAGATCTGGAAAGCGTTGGACCAGAGTATGACAGAGGCAGCCAAACGCGTCCTGACTGGCCGTCGATTACTACACATCGAAGGCCCCTATGGCCTGGGATTGAAGGCAGTGCCGCTAGGAGACAAGAAGGCAGAGAGTGGCTTCATTTCCAGTTCTTTCGTGCCCTTAAGCCTCATCCATAGAACCTTTGAGTTAAGTAAACGTGATCTGGCCGCCTCAGAAAGAGAAGGTATGCCAATCAATTTTGAACCAGCCGCATCAGCAGCTATTGAGATCGCAATTCAAGAGGATTCCTTGATTTTCAATGGATTGCCGGGCATACAAGGATTGTTGACCGCAGATGGCGCAAGTAAATTCAAGTTATCTAATTGGGATAACATCGGAAAAGCTGTAGAAGATATTATCTCTGCTATCACAATAATGGATAAAGCGGGATTCCACGAACCTCATATCTTAGCGCTGGCGCCCAGCCGTTACAATCTACTCTTTAGACGATATCCCCAAGGAGGAACAGAACTAGAGTATATCCAATCCTTGGTAACGGATGGGATCTTTAAAGCTCCATTTCTCGATAGCGGCGGAGCGCTTATGGCATCTGGTCGACAGTTCTCATCAATTGTCCTTGGCCAAGATATGACCATAGGTTTCACAGGACCGGTAGGGGAGAAACTGGAATTTTCAATTTCAGAGAGCCTGGCATTACTTATAAGACAACCAAAAGCAATCTGTATCCTAAAATGATAATCAAGAGAGCTTTGGCAGAATTGCGAATGGCGACAATTCTGTCACTCTTCAAAAATGAATGATTTATTAAATATTGTTTTAAAAAAACTAAATAAATGGTTATCCTGCGCCCAAAAGTTATCTAGATTAGCCTTTCCTCGCTTGCTTCTTCTAATATGACTCCTTGCTCCATTGAGCTCATATACTCTTTGATCATGACTGGAAAGGATCTAGACTCCATAAACCTAAGGCCGAGCTGCTCCGCCCATCTCTGAATGCCAAGGTCTTGCGAGATTACTGCGGCGTCCAAATCCTTAGCAAGCAGAAGAACATCGATGTCTGGGGCGCTATCTAAGATGCCATAACGAAGCGCAGCCCGGTATTTCTCTCTAAATTTGCGGATTATTCCTCCGACTACTTCCCGCTCAATTTCCTCTTTCATTTCTCTAAGGTTTCCAGTCTCACTCAAAGCAATGCAACGAGAAACGGATTCCCATACTGCCTCTTCTGATATATTCATACCCTTGTTAATCCTGCTACGCATATAATCCACATATTCATAGAAAATTTTTGATGGAACCTTGACCTTATACCTGTCTGGGGTTTTTTTAACTAGCCAAGTGTCCACTTTGCTCAGGACGGAAGATTCGCAATTATTATGCCTGACAAAATCTTTAATCTCATTGTAAACTGAAGGATAGGGGACGTAGCAGCTTATGCCAAGGTAAAGCCTACCTTGAGCTATTCTACCAAGAATAGCATTCATCCCATCGCAGATATCAATGCAGCCTTCGCTTTCCCATGCCATTGAATCCGTTAGTGCAGTTGTGTCTAGAACAAACCTCTGGCGCAGCATTACTTATAATATGGAGGAAGGAATATAAGATAGCTTCTAAGGTCCTTTATGGCTCGAAGACAAATGAAATGACCAATATGTCCTCCCAAACTCTGATATTTACTCTAGCCCGTATAGAAAACCAGATGCAACAAGTTAGCTTCGACCCTTCCAGAATGAAGGGAAATATTATTACCAATACAACACTAGTAAAAAGAGCTCTATTTGAGGAAACGCTGAGCGTCTTTCATGATACTATTCGGAGTGGCTTGGCGGTTTGCCCTTTAATCAAGGTAGAGAATGAAGGGAAACTGGTTAAGCTCAAAACTGCATGCAGCCTAACATTTGCCGGCGTCCTCTTGAAGCACGGAATCCCGATTAGACCTAAGGGGGGCGGAATAATCGAAGTCATCGAACGCGAACCTGTCAGGTTTACAGATATGTTAATGTATTGGGCAACTACTATCGACCCGATTGATATCCTGATTGCCCAAGATCTGACGAACATAACAGGTATGATGAGAACAGGAAGCGGGCGCATATTAGGAAATCTTCAGGAAGCACCAATGCTAGCGCGAGATTTGATTGAAGAAGTATTAGACCTTATGGCCGAGGCAGAGTTTGCGGGAGTTTTGGAGCTAGGCGAACCCAACATGGATGTTCTGGGTGTATCAGTCGAGCGAGACCATTTGGGCTTAGCTCTAGTTGGAGGAACAAACCTTATTGCTGCGGCTAAAGAGATAGGCATCGAACTGGAGCATGAGTCCATCTCCGGACTTACTGATGTTTCGGAGATGAAACATATTGAGGATCTAATTCCGGAACGAAATAATTGACTTGAGCTTCACTCAGCTCGTATCGCGTTTTTATAATTTCCTCTACCTTGGCCAATTTAATTCCTTTTTATTGAAATTAAAGTGTGAAAGAGATTATGTGGATTGAGTCCATAAGAGGTGTATATTTTGAAGATTGAAAATTGAAGAATCTCTAAGATATCAAGATGCTTATTCATCTGCATAATGAGTTAGTAGCTGCCAGATTCGATACATAGCAAGAAATAAGGCCACGTAAATAGGAAATCAGATGGAACACGCTACAATATCTGCTGAGGATTGATTTCTTGAGAATCCTATCCTTAATTGGCAGTCCCAGAAAAGGCGGAAACACGGATATTCTGAGCGATCAGATCCTAAAAGGAGCCGAATCTCGCGGATATCTTTGCAGGAAACTGTACCTCTATGAATTCGATATTCTCCCGTGCCTTGATTGTCGCGCTTGCAAAAGAGGATCATTCACATGCTCATTGAAAGATGATATGCAAGAGATCTATCCTATGCTTCAAGAGGCTGATATAATTCTTTGGGACTCCTGTGTACTGGTATGGACCTACTGGAAAAATGAAGCTCCTAATAGACAGGCTGCGTCCTTTTATCGCTAGCAAAAGCATGAACCAAAAAAAGGCCGTATTAGTAGTTCCCTCAGAAGAAGGACCAAACTGCTGCAAACCTCTCATAGAAATGTTTTGCATGTCCTTTCATTATCTTAGTATGGAATTCGCTGGCAATATCCTAGTAAGGGCTTATGAGCGCGGTGAGATAGCAGAAAAGCCTGAAGAATTGAGGAAAGCATATGAACTGGGGGCCGCTTTGTGTACTCAAGTATAAAGATATCATAATACTTCGATAGGTCTTTATAGAAAAATTCGCGGAGTCCAAAAATTTTTAGCGCCCATAATTTACCTCATTCCAAAATTTGGGTAGTGATCATTTAATTGGTTGATGTTATGTAACATGGATAAGTGACTAATTCTCTCAAAGTCCAATTATGGTCAATCAGACCACAATTCATTACGTGAGCGCACTTTCTGACTTTTCCATCTGCGCTTAATCTTTTCAATGAGCCATGACCTCTGCAAAAGTTATAATTAGCTATGTAGAAGGCCAATTGATTTTTCAGGCCTTCAATATTCTTTGAGAATCCAATAGTCTTTCTAG
>JALHSR010000017.1 GCA_022865315.1 Methanotrichaceae archaeon | reverse complement strand
ATTGATGCCATCCGTATATAACACTAGTACGCAAGATGATGTGGTCATTACAGTTTTGAATGACCTGGTTTTCCCCTTCAAGCTTTGTAATGCCATAGTGACTTATTGGATTCGGTTTGTCTTCCTCTTTGTAGAGGCCTTTTTCGCCGTCAAAGACGTAGTCTGTGGATATATAAACGAGTTTTGCGCCCACTTTGCTGCACGCAAAGGCTATGTTGCGTGTCCCTTCAACGTTTATTCTCCAGGCTTGTTCTTTTTGAGTTTCACATTTGTCAACGTTGGTTTCAGAGGCGGTATGGATTACCATGTGTGGTTTAAGCTTCTTAAATAGACTTAATACTTCGCTTAAGTTTGTGATGTCAAGTCTTAGCGAGTTTGAATGAAGTGGACGTGTGTTATGTAATGAAATGACTTCATAATTGTGTTTGGCAGGCTCCACCATTCTACTGCCAAGCAAACCGCTGGCGCCTGTAACAAACAATTCTCGCATTTCTTCGCCTCATTGGCGTTCATTGTTTCTTAATGACTACATAGTTATAAAAGTGGATAGTTATAAATAACCTGACGCGATGGACATGGAAACTCTCGATGTAGGTTCTGGGCCTCATCCAAAAGGAACAGTGAACGTGGATTTGAATCGAAAATTCAAGCCAACAGTTGTTGCTGAAGCAAGAAGCCAAACAGTCAGTAGCCCCTGTCGCAGTCTTTGCACAGCCTCAGCAGGAGACAGAAAGCCCACTTCAGCAGTTGGAAAAATTGTCGAAGCTTGAAGAAGCAGACGTGATAACAGAAGAAGGGTTTCAAGAAAAGAAGAAGGATATTTCCTACTATGCAGATTATAGGAAATAGAACATAGTCTGGAACAAAAGTGAACAGAAATGACAAAAGTGTCAAGGAAAGAAGAACCCAAGAAGGGTCAAAATAGTAAATGTTGAAAAATCCAGAGACGAAACAATGTTAAAAGTCAAGATAGGATTATCAAAGCGGAAAAAGGTGCCAGTATTCTACATCTTGGATGGTACCTATCTTCCACATGAAGCTTTAAGGTTGTTATGGGATTTGCGATGGCTAAATGAAATCGAACACAATAAAGAATACACAATTTTGGAAGCTAAAGGCAACACACTAAAATTTCTAAGTCAACATGCTTCATTTATAGTAGATGAATGGAAAGTGTGGGGAAAATACTATATTCCACACTTCTCCTTACAGGGAAAAACTATTTTAGATGTTGGTGCTGGACGTGGTGAGACTGCATTGCTCTTCTTTTTACACGGTGCTTACAAAGTTATAGCTGTAGAGCCAAACGTTAAAGCGGTTGAATGTTTAAAGGAAAACATGGAAAGAAATGATTGGAATGTTGAAATTGTTGCAGAGCCTTTTTCGTTGGAGCATCTTAAGTTCAACTATGATTTTATGAAGATGGATGGGGAAGGATGCGAGGAACTACTTTTAAAGTTGCCCAAAGTAGATAAACCATGTGTTGTTGAGGTTCATAGCAGTAAGCTTCTAAACGAGTTTATGGGAGAAGGCTGGAGGAAAATTTATTCTTTGACAGCAGATATACATTTTGTTAGTAACGCCTGAAATGAGATAAGGGTTAAGATCGCAAAATTGGATAGGGACTTTGAGAGTGGTAAAAGTGATTCTTGATTTGGATAAAACCTTTGACATATGGATGTGTACATGTAATAGTGAAAAATTGTTGCCATTGACATTAAAGCGAATTAGCGAGGTTATTCCATCCAGGGTAATTAACAGGAAATTCATAGTTGATGATTTCTCTACCGATAATAGCAAAGAAGTGGCCGAAAAACTCGGTTGGCAAGTATATGAGAACAAGAAGAAGGGGGTGTCTAATGCACAGCGATATGCTTTCTCGCTTGTGGAAACAGATTATTGTGCTGGTTTTGAACATGATTTGTACTTGTCTAAAAATTGGTTTCCACGTATTCCCAATAGCGTCATAGAGTTTGGCTATGATGTTGCGCAAGGCATTAGAATAAGAGATACAAAAGGTTTCAAGGAACTAGACATTTACGACAATAACCATCGAAATATAACTTCTGCTGATAATACATTTTATGCCATGATACCCACCAGGAATAAAGAAATCCTTAAAGGGAACATTGACAAAGGTGTGAGTTCTCATCTTAAGTGGCATGTTGATAAAGGCGTGTGTTCTCGCCATATTAGGGGCAATATGAGGAATAGCCTGAGACATGATTATTGTATTTATCGTGCAGTAAACCAGGAGAGGCTTTCTACTCATCTAAAGAGTTTGATGAAGTCGCCATTATTGTCATTGAGGGTTATTAGAGAAACTAAAGGTATTTCAGTGATTGTCCTTTATCCTTTGGAACGGCTTATGATACTTAGTGGCGCACTAGTATCAAAAACATTTTAGGTTAATTTGGAGGGAAATTTTAGCCCTAGAAACGCCAAACAGCCAGCGATACTCATACTGAGTAGTCCACTTTACCCCTAAACCGCAGTGCATGGAAAACTCCCATGAAAGGGAATTGAAAGATGTAGTTCTAAGATTATGCCACGTGCTAACTCTCTAGGGCCCTAGGGCATATCCCCCAAGTCCTGGCGTACTCTGTGATTTCCTCTCTGGGCTTGTATGAAACTCTACGTGTAAAGGGCGTTCTAGGTGACGGAGGACCTGTTCTCTGCGTTACTACATACACTCATGGACCCGTTACCGAGAGCACGCTTAAGCGCGGCTGCTGGCCCCCCGTAGTAATGGCCCTTCCTTAATGTACGCAGTATAGTCTCGGTT
>JALHSR010000198.1 GCA_022865315.1 Methanotrichaceae archaeon | reverse complement strand
ATTTCAATCCTGGCGATAATCCGATTCCATACCGTGGCGACGTTGCAGGAAGGCATTATCTGCTGTTTACCATAAACGACCAGTCCAGCAATGGCATCATCATCGATGTTGAAAATGCTACGATCTTGGGAACTACGCCAAATGCAAGCGAATAGTAGCGAGGATTTCATTAAAATCAAGCTGGCACAGATAACATAATTTATTAATTTTTTTTCTTTAATTCTGCGAAATGTAGCCAAGATCCCCAACCACTAAGCCTAGACCAGATCATGAGAACGCTTCCATTAGGTAATGGGACTTGAAAGGATAAGAAACTTGGCGAAAAACAATATGCTGCGGTTAGTTTTTACAATAATGAATCACCCAAACATATGAAACTAGGAAATTTACAATGAAAATCCAATAGATTCGAGATGAAAGATCTCAAATACAGAACGGTGCAGCTAAAATAGATTGCTAAAAAAGATTGTTCGAATGCTAATCCCTATGCTCTGCCTGTCTTGTTTAAGTCAATCAAAGCCCATTTCTTATAGATGTCTCGTACCTTAGCTAGGTGATTGATAGCTAAATTAACATCATATTCATTCCTAGCCTCTTCTTGGTTGAATGGGAGCTTTTCCAAAGTTTTTATCATTCCATCCAGAATAATATATTTCATATGATTGTTTTTAATGGTTGCGTCTTTTAATCCCTGCTCAAGATCTTCAATACTTATTTCTTCATCCATTTTGTAGCCTCCTTTTTATGATAGATATAACCCTGTATTTGTATTTATATAACTCTACTTTCTAAGTTTTCATCCCCAATGCTCTCATCTTGAAAAGCAATCCTTCCTCTGGCACGGGCAGATTGAAAAATTTCATAACATCTCGCACCAAATCAACAATGTTTTCGGATCTTATTTGGTCCACCATCTCGCCAATGGTTTTAGGTCGTTTTTTTGGTTCTGGATCTTCCAGTTCCAGTAGCAGTATTCCAGTCCATATGGCAAAAACCAGCTGAATGAAGCGTTCTATGGAGCGTTTGCTCCGCAGTTGGTAATCCTTGAATCCTAGCTTCTGATTAGCTTCTCGGTGACTTGTTTCGATATCCCATCTGTCCTCGTATATGGATAAAATCTCCTCAGCAGATAATTCGCTGTTAGTGGAGATATAATATTTAGGATTGCCATTTCGTTTTTTTTGGGAGAGCACCAATTTAACTTTGCTAATCTGAGAAAGTTCCACAATCTTTTCCGCGATAAAGTAGCTTTTTCGTTTGCTTCGAGCATTAACCTTGATCTTTCTGTAGCTGCTATCAACCAGTTTCTCGGCAAAGGTATCCACGTTCAGAGAAATACCATTATCCAGCACAACCTTCTTGTCAGATTTGATCTGGCAGGTTACATTACATGATATCCCATTTTCAGACAGCTATGTATCAGGTCAGCTGAGAACCACCAGCTATCGAAGACGATCATAAGTTTGATGGTCTCTGGAACCTTCAATGGTTTGATTATATCCTTGAGAGCGATTTGAATCTTGGTCTTGAAATCAACTCCAGCATCTTCCTTCTTTAAATACATCTTGGCTTTGTGCGGAATGAAAAGGCCTTTGGACTGCAATACCGAGGTAACAAAGCTATTACCACGGATGTAACCTTTGCTGTGATCGAAAAATTTTCCCACTCCTTCCGTATGATTCCCTTTTTTCTCGGCATATGTGTCATCGATAATGAGCAAAACTCGGTCTCCCGATTTAAGTTTGAGAGCTTCGAAAAATTGGTCTGCCTTGCGTTGAGCCACTTCATTTTCATCCCACGTCCCTTTTGTGATTTGTGATAAACCAGTTATAGGTCGACCTCGACTTCTTATAGTTGCAATCATTGGCCATGGTATCATGAAGATTGGCGATCGTCTTCGATTTAGAGCATACGGCCAATGTCGCCATTAAATGGCAAAATGAACCATGGCCGGGTTTGGTGAAAATGTCCGCAAACCTGTTCAAATATGGACCTAGACTTGTTGGCATCTTGACAAGCTTGTACATGCTACTCCCAACAAGCTTATTTAAATCTGTATCATGAAAACTTTAATATATCAATCAGAAAAAGTTAGAAAGTAGAGTGATTAAATTATCGGTAGAGTATGGACTGTGTCTCATCTGCCTCTAATGTGGTACTACCTTCTCGTGAAGATGGGTGTCGCAAGATAGATCCCACTGCAGAATTGTGCTCTCCGAGGATAAGCACCTCGCTTTTTAGCATATCTGGCTTCTCTTCTTCGCTATAGAACGCCACTTTAAGGAATTCACTATCTCTGGGCTGCAGAGTTGCAACAGAATCAATGAACTGCTCTGCACAGGAAATGTAGAATATTGGCCAATCCTCACTTTTCACCAAGAATTTGGCACTTATCATTTCCTCCTCAACTATTACATAGTCGGCATACAATTCATGATCAGAAGCGCCTTCAGATAGCATATTGCTAAAAGCGACTCCCAATATTACATCTTTGGGATGAACAATGGCTCTGACCACTGCTTTGTCGGCAATGTTGGATACACATGCCAAAGCTTGAATCAATCGGTCTTTCGATACTGTAAATTCTGCTAATTGCGTCGAATTGGCCATGGTCTTTCTCCTATGAATTATGAATCAAAACTATTTAGTTTTGCTTTAAGAATCTTCTTGGAGATTGTTGAAACGAGCGATAGTCTGGTTGGATGCGAAATCTAGGCAAAAATAACCAATCAAATCAAGGTCAGTCGAAAAAGTGTTATTGAGATGCCTACAAGGTAGCTCGATCCCTTCATCTTCTGTCAGGTCTTGACCGTCAGCCTGGGCGGGTCTCTTGCCCCATCTTCAAAGAACACTCTATCTGCACCATTAGGCTTAGATCTTCTAGGAAGAGATTGATCCCAAGCGAGTATAGGAGCACTGTAGCCTCGTAGGATGCTTATCTCAAGGCCTTAGCGAGTATTCAGTCATCTCCCTGGGCATCTTCGTAGAGGTGGGGGTCATGTTCGACGATAATCAAGCTATGATGGGATGGGCCTCTTCCAGGATAGTCGTAAGCTGAAAGGTGGTGAATCCTCGGCTTATCTCTAACTCTGTAAACCTACGATGCAACCAGCTCAATATGCCCGAGTAAGTTGCCTGAGACAAATAGAACCTTAAATCTCTGAAGGTCAAGACTATTGGATCAGTTAAACAGAATCCTGGAATCGACAAAACCATTGGATGCGGTCAGCCAGCGGCCAAATATTCCTCTTTCTGTCTTAAAGGAAAAGGATTCGCTCGATCAACTCATTCAAATTCTTGACTGGATTGTAAATAAGATAAAGGCATTTTGATGTATTTTATTGCTATACATGAATTGGCAATTCTCGCAAGAATCCTTTTAAAGTCTAATGCTAGCGGTTTTCAGTAACTCACTCACACGACCTGATTCTGGATCTCTCGTTTGTATGTTCTGTAAACCGCCAGCAGACATCCATAAATTGTTGGGCCTACTATCACGCCCATAATCCCCACAACGAAAATGGGAGCTGTATATGCCAGCACGGTTATGATAGGATGAATCCTTGCACTCCTATGAGCCAAATGAGGTCGGATCACGTTCTCCGGGATGATCATGAGCACCACCGTCCCATATACAAGTAGGATCATGGCCATGACGTAGTTGTCTGTCAGAAAGTAATAGATCGCCATGGGAATGAACACGAACGGAGGGCCTAAAAGCGGGAGCAGGGTAAAAATGGCCACAATTACGCCCAGGACGATGGGATATGGTATTCCCAAGATGTAAAAACCAAGTGCCGCCAGGATACCACTGAGCATAGATGTTGTGAAATAAACGGTAAAGAGGGTGGTGAAAATCATGTTCAGCTCCTGGAAGAAATAGCTAACCATCTCCTTTCTATTTCTGGGAATGAGTTCGATCGCTTGGGCTGCAATCTGCTTTCCGTCGTTGAGGAGGTAATATGTTAAGAATATTATTACGATAGATTGGGCAAATAGATCAGGCAGATGAGTAGCAAAGGTGGTGAGCTGGGCTTGTGCAATGGGAGATGCCCAGGCGGCAATTGTTGCCGGAATATCGCCAACTTGCTTCACGTATATAGCGGCCTGTTCCGGAAGTTTATCGACGATCCAAAGGCCGAACTCCTCGGATATCCTTGTAAGCCGCAGCTCAGTCAAAGCACCCGACCTCTCGATTTTGGATATCTCGAAAAGAAGGACACTGCTTAGTCCGAGGAGCACATACAGTATAATGACAAACATCATCATTATTGAGAAGAAGGATGAGAGCCGTCCGCGCCTCGTCGCCCGGAAAAGGAAGCCATAAACGGGCTTAAGTAGATAGACAAGCACGATGCTGAGCAGAATGGGCGATAAGAATTTTTGAGTTAGGTACACGCCAATGAGGAAGACTAGAAAGACGATAATCGTAGCAGCGATATCAAACCGACGGCTAACATGGTCGTATTTTACAGGTTCGCCTTTCTGGATCTTCTCTAATATTTCGGGGTCTGGAATTTCTTTCAGCTCTTCATTCTTCTTGCCATCTTCTACCATGTAGCATCACCGTCAGAAACGGCCACCAGCTCTTAGCCCGTGGCCTCTCACTCGATCGCTTCTTAGCAAGCCCCATCTCTACCCGCATTGAAATCTCTTAGCATGTTCGTCTATTCCGAATAAAATCCGAAAGCTCTTTGGTCAAAACCACGTATTATGTATATACGTGCTTTTGACACTCAAAGGGATTCATTTTCTGGTCGAGTATTGAGTCGTTCAAGTCTTTACTGGCTCAATCTAGCAATGTATTTTCACCCCTTCTTGGAAGTGGGATTTAGCTCTCTTATGTATAAGTTTCTCATCGGGTAGGGTATCTCTATACCCTCTTCACCATAGCGTTTGTGCAGCCTCTTTATGAATTCATGCCTAATAGGATATTGATAATTGAAATCTCTGGCTCTGAGAATTACCGTTAAATCAATGCTGGAATCACCAAACTTGGTGAATCGAAATCCTGGCTCAAACTCAAGTACACCGCCTGGCACGTCTTTCAGGACAGCCTTGGCCACTTCGATAGTGATCTTTTCTACTTTCTCCAAATCGCTATCATAGCTCACTCCTAACTCGACCGGAACCGATAATTGTTGTTCAGTAAGGTGAAAATTTGTTATTATGGATTGCGATAGCTTTAGGTTTGGTACGAGAATCGTATTATTGGAAAGAGTTCTAATTGTGGCAGTGCGCCAGGAAATATCGGTGACAAATCCCTCATCGCCAGAATCCAGCTTCAAATAATCGCCTGGCCGAATTTCAGATGAGGCAAGGATATGTAATCCTGAAAAGAAGTTTCCCAGAGGATCTTGCAAAGCCAGAGCCACGGCCAAACCGCCTATACCTAGGGCAGCCAACATTGGCGTGACATCGATCTTTAGAGCTTTGAAAATGATAAATATACCCAGGATAATGGTTACTGTAAAAATTAAAACTTTAAACATCGTGGTTGCTTGAAGAATTCCCTTGCGCCTCTTGGCATAAAATGTTAATAGATCAGAGGCAGTTTGAGCAAATGCAATAACGATCGAAAAACCGGCGATCAGGAACCAAATAGTACCCAGAACTTTTCGTACGGATTCGGGAATGGGAGCAGCATAAAGGGCTCCAAGAAAACCCGCCAGGACAAACCAAAGAAAAACATATCGTCTCAGTGATGTTAGGATTATGTTGGCGCCTGCAAATTTGGTTCTGGAGGCTACAATAATCAATTTGGGAAGAATAAATTTCTCGAAAATAGCTCCGACAATTATCCCTGAAAGTATGAATATTAGAGGCCAAATCCATAAACTTGCCACGTCATATGTAAGATTCTCAAATGAAAGATTCTCAAATGAAAGATTCTCAAACGCCATCTATCCCTCCTCCATCAATGCTAACTACATCATTTCTGACTCATGAATAAGACGATAATCGAAGCCATGGAAAGAATAACGAGTATATGGCTTTTTCTTTCAAGCCACAAGGCTTTCCTCCGTGTCTACTCGATGGAAGACGAAGATCAAGCTCCAATAAATTGTTCAAGTCTAAAAACATGAACAATTGATACTCAAGTCTATGCAAAATCTGGGTTGATTTGCAGTCCTAAAAATGATTCTTAGGAAGAGCGATAGGAAGACTCTTACGTATTGCAAAGGAAAAAGTGTTAGAGATCGTTGTCTGCGAGATAAAAGGATCCTGTCCAGTATATAAGGTGGGGGATAGAATCATAATCGATGATCCAAGAATTCTTCTGGAGAAGACAGACGTGCTTTGCACACATGCTCTTTCAACATTGCTCCATTATTCTCCGATATTAGAGCATAATTGGTTCCCGGCAGAGTTGGGGTTGACAAGGCCAGATAATCAGGAACATGCTTATATGCAATGTGTCAATCATGGCGAGCCTTATACAAGGTATAACAGTTAAATATTTGAATGCAGAAAAATAAATGAGACTAATGAGGATTACTAGAACACAATCGTAATCACATGATATCGAAAATATATTATAATAATACTATATATTTAATATGGACTCATGTAATCGTGGGGCTTGCGAGAGATTAAATGAAGTAAATAAAGTTTAAAAAAGCTTAAGAGTACTGTGAAATATAACATTGAGGATTACGATCAACTTAAATGCATAAAGTTTGTGGGATCAATTGTCCAAGTTTTTTTTGTTCAACGATCTTAAATGAGCTTGATTTTGGCCATTCTTGCCATCTTTCCAACTTT
>JALHSR010000197.1 GCA_022865315.1 Methanotrichaceae archaeon | reverse complement strand
ATTGCAAAGCGTCCGTGCATAGATCGATCAGTCAGAGAAAGAGATCTGGCTGAAGGGACCACTGATAGCCCTAAAGTTGCTCTGGCTTGAATCCAGCTAACAATAGAACCCAAGGTGCTTTAGCCCTTGGAGTATGTCAGATACTACTTTGGAAGTTCCACTGTTGTCAAGACTCGGTCTGTCTCTTCCACCAACTGCTGTTGAGTCACACCATAAAGGCTAGCAGCTAACGCCGCACCACCCATTCCAACGCCCTCCTTTACATAGCCTTGAGCATAGATTTGCACAGGAGGAAACTTGGATCGCTCTAATCCTGGATCTGAATAATAATATGGCACGCCGAGAGATCCCACAACCTCCACAAAATTGGCACTGTCGTCTTCGACTATGTACTTGGTTGTAGCTATTGATATATCGCCTCGTATCTGAATAGCATTAGCCATGGCAAGTATGGCAACCATTTGCGTTCCTCCAGCCAATATCACCTTGGAACGATTCAAGCCTCGCATCAGCCCAAGCGCACAGGGCATCATGGGGTCTCCAACTTCTGCTATGGCTCTGAAGGGATCTCCCTTAAGACTTCCTTCTGATATTTGGGCTCGATTGAAAGCCTCTTCGATCACCTTAATCTTTAGTTCCACTGGATTTATGGCAAAACTGCTGCTTACTTTCCCATCATATCCCAACGCTTTGAGTACAGCAAGGGCCGTAGTTGTCCCGCCAGCTATAGATTCGCCGATAAATACGCAATCTGAAAAAGAGGCCAGCTTTTTGCCAAGAATGACCGATCGCTCATAGATACCTTTGACATCATCTAATGCCCTCTGTTTTCTGATGTCATTTCCAGCAGAACCTCCCATCTCCACATAAGGTATTGCTGGTTTCTTGCGAAGACCAGAAGCCACAAACAATGAGGGTATTCCAGAAAGATTTAGTGCCGCTTTCGTCACAATAGCAGGCGTCGGGGAACCTCCCGGAGCCTCAGGAAGCTCTGGCATAGTGATAA
The DNA here is from genome assembly GCA_022865315.1 of Methanotrichaceae archaeon. GTDB lineage: Archaea > Halobacteriota > Methanosarcinia > Methanotrichales > Methanotrichaceae > JALHSR01. The sequence goes on along the minus strand of JALHSR010000197.1, from coordinate 6,701 downwards.
TACTATTTGTCTCAACCAGTTCGGCATCAGCTCCTGGTGTATAATCCGTTAGCTCCGGGGATGTACCAGCGGCGCTTATGCCTGGTATCTTGCCGGTATCCGTATTCGATATGATGCATAGAAATAGAGGCCTACGAGGCTTAAATTCAAAGTCAGGGTATATCCATTGCATGAGTCTTCCCGTGATGTTTTACTATTTCAACACAACGCTACTAGATTTAAATTAAGTAAAATTTAATTGATTATCAGCCTATTGTATTTTTATCTCCGCTGGGAACGAAGAGGACGAAACCAGAAGACCTGGGTCTTTAGGCCGGGGAGGAAAGCGAAGCCCTCCCGTAGGTAACTATATACGCATAACGGCTTATAGTAGTTATATGCGTAAATCGTATCGCTACAGGATATATCCCACAAAAGCTCAACGATCCATTCTGAATCGGAATCTGGAACTTTGTAGACATTCTACAACGATACGTTAGCATTGCGTAAGAACACATGGGAAACGGATAACAAATCTATCTCTCTCTACGAAACAAATAGCATCCTTGTAACCTGGAAAGCCCAAAGACCTGAGCTTAAGCAAGTCTATTCTCAGGTACTCCAGAATGTCCAAGTTAGAGTAGATCTCGCAATGAAAGCGTTTTTCAGAAGGGTGAAGGCCGGAGAAGAACCAGGCTATCCTAGATTCAAAGGAAAAGGACGCTACGATAGTATCACCTACAAGCAATTTGGAATTGAAATCAACACTGGTAAACTCCATCTTGCTAAAATTGGAGATGTCAAGATTAAGTTGCATCGGCCAATCGAAGGCAAGATCAAGACTTGCACAATTCGGAGAACACCTACAGATAAATGGTTTGCATGCTTCTCGGTCGAGATTGGGGATCTACCTCTACCTCCCTGGAAAGATGGATCTGTGGTAGGAATCGATATTGGCTTGGAAAGCTTCGCAACCTTGTCCAATAGTGAAAAGATCGATAATCCTAAATTTTTCCGAGAAGAAGAGAGAGCATTGGCCAAAGCCCAAAGCAAATGCGATAAGCTTCCTAAAGTATCATCGTTGCGAAGAAAAGCAACCAAAGTTGTAGAACGAATCCATGAAAGAATCTCTAACAGACGAAATGATTTCGCTAATCAGGTTAGCTGTCAATTGGTGAATCGCTTTGGTGTAATTATCTTCGAAGATCTTGATATTCAGAACATGCTAAAGAACCATCATCTGGCAAAATCCATCTCCGATGTTGCTTGGGGGATGCTGGTGAAAGCAACCGAGAGCAAAGCAGCATATGCTGGCTCAAAGGTTGTGCTGGTAGATCCCAGCCATACATCTCAGATGTGTTCCAGATGTGGCCTAATAGTCAAAAAAGATCTCTCTGAAAGAATCCATAGTTGCTCGGAATGTGGTTTGTCTATGGATAGAGATCTCAATGCAGCAATCAACATTCTGAGAGTGGGGATGCAATCTCTCCTTCGCAAGAGCGATAGAAGCCCTACCCTTTAGGATAGGGGGCGTTCACTCAAACAAATTTACTTCCACAGGTTCCCCAGCATTTAGGCCTTCCTGTTCCTCAGGAATTAGCACAAATCCATCAGCTTTGGCCACAGAACTCAATATACCTGCTCCTGAAACCATGATCGGAATCGCTCTATCGCCTTCCAATGCCACACGCACGATGCTTAAGTAACCTGCCTTTGATGCAACTTTCCTGGTAAGCTTGGCTCTTATAATTGAGACTTTGTCCTCCATCCGCGCCATCTTCTTTAATGCTGGTCTTACAAACAAATATAGCGACGCAAGAGTGGCAACCGGATACCCTGGTAGGCAAATAACTGGCTTTCCGCATATTGTGCCCAATGCGGTGGGCTTGCCTGGCTGGATTCGTATCCCATGCACCAATAAGCTGCCTAACTCTTCTAATGCTCTTGGAGCATAATCTCTCTCGCCAACAGAGGTGCCACCGATAATGATTATCATGTCCATTTTTTTATAAGACTCTATAGCTCTTTTGATCTGCGCAAGATCATCGCTAATTATATTATTCAAAAAAGCTTCCCCGCCCCACATCTCTACATATAATTTGGCCATCAATCCATTTATCTCATAGGCTTCGCCAGGTTGGAGTGATCGTGCTCCTATGGGCACAAGCTCTGCTCCAGTTGGAAGAATTGCAACCTTCGGCCGAATATAAACTTCTACTTTTTTTACGCCTAAAGCTGCTAGTAACGTTATATCAGGTGGTCTTAGCTTATGATCCACCTTCATGACATTGTCGCCACGGCGAACATCTTCACCGATTCTCGAGATATTTTTGTAAGGATATGCTTCAGCCATCACCTCAATAAAATGGTCATGTAAGATCGCATCTTCCAGCATTACAATGGCATCGTAAACCCCTGGTACAACCATACCCGTTCTAATTGAAAAGAAATTATCGATTTGAACAGGAGCGTGAGGCTTGGCGCCTCTTGTATCAGTTGAGTTGACAGCGAACCCATCCATTGCTGCCCTATTGAATGCTGGGAGATCTATATATGACAATATATATCGAGAAAGTATTCTGCCAACTGTTGCATTCAATTGAAGTTCCTCAGATTGTTGGACCGGATTACACTTAGAAAGTAGCGCTCTGCGGGCATCACCCGCTCCAGCCAAGCATTTGAACATGAGTGCCTATTAGGCTATCTGGAAAATATAGCTTTTTTTGTATGTTTGATAGTTTCATGTGAAAGGTTGATATAATGTGAGACCGGAAGGTCCGGCAGAACTGTTAGCATTGGTGATGACTCCATGGCTCATGTTGTATGGCTAGATGAGGTTGGTAAGAATGACCTTTCTATTGTCGGTGGGAAGGGTGCCAGCCTAGGTGAAATGATAAAGATTGGCATACCCGTACCAGGCGGATTTGCAGTTACAGCCCAGGCATTCAGAGATTTTATTAATCGGTCAGGGATTGCACAAGAACTTTTCAGTGCTTTAAAGGTCGATGTGAACGATCAAACTCAACTTCAACTGGCTGAAGATAAAGCAAAAAAATTGATCATGGAAGCTAAAGTCCCTATTAATATTGAGAAAGAAATTAAATCCAGATATAAGGAACTTTGCGACCGCGAAGGTGAGATCTTCGTTGCTGTAAGATCGAGCGCAACTGCCGAAGATTTGCCAGATGCTAGCTTTGCTGGACAACAGGAGACTTATCTAAACATTAAAGGCACCGAGGCCGTTTTTAATTCAATTAAGAAATGTTGGGCATCACTCTATGGAGCTAGAGCCATTTTCTATCGTGTCGAACAGGGATTTGAACACGAGAAAGTCAATCTTTCCGCAATTGTTCAAAAAATGGTTGATTCTGAAAAGGCAGGGGTCATATTTAGCTCCCAGCCTAGCACTGGGGAACCGCTAGTCGTTATTGAGGGCGCATGGGGACTAGGTGAATCTGTTGTGAGCGGAAGTGTCTCTCCTGATAATTACGAGTTTGATAGAAATTCAAGGAAAATAACGCATCGTATGATTGCTACAAAGGAAATAATGGTAATTAGGGATCCCAAAACAACGAAGACCGTGACAGTTCCGGTCCCGCCTGAAAAAAAGGAAGCTGTTGTCCTAATGGATAACGAGATTGTGGATCTTGCCCGGTATGCAGAGATCCTGGAAAAACATTACGGCAATCCTCAAGATATCGAATGGAGCATAGAGAAAGGGAAGATCTATATCCTGCAATCTAGACCGATTACAACAATATCTAAGGAGAAAAAATTGGCTGAAGAAGAAACCGAGGGTAAGGTATTGATCACAGGCTCAGGAGCTTCACCCGGTGTAGCGACCGGAGTTGTGAGAATTATCAAAGGGAAGGCCGACCTAGATAAGATCAAACAGGGTGATATTTTGGTGACGGTTATGACCATGCCCGATATGGTTCCTGGCATGAGACGGGCCGGCGCTATCGTAACAAATGAAGGCGGTATGGCCTGCCACGCAGCAATAGTGAGTCGTGAGCTTGGTTGCCCTGCCGTCGTTGGGACCAAGAAAGCTACTTCAGTGCTCCGTGATGGCATGACAATTACCGTAGATGGCAGCAGGGGAATAGTTTACGAAGGCCATGTTGGATTGGAATCAAAAACTACTGCAGCTGCCGTTGGATCTATAGCTGCCGGAGTCGTATCAAAGATAATTACAGCCACAGAGATAAAAGTAAACATTAGTGAGCCCTTAAGAGCACAAGTTGCTGCGGCTACTTTAGCCGATGGAGTGGGCCTGCTGCGGATCGAACATATGATGCTAGGCTTAGGAAAAACCCCCAATTGGTATATTAAGAACGGCAAAACTGAAGAATATGTTGACGAGCTTGTAAAGGGCATAAAGACCGTAGCAGAAGCATTTTATCCCAAGCCTGTTTGGGTTCGCACTTTAGATGCGCCGACGGATGAATTCAGGGCTATGGAGGGTGGAGAAAACGAGCCTATCGAACACAATCCAATGCTAGGTTGGCGCGGGATTAGGCGCGATTTGACAGAAACCGATCATTTCCGCCTTGAGATAAGGGCATTCAAGAAACTTCATGAGACGGGCTTAACGAATGTCGGCATTATGCTTCCAATGGTCCAGCATGTTAAAGAATTACAAAGGGCCAAGGAATTGATCAGAGACGAGAACTTCGACTTAGAAAAGATCGAACTCGGCATAATGATTGAAACACCTGGAGCCGCCTTAACTATTGAAGACTTCATAGAAGAAGGATTAGACTTTGTATCGTTTGGCACTAATGATCTGACACAGTATACTCTGGCCGTAGACAGAAATAATGAAAACGTAGCTTCGCTTTATAGCGAATTCCACCCTGCCATTATCAAATTAATCGAATATGTAGTCAAAAGATGCGACAAGGCCGGCGTGAAGACCTCTATCTGCGGTCAAGCCGGCTCCTATCCGGAAATGGCCAAACGATTGGTGGAGATGGGAATAACTAGTATCTCTGCAAATATTGATGCAGTGGCAACAGTTAGGGAGACAGTGGCCAGAGAAGAAAAAATATTGATGCTCAGAAGAATAAGGGAGAACGAAGTTTGAAGGAGAAGGGCCTTTCTGAAGATGAAGTACTCCATCTTCTTGCCGATGTGAGGTCAAAAGATTATAGCTATGATAGGTTTTTTTCCACTATGTGTACTCGGCCTCATATTATCGCCGTGAAAGCCCATGAGATGTTCTTGGAGACTAATCTGGGCGATCCCGGTTTATTTTCAGGTGCATCGGAGCTCGAACAAACCTCAATTCAAATGATGGGCGAACTTCTGCATTGTCCCAATGCCTACGGATATATTTCAACGGGAGGAACGGAATCTAATATCCAAGGCATACGAGCTGCAAGAAACACTTCAAATATTCGAAATGGAAACATCGTGGTGCCAAAATCCGCACACTTTTCTTTTGATAAGATAGCAGATATGCTGTGCTTGGAGGTCCGTCAAGCAGAATTAGATAATGACCTCAAGGTAGATCTCGCTTCTGTCGAATCCTTAATCGATCAGAAAACAGTAGCTTTGGTGGGCATAGCTGGTACAACAGAATTCGGTCAAGTTGATCCAATAGAGGATCTAGCGAAGGTAGCATCAGAAAAAGACATTCATTTACATGTGGATGGGGCATTTGGGGGTTTCGTATTACCTTTCTTGGAGGGAGATTGGAAATGGGATTTTCTGGTTCCAGGAGTTTCATCCATAACTATTGATCCCCACAAGATGGGATTGAGCACTATACCAGCGGGCGGCTTGCTCTTTCGAGAGGCAAAAAAATTGGCGGCTCTCGAAACGGAGACTCATTATCTGACGAAATCAAAGCAAGTTTCATTAACCGGTACTAGAAGTGGTGCTGCAGCAGCAGCCACATATGCTATTATGATTTTGCTTGGACGAGAAGGATTTAGAAATCTAGTGAAACATTGTATGGATCTTACCGGGTATTTAGTTAAAAGCGCCAGCGAAATCGACCTTCATCCTGTAATCCAGCCAGTGATGAACGTCGTAGCGCTCAAAGTAGCTTCGCCAATTCGAGTTAAGGAAGAACTAGCAAAACGAAATTGGCACGTTTCAACAACGCGGGAGCCACAAAGGGCTTTGAGGCTAATACTTATGCCCCACGTGACTTTTAAGAGTATTGATCTTTTTCTAGATGATCTAGAGGCTATACTGTATTCCTGATATTCATTATAGCTGAATAGTAATAACACAAAAAATAAAAATAATATAATTTTCTATATGCGAGGACTCCTATTAACCCGCCCTTATTAGGATATCGAAAATATTATATACTATTAATACTATTCATGGTTATGGATTCTTTTTCTACATGGGTGCTTCGAGGACTCAATGCGAAACAAAAGAAGTCCCTGCTGCTGCAAATATCAGATTTGATCGGTTGGGCGCCAATTCGTCATGAGCTTGACGAAATGTATGATAATAAGAGCGAAAAGGGCGGAAGGCCAAACTGCGACGTTATTCTGATGTTCAAGATCCTAATACTATAACAGTGGTATGGCTTGAGCGACCTTGAAATTGAAAGGCAAATGGCCGATCGTATATCATTTATGGCCTTTCTTGGCTTTCCAGATCCCTTCCCCGATTCCAGGACGATATGGTTGTTCAAAGAGCGCATGGCGAAGACCGAGAAGGCTAAGGTCGTCTGGGCGGAGCTTCAAAGACAACTGGAT
>JALHSR010000196.1 GCA_022865315.1 Methanotrichaceae archaeon | reverse complement strand
TCGATATTTCGGGGTTATGCCCCCAGATCTCCCCGATACAAAAGCTCAGGGTGAGCCAATTTATTCCAATTCTGCGACTGATGCGATGGAGCCAAATGTTCCTGAAGAAGTCGACATTGAGCCCCTCCCCAACGAAAGGCTGAGTACCCAATCAGCGCCCTCTGAAGACTTACTTGCAGAGAGCAATGGAGTACCCAACAATACGACCGATACGGATTCGTATAGTGCTGAAATTTCTCGACTTGGCATTGAAATTGGCACCAATAAATCATCTGGTGTCGATGGCGACACCATAAGCTTTTACTGTACGGCTGTGAACCTTGGTCAAGGAGAACTTTCGGAGGTCAAGGTTTTTTGTAGCGGCAAAACGATCTCCACTACTTACCTGACACCCGGAAAAGAATTGTGTTTGAAAGGCATAGTCACCATAAAGGATAGTACTGATCTCATTGGCGGAGCCCAGGCATTAGACAAGGAAGGTCGGCTATTAACAAATAATACATCCACAAAGATTTGGGAAATATCTCCCAAAATTAATGTAGAGGTCGAAGGACCAAGGATGGTTCATCGCGGAATGGATTTTGTCCTAAATGTGACTGTTAGGAATTCGGGAGATAGCAGCTTAGCCAATATTACGGTCTCGGATCTTTTGGGCAAGATTGGATCTGTTTCTCAGTTAGAGCCTGGCCAATCAATAGCAATGCAAGCAGAGAGATCTCTCCGGGATAGCCTGATGGATGAAATTAGAGCCATTGGCGATTCTGAAGGTCGTCAAGTCTATGCTTCAAAACTAATTCCATTCCAGGTGTTAAAGTCCAGCTTAGCTATCGAAGGACAACCAACAGAGCTCATCGTCTATCCGGGCCAGCCAACTGAAGCCACTTGGATCATTTGCAATACGGGCGAGGAGATATTGAGAAATGTCACAATTTCGGGACAAGCCAAGAGTTGCCAACTCAGGGAAATATTACCAGGAAGATCGATTAGGATAGCGGCTATTTATACAGAAGAAACAGATTCTTTGGCTAAAGTGAACGCTACAGGTATCGATCCAGGGGGTTATCAAGTAAGTTCTGAAGGCTCTATCTATATAAAGACCATAAAGCCCGGTATCAGTTTGAAAGTCATGCCTTCAGACATAGAGGTTTGCCCGAATGAACCGGCAGCGCTGAGTTGTTTGGTCAGCAATTCGGGTGATGCCGCTTTAAGCGATGTTGTTCTTCGTTTGAATGACCCGGTTTTGGCTTCTTTAGAGGCTCTAGCTCCAGGAGAGTTCAGAGTAATTGATCTTTTAATCCCTGTATCTTCTACTAACTCCAGTCTTGATTTTATTGCAGAAGGTCGTGATTCACAAGGGATGTCATGGCAGGATTCGTTCTCGGTAAAGGCCAAAGTAGTGGTGTCCGCTGTGAAGGTTTTCGCCAGCACTTCTCCCTCCATTGTGAAAGCTGGGGAAAGCACTAACATTACTTGTACTGTCGTTAATTCCGGAAGCACTCCCCTCTATAACATTTTCGTTATCGGTAAGTCCTTAGGACCATTAGGTGTTATTGATTACCTAGCGCCGAAGCACCAGAAGATTGTCAATGCTGAGAAACCTGTGCTTTCTCAGGTTGATGACACAATAATAGTAGAGGGATTCACACAGGATAGGCAGTCGATACGTGGCTCTACGCAATTGCGCATAGCTGTCTTGGGCGCTACAAATTCACAAGGAGCACAACAACGACCCTCGGGTCAGAACATTGTCGTTAATGTAAGAACCTCTCTGAATGCAAGCACAGGCCAAATAATGCCATCATTAGAGAGCCAACCGACCAAAGCTGTATCACAAGGTTTCATAGCTGTCAATAGATCTGCGGTTAGACAGAGCAATCAAGTTATGGGAAATATTTCCGATTTGTTACTCTATATTCAGAGGATGCTAAGAAGTTTAGCGCAAAAGACAGGATCTTCATCGGGCAACCTAGACCAAGCTAGTTCGTATGTAAAGGTTTACCCAGAGACAACGGATGGTTCAGATCTTTCGTCAACTGGCAATTACGAGCTCAGTATAACTGGAGTAAAGGGGTCAGAACATGGCGCCATTAGAATTCTTGATGTCAATGCATATCCTCCCCAGCCGTCAGAATGGGTGCCGGTCAAAGTTACCGTGCACGTGAAGAGCATTGGAATAAAATCTGCCAAAGCCAAGTGGGGCTTATCGGATCTCCCTCTGACCAAGCAGGGTATGAAGGAACTGGACAGGACACACCAAACGATCATGAATCTCGAGTCAGGAGATGCGATCGATGGCTACTGGACTTGCACAATTCCAGGCAAATCAGCGGGAACTTATCTCGCTTTATCTGTTTGGTTTTCGGATGGTAGCGATGTCATTGAAGCTGGACCATATCTTCTGCATTGGTCTACAATAAAACCAGAACCCTATCCTGGGAAAGTATATCCAGGGAAAGGGATGCTTTTCATCGAGAGTTCTGTAGTTAAAGGAGTTGGAGAGATCTCCATTAAGGACGCAATTGAGGGCAGCGCAGCGCACTATAATGAGAAACTGAAGGGTAACGGCTCTATCAACCTCGAGACGTTGCGATGTCTCAGCGAAGGCTATTCATCTGTTAATTTCACTCAGAAGAAAGATCTTGTCTTTACGGGTGGTGAACTGAAAGGAATGAAGCGCCTAGAGTCACCTACATTCCACGGAGGAATGGGGGCAAGCATAACAGAGCGCTATAATCTCAGCCACGTGGATAAGAGTGATGCCGATGAGATCAGCAGCTCCGGCTATAGTAATAACGTGGTTGGATTCGATACAGACCAAGCCTTCGAAGGTAAGTGGAACTTGCAGACTGAATATGCGAAATTTTATAGAAAGATTAAAGCCAACCAACAATATACCGGGTCATTCCAGACTCGGAAGAAAATCAAGTTCCAGGATCATGGTTGAAAAAAAACTTGATAAACGGACCTAAACTTTGGTATTATGGAATAGAATTTATATAAAAATCATAAGCTCGTTCTACGCAGATTTGCAGCATTTTTCCATATTTCTTCGTAGTTATTTAGATACCCCTCTCCTGAAGTCCATTTTTGAAACCGATGTTTGAATAGATATCAAGTCGTTTTCTTAAACTAAATAAATGTAAAGGTCAATTAAATTTAGGGGATTAGTTTATTTGAAATTTAAACCTAAATTAGAAGTATTCAGGCTCTCAAAAAGCTAAATATTCGTCCAATGTATAAAATTGAAAGGTGAGTATAATATGTTGTTGAAAAATTATAAAACCAATAGCTATCTAACCAAACGATCGATAATATTCAATTGATTGACTTTTTTGCGCAAATTCATGAATGATAAGCATTTAATGAGCTTAATAGAACATATAATTGGCTTTTAGCCAAAACAAATATTACCCATATATTCTTTCGCCTATTAATCTCGGAATACAAAGAATTTATCTAAATAAAACAATTAAGTGGCACTTATCAAATTCAATTGTGGGAGAGGGGTATATTTAGAGACTCGATTTGAGTCCGGACTTCTATCTGATGCTGAATCTCAGCAGCAAGCAATCGTTTCTCTACGGACTGCCGTAATATTTCCCTGCTATCCAAATGGAGATTTTCTGCTTCCTGCCACAACATCTCCGCTAATTTAGGATTTTCATGTCTCGTCTCTACTGACTCGTTGCGAAGATCCGCCTCCTTCTCTATAGCAAAGTCGAACTCAGTTCTCAGACGTTCAGAGTCAGCCAGAAGATTCTTCACTTCTTGTTGCATATCATCCTGGCTTCTGATCACAAGATATCTCTCAGATAACATAACATCTCAAGTCTCCTTTGCTTGCCGCATCATCTTAAAGAAAAGCTGATGGAATCTCAAATCAACAGTCAGCTCTGGATGGAATGCCAAGCATAGAACATTTCCTTGGCGCGCCGCCACTGCAAAATCACCAATAGATGCTAAGATATCCACATCGGGTCCCGCATTTACAATTCCGGGTGCCCTAATGAAAACTGCTTTATAAGGTTTATCGAAACCCTTCACATCCAAATCAGCTTCAAAAGAATTCCTCTGTGGACCAAATATATTTCGTCCTACCTTTATGTCAATCAGCTCTAATGGTTTTACTGATGAGTTGCCCTCAATCTCCTTGGCAACAAGGACAAGTCCTGCACATGTAGCCAAAACAGGTTTTCCAGCAGAGGCTGCCATTTTAATTTCATTTGCTATTCCAGTAGACTCCAGTTGCCGAGAGATTGTTGTGCTCTCACCCCCTGGTAGCACAAGGCCTTGGCAGAGCGGCACGATGCCTGCGCGCCTAATTTGAACTACCAAGTCGGTACCTTTTAGAGACTTTTTCATTACATCTATGTGCTCTGATACATCACCCTGAAGGGCAATAATGCCTATCTGCACTTACCAACCTCTCGTCTGGAGAGCCTCGGTTTCAGGTATGCTGCTGGCCTCAATGCCTTTCATTGCGGCACCTAAACCTTTGGATACCTGTGCTAAAAATTGGGGGTTATCAAAGTTATGAACTGCTTTGACAATAGCGGAGGCCATAGCCTCTGGATTCTCAGATTTGAATATACCTGAGCCCACGAAAACGCCATCTGCTCCTAAAAGCATCATGAGAGCAGCATCAGCAGGTGTAGCCAATCCACCTGCTGCAAAGTTAACTACAGGAAGCCGTTGCAGCCTAGCGCACTCACAAATTAGGTCGTAATCTGCTTCTATCTCTCTTGCTACACGCATAAGCTCCTGCTCATCCATGGCTTTCAAACTCCTTATCTGGCCCATAATCAGCCTCATATGCTTCACTGCCTGGCTAACATCACCGGTTCCGGCCTCGCCTTTGGTGCGAATCATGGCCGCGCCCTCAACGATACGACGTAATGCTTCGCCAAGATTTCTTGCACCGCAGACAAAAGGTATAGTAAACTTAGTTTTATCGATGTGGAATTCGTCGGCAGGGGTTAGTACTTCGGATTCATCACCCATATCCACGCCAATGGCCTCAATGATCTGAGCTTCCACAAAGTGACCTATCCTCGCCTTGGCCATCACAGGAATAGTAACTGCATCAATTATTGATTCTATCACAGCTGGATCAGCCATTCTTGCGACACCCCCCATCTTCCTAATGTCGGCGGGGACGGCATGCAAGGCCATAACTGCTACTGCGCCGGCCTCCTCGGCAATGGCGGCTTGTTCTGGACTTGTTACGTCCATGATAACACCGCCCTTTTGCATTTTGGCAAAACCACGTTTAATTAATTCCGTTCCAAACCGAAGATTTTCAAGTTGAAGATCCATAAATTTCTCCAAAACATTTCTAAAATAGTTCCTAATACACACTGAATAGATAAACTTTACTCCGCTGCAGCTCGATATCTATGTGAACTCTTCCTATTGGAAAAAAGAAGGTTCGGCCTGAGCCGAAAGGCTCAGGGCGTATAGTTCTCGTAAATATATATGTCATTGTTGCCACTCCGATCATCTGTCCACACAATCTTATTTGTCCTAATTCTGGGTTCTGTCTGATTGCCTGGTGCTACCACTATAGCCTTTCCTTTGTTAATATTTAGGTCGTAAGCGAAGATGTCCCAATTGACATTTCGCAAGTCTTGCCAAACAATTACTCCGTTCTCTATATCGGGGTTAGTATGATCTGTTTTGTCTCGCGATATCTGAATCTCTTTATTAGTTTTTAAGTCAAAAGCATAAATGTCCCAGTTGCCATTTCTGTTGTCTTGCCATACCACCGTCTTTCCGTCTGTTACTGGATTCATATGATCTCCTTGGCTCGAAGTGAGCTGAACAGGCTCGGATCCCTGTTTCCAGATCCAGACATTCCAGTTTGCGCTACCGTCTGCATTATCCTGATAGACCACCAAATCGTCGCTTGTTCTGGGATTGATGCCACCTGGCGGAATGGCCGGAGCAGTCTCTATGGCATAAAGCAATTTCTTATAGATCCGCGAACCGAAATTGGCTATAGGCGTATCCGAATAGGTTAAATATTGGCCGCCTATAGAGATGGGCGCTGGAACGCTCAGGCCCCAGACTAGTTCTGACCTATTATCGATAGCTACATCGAAGGTTCTAATGCCCCACCAATTCTTGATCGGCTCGTAAGCCAACCAGCTTATGACAGTGCCTGACACGTCTGGATACAATTCTTCGTAGGGGCTGGCTGCAAGAGGAATCTCGATTTCCTGTGCCAAGCTATAGACATAAACGTCAGCATTTCCTGAGCGATTATCCATCCAAACGACATAGTTTCCGCTTACTGACGGACGGCTTTGATCTCCAGGCGCCTTGCAGATTATGCTTATCTGGCCGGATCCCAGCGGCTCATACCTTGGCATCCCCGTTAAAGCATTTAGCCAAACTAATTTCTGATCTATTTTTGGTTTGACCTGTCCGGGACCTTCAGCTACTAATTCGTCTTTCCAGGTGTTTATATCTAATTTGCGAATGGAAGCTCCCTCTGACGAATCGTCCATATAGGCAATAAACTGGCCCGATACAACGGGGCTGGATTGGTTGCCCTGCTTTGGATATGTTTTGCCCCATTTTTTATCCCACAGGTAGTAAGATATATCACCAGAGCTAGCATCTTCCCAAACTATGGAATTGCCCGAAACGTCAGGATATATTTGGTTGCCCTTGTCAGTGAGTTTTATTTCCTTGCTCTTATTCAAGTCGTAAACATAGACGTCCCAATCTTTGTTTCTGTTATCTTGCCAAACGATCAGATTATCGCTTATGATCGGATACATCTGTTGGCCGGATCCCTTTCGTATAGCTTGGTTTTTTCCAGACTGAAGGTTATAAAGGTACGCAATCCACTTACCGCTAGAATTGTCCATCCAGGTGATGTTATCTCCCGAAATAGAGGGCCAGATCTTGTGTCCTTTTCCGGTGGTCAAGGCAGATTCGTTGCCTGTAGTCAGATTTTTGAAGTAAATCTGAGCTTTTCCATCCCTATAATCGGACCAGACAACTCTATCACCAGAAACGCTTGGGAATAGCTGATTGGAGTCCGATATGCTTATCGGTTTTTCTGATCTGCTGAAAAAGTCGAATCCGTAGATATTCCAGCTCCCCCTGCGGTTGTCACTCCAAACCATTAGACTTCCATTAGTGCTCGGAAAGTCCGTCTCCAATAGCAAAAGCGGATTTGATATGATATATCTCATCATGATTTGACTGACCCCCTGGCTTCTATCCATCCAGACTATTCTATCGCTGCTTATTGATTTGGAGGAAGCATGAGGTTTAACCTGGAACGGATCGCCTTTACCATCGCCCAATGTCTGGACCACCGGCTTGGTAGCTATAGGTATCTCCACTTCTTTCTTCAAATCACGCAAATAAATTGATGGTGTCCCAGTGCGTTCGTCTAACCACGCCACATAGCTTCTATCGATTGTTGGGTAGCCTTGGTTGGACGGATTAGTCACCACTGGTCTCTCGGTCTTGGTAGTCAAATTATACGAGTATATATCCCAATTTACGTTGCCCTTCTCAGCATTTCTACCATCTGCCCATACTATTGTATCGCCATAAATCCAGGGCTGAGCTTGTCTGGCTGGATTAGTGGTGATAGCAATTTCTTTTCCAGAATTCAGGTCGTATAGATATACATCCCAGTTTCCGTTTCTATCGTCAATCCATACGATCGTATCTTTGCTGATAACGGGCGAAAGTTTAAGGGACTTCGTATTTGTTATCTGTCGTTCTTTGCCTATGGATATGTTATAGAGATATATCTGGTCGCTTCCGCTTCTGTCATCTACCCAGATGATTTGGCTGCCATCTATCATGGGATAACGATGATCTGAGCCGCCTGATGTTATCTGCTTGGTCTGGCCGTTTTCTAGTTCATGAAGGAAAATGTTAATACTTCCTTTGCTCTTATCCGCCCAGATCACTTTATTGCCGCTTATATCAGGACTGCTATGGTTTAAACTATCGTTAGTTAGCTCCTTCTCTTTTCCAGTAGTTATGTTGAAAACATAAACCTGGAAATTTCCTGTTCTTTCATCCGTCCATACAATGTTCTCCCCTGAAATCGAGGGATTAGTGTGGTTAAAATATCCTGATGTTATTGGAATATCAGCCAGGATTTTGAAGTCAAACATATAGATATCTGGGTCATTAGGTCCGTTGCGGTAGTCGGTCCAGACTACACCACGATCTCCTATAGCAGGCTCCATTTTGATCGATCCAGAATCTAATAGGAAATCAGTTTCAGATTTGATGTCGTAGAGCCAGATTTCAGTTCCATTGTTGAGGTAAGAAATATATTTGCCATAAACAACAGGCGACGTCTGGATACCGGGCTTATTAATAGAATACTGCGTCTTGTTAGAGAGGTCAAAATAATTTATATCTCCCTCTCCAGTGCTATTATCGGACCAAACTACTATATCACCATTGATGGATGGGAAAGATTGGTTACCCTTTCCGGTAACTAGTGCAGACTCAATGCCGCTCAGTATGTCGTAAATATAGATATCGAAGTCTTCGGACCTACTATCCATCCATACGATACGATTGCCGGAAATCTTCGGATTGATCTGATTCTTATCATTGGGTGATATTCGGATCTCCCGCTTGTTTATTAGATCATAGAAATAAATGTTGGATGGCCCATTTCTATCATCCGACCAAACCAAGTAGTCGCCGCTAATGCTCGGTTGGGTTTGGTTTCCTTCACTTGTAATTACAGCTTTTTCGGTTCTATTTATAACATCGTACATATATATGTCTGCATTGCCAGAACGCATGTCCTGCCATACAATCCGTTCGCCTGAAACCGACGGGCTAATCTGGAAAAGCGGATTGATGCATACCCAACTTTCTCGGCCCGTTTCTAAATCGTTCATGAATATATCGTAATTTCCACTTCTATTATCGACCCATGAAACGATATGCCCATCGATGGCAGGATGCTCTTGCGAAGCACCAGCCCAGACGACAATGGGGTGCTCTTTACCCCATTCAGCCCCGCAAGCAACTCCTGCCAAGAGGAACGCAGCACATAGTATCAAAATTAATCGATTACCTTTCATGTTATTCACTCGTCAAATGTCCCCAATCCTTTGTCTATTGGAGCAGATCGGCGAACCAGTATAAGGATTTATCGACGTTTGCCGAGGTTAATGTACCTCTAAAAGGTGAAACCATGCCAGGGTTAAGGATTGAACGATGATTAGCAAATATTTCATGTCTATGAGCTTAATGGCAAAGAAGCATGAAAATTTCTAAAAATCTTAAAGATTATGAATCGAAAAACTTCCATTGGTCAATGCAGCAAAACGATTAATCTTTATCGATATATAATTAGCAATGGCTATTTAAGTCTTAAGTCTACTCGTACATACTGGAGGAACCGGTTTGAAGGATTATCTCACTTTGGATGACGTTGTGCTCGACAACAACCGGGTCCTGGTCAGGGTAGACTTTAACTCTCCCATGGATCCCAACGGGAGTATCTTAGATGATGTACGAATAAAAAGTCATCTTGACACTTTGCAGGTCTTAGAGGACAACAGGGTTGTACTCATGGCTCATCAGAGTAGAGCCGGCAAAAAGGATTTCACTACACTTGAAGCTCATGCCAAGCTCGCCACAAAAATCCTTCGCCGAGAGCTAACTTATGTAGATGATATCTTCGGCTCCCATGCTCGAGAAGCTATTAGAGCTCTCAAACCAGGTGAGATGTTGCTGCTTGAAAATACTCGGTTCTATTCAGAAGAGAGCATAAATCGTTCCCCAGCTGAACACGCAAAGACCCACATGGTAAAGTTGTTGGCTCCATTATTCGATATATTCGTAAATGATGCTTTTGCGGTTTCGCACAGGTCGCATTGTTCTGTAGTCGGTTTTACAGAGGTTCTGCCTAGCGTGGCAGGCATTTTGATGGACAGGGAGATTACCGCATTGGATAAAGGTTTGAATGGCAATGAACATCCAACAGTTTTTGCGCTTGGCGGAACAAAGGCAGATGATTCAATTAAGGTGATGCAAAACATCCTAAAAAGAGGTGGAGCAGATAAAATTTTATTATCAGGCGTAGTGGCGACAGTATTTATTATGGCAGCAGGATCTAATGTTGGAGAAGCTAATCGGACGTTTGTGGCGAACCAGGAGTATTTGGAACAAGTGCCCATAGCAAAAAAGCTTTTAGGAGAATATCCTGACAAAATCGTTTTGCCCATAGATGTTGCTGTTAATAAAGGCGGGGAAAGAGTCGAGGTCAAGATAAATGAGATGCCTTCCGATCTTCCCATCGCAGATATCGGTCTAGAGACAACGGCGGAATATTCTAAGATTCTCAGAAATGCCAAGGTAGCCGTTTTGAATGGCCCTACAGGTATCTTTGAGCAAGAGAAATTTAAATTTGGTACGGTTGAGCTCCTAAAAGCCGCAATGTCGTCGTGCTATTCCATTGCTGGTGGCGGCCATACAGTGGCTGCCATTGACCTGCTCGGGCTGAAATCCAAGTTTTCACATGTGAGCATGGGTGGTGGAGCAAGCATAACCTACCTTTCCGGGGAACCAATGCCCGGCATAGAAGCGCTAAAAAGCGCCACTGAGCGGCAAAAGAAGCATTAGAAAGATATATTAAATCTCTTGGCGAGATATCAGGCTCTCTGCAGCTTTTCTTCTGCATTCCTCCAAAAAAACAGAAGGTCTTCCGTTCGCTTCTAAGGCAGCAGCTCCTCGATGGCCACCCCCCCATCCGCCAAAAGCTTTGGCAACTTCTCTCATTACATCTGCCAAGTTCAGGCCGTTTCTGACCGCTTCCCAGCTAGCTCGGCCACTGACACGGCATAGTCCGTTGTGAGCACTTGCTGCAAAAGCTACATCTGCGCCCAAGTCTACCAAAGCCATCGCTGACGAACCCTCAAAAGCATTGATTTCCGTCGTAGCTACTAGCCAATTGCCAAAACGCTCGATGTCTGACCTGGAGGCCGCCTTCAGCACCGCTATTCTGTGGGAAACATCCATCGGAGCAGAAAGCACTCTTAACGCATCTTCGTATATTAGATCGCTTGCTTCCAAAATTTCTGCTGCTGTGCGGAGTGCTTCGGGTGAGGCCCGTCTAAACCTTCCCGTATCAGAGATGATTCCTAATAAGAGCCCTAACGCTATTTCCTCATTGATCTGAAAATTTATATTTTTCAGTATTTTCCAGACTATTTCCGCGGTTGAGTTAATTGGCCGTTGGATATAGAATTCTGCGTCCTTCAATAGAATATCGTCAAGATGATGATCGATAACAGCGTATTTATTAAGCTTGACATTACCTAGCTGGAGGTTTACGGAAGCGTCAATTACTACTACAAATTCGAAATCCTCGATAGATGGATTGATTTCCACATCTGCACCGATGGCATCTGCCAATGACTGGCCTGATTTGCTGAGATCTTCAACGACCCCTAAAGTTCCTCCAAAAGCTTGCTGAAGGGCAAATGCACTGCCAATTGCATCCGGGTCAGCATTTCGATGACAAAGGAAAAGTATGCCCTTATATTTTCCAATGTGGGATAAGAAGTCTTGTTCGATAATCTGCATGAAATCGTCTCGGTTTAGAAGTAGAAAAACTTTGGTGCTTGAAATTTTGCCTTATCCTCGGAGGATTCGATTATAGTTCACCGAAGTACATAAAATAATGCGTTGCTTAATATATCCATATGAAGGGGGATATCATCAGAGTAGAGCGGGCTGAGGAACTGGAGGAGAGTTTAGCAGCAGTGAGTGATAACGATATCAAGATCAAGCTCATCTTTCTCAATGCCTTTGGCAACTGCAACATACCATATGAAACTGCATGTGTGCTTTGTGGAATACATACTTCGACCGGATACGTGTGGGTAAGGAGATGGAACGAAAGAG
>JALHSR010000195.1 GCA_022865315.1 Methanotrichaceae archaeon | reverse complement strand
AGTTTTATCTCTCGAATTTGTGGCAGATTTGGAGAGCATGAAGAAACTCATATCTGATCAATGGAATGCTCTCTCATGTTCGATCAGTTATGCCAAAGGCTGGATAAGGAGATTCTTAGAGGGGACTAATTACAATACAATCTGATTATTAGAAATTGTGCGGAAGACTATAATCATGCAACCACCCTCCAAGCAAGGATATTATGAACAATAGTCAGGCGGATTTGGTTTATATCGCTACTGATATCTTTAATCGGGTCGGCAAGGTTCGATTGGTTGATGTTCATCCAATCTCTGTGAGTAATATCATGAGGAAATTAAGGACACTTAGGTGTGCAATATTTTAATGAAAAGAATGTGGTCATTACCAGCATAAAAGACCGAATGCAGAGTGACGAAAAGATAAAATGCTTGTAAATCTTTGAATGTCGATGAAGGAGTTTTTATGAAAGTTCTCGTTAGCGATCCATTGGCAGAAGAGGGTGTTAGAAGGCTCGAATCAGGAACTGAGGTTGACGTAATAACAAATCTTACTCCAGAGGAGCTAGTCAAAAAGATCAAAGATTATGATGTCTTGGTAATAAGGAGCGGAACTAAGGTCAGCGCCGAAGTCATCAACTCATCTGATAGGCTGAAGGTTATTGCAAGGGCTGGGGTAGGCATTGACAATGTGGATGTTGAAGCGGCCACCAAGAAAGGAATTATTGTTCTGAATGCTCCTGGTGGCAATACGATTTCTGCCGCCGAGCACACTATTTCAATGATAATGGCCATGGCCCGCAATATTCCCCAGGCTAATGTTTCGTTGCACAAGGGTGAATGGAATAGGAAAAAGTATACTGGCGTTGAGCTCTATCACAAGACTTTGGGAATAGTTGGATTGGGCAGGGTAGGAGTCGAAGTAGCAATTAGAATGAAGGCTTTTGGCATGCAAATAGTAGCTTTTGATCCTTTTGTCACTGAGGACAAGGCCAAGCAGCTCGGCATTAAACTACTTTCCTTGGAGCAAGTATTACGAGAGAGTGATTTCATTACAGTTCATACACCTCTGACGAATGAAACTAGGAATATTATAGATAAAAAAGAGTTTGGGATAATGAAGCCTCAGGTGCGTATCGTTAATGTTGCGCGTGGTGGAATCATCAATGAAGCTGCATTGGCCAAAGCCGTATCCGAGGGGAAGGTTGCAGGGGCAGCTATAGATGTTTTCACAAAGGAACCGCCTTTGGGTAGCCCATTGCTTGAGAATGATAAGATCATTACGACACCACACCTGGGGGCTTCCACGGCTGAAGCACAGGTTAACGTCGCCCTTGCCGTGGCAGATCAGATTCTGACAATTGCCAGGGGTGGAATGCCTTCAACGGCCATCAATATTCCTGCTATATCGCCTGAAACTTTAGCAGTAATGGAACCTTATATGAAATTAGCAGAAAAGATGGGGGGTCTGGCGGGTCAGCTTGCCGGAGGTAGGTTCGAGAGTCTGGAGCTCATATACAGTGGAGCATTAGCCGAGAAAGATACTCGTTCGGTAACGATCTCTGCGATAAAGGGCTTGTTAAGTTGTATTTTGGGACAAGGAGCCGTCAATTTCGTCAACGCCCAGAGTCTGCTTAAGGAGCGGGGAGTTAAGCTCCTAGAGAGTAAAACTGAGATGGCAAATGGCTACAGCAATGCCATAACTCTTGGGTTGCGGACCGATGGTGAGTTAACATTCGTTCAGGGTACCGTTGATCCCAGCAAAGAACGTAAAATAGTCAAGCTCAATGACTACAGAACTTTTATTCCTTCTGAAGGTAATTTGGTCATAATTGTTATCGAAGACAAACCCAATATTATTGGGCCTTGTTGTGTAGTCCTGGGCGAGGACAATATCAACATTGGTGGAATGCATGTCGGCCGGTTGGCCGAGGGCAAGCCGCAACTCATGATCCTAAGCGTTGATCAACCTGTTCCTGAGACAGGTTTGGAAAAGATTAGAGCTGTTCGAGGTGTATTGAGCGCTAAAACTGTAACTCTTTGAGTCTAGTCATTTGGAGAGTTTTTTAAATTTTATTTTGGATTCATATAGAAGGCACCCTGGCAAAAGATTATTTATCCTGCAAATGGGATCTAAATTGCATAAAAAATTGATTGTTATATGTGGGGGCAAGTAATTGAATATATTTCGGAAGGTTCTTCGCATCCATTGGGCGTTATGGTCTATTATTGTTGCAGCAGCAATTAATTTCGCAATTGCGCTTGATACTGGAAGCATGTTGAACCTTTTGGCTTGTCTGGTCTCCCTCATTGGGCTGGCAGGTGTTATTGAAAAAATTGACTGATATTGACGAGGAATGACCGCTTTTAATCATTTATATAAAAGAAATCTCAAGATTAAAATAGGGAATTCTTAAGCATCCTGACCAATTCGGTCTTTATGGAGCTTTGCCGATCCCCTCCGCAGACTATTCCCCTTACGCCAATAATGTCAGGTTGAAGGTTTTTCAATAGTTCCAAATGTTGAAAACCTATTGTTCCAGCGATAGCGACTTCCTCACCATAAATATGCGCAGAGCTTATGAAATCATTCAAGTCCGATTGGCTCATGAACTCAAATGTGGATCTTCCGTCCTTAATGGCAGTATCAACCATCACTAATTCTGCACCCGTCTTATTTGCAGCTTTTGGAAGTAGCATAGGTGAGATGGAGCCAACTCGTTGGAAGTCAGAATAGGCAGCTGCTACAACTTTTTTCTTGGGATCAAATTCCTTAACGGATTTTACGATATTTGCCAAGATATCTTCTGCTTGATTTGCTGTT
The DNA here is from genome assembly GCA_022865315.1 of Methanotrichaceae archaeon. Taxonomy (GTDB): domain Archaea; phylum Halobacteriota; class Methanosarcinia; order Methanotrichales; family Methanotrichaceae; genus JALHSR01. Next base: position 11,889 of record JALHSR010000195.1, on the reverse strand, counting down.
TTTATACCCAGAAGCCCGGCTTTAATATAATCGGCGCCGGAAAAGGCTGCACCAAGTGCCGCTAGACTGGCTGTTCCAGGTTTATAATCTAAATCACCAATAGTGGCACTAATCGAAACTTTGCCCCGGGCCAAATCGGCTATCTGTCTGATGATCCAGGGAAAATTCGCTCCCAAAGAACCTTCCTTGGGATTCTTGATATCTATTATATCCGCGCCTCCTAGCAGAGCTGATCTGGCTTCATTGATATTCATCGGGCTAACCAACAACCTCATATTCATCAATTCCTTAGAGAAACACAGTGCGATGCGTTTTTGTTCTCGATATATTTAATGGTGCGGTAGTGCATGCCATCAGAGGAAAGCGCAGCAAATACGAATGCATTGAAAAATTTAGTCATGTAGTCAGCACCTCGGACCCAATTAAGGTCGTGGATGCGATGAAGCCTAGGGAGGTCTATGTGGCGGACCTAAATAGGCTGACTGGTTCGGGGAATAATATTCGCATTATCAAGCAGATATCCCGTAAATCAGAGACGATGGCTGATATTGGGATATCAAGCCTCAAGGATTTGCAAATGTTGCCAAGTTGCATCAAGCCAGTTTTGGGGACGGAGACTGCATCATTTGAGATATTGAAAAGAGCAGCAGGCTTGAGACAAATAAATGTGAGCCTGGATATGAAGCGCAAGAAAATCCTAACTCGCGATCCTGAGCTCATGATTTCTCCATTCGATGTTATACGAAAATTAAATAATTTAAATCTAGAAACTTTAATTATTTTAGAATTGGATCGTGTAGGTACGTCTATTGGTATTGATGATGGATTTTTGAGTCAGTGTGCACATTTAAGCCGTCACCCTGTTTTTCTTGGTGGTGGCGTGAAGGATGCGGAAGACCTTTGCATGCTAGAACAATTAGGTTTAAAGGGTGCTCTGGTAGCTACAGCTGTGCACAACGGGAGCATCCCTTTAAATCTAATACGTGGCTAAATCGCCCGTAAGCTGCATTTGGTCTTTTGGTTCAATTATTCTATTCTTAGAAGAGGATTGAATTTATTTATATAAATATCATTTTTTGGAGCGAAAAGGTATCGATAGAACACAAAAATTTTAATAGCATGAGTGTTACAAATAAATATAAACAGTAAAAGGATATTAATATACTTTCGAATCTGAGAGGAGCTTCTGCAAATATTTAAGATAGGAAGGGGAGTAGATCATGAATGTAATTGAAGTAATAGCTATTGTCCTGTTTAGCGGAGCCTTGGGTGGCATAATTAATGCTCTAGTTAGCGATAATGGATTTATTAGACCACGTGAAGAGCGTTTAGAGAATGTGGAAATCTTGAGACCAGGTTTTCTTGGCAATATGCTAGTTGGGGCAGTCGCAGCTTTTACATCCTGGGGCCTTTACGGTGCTTATAGTGGAGTTATGGTTTTTAGTTCATCATCTGGAATTGCCTTATCCTCAGAGATAGGACTGACTATTTCGGCTATTGCCGGAGCAATCCTTGTAGGCATCGGAGGAGCGAGATGGTTAACAAATGAAGTGGATAAGAGCCTGCTAAGGACTGCTGCTGCTACAGCTGCTGCATCTAATGTTTCTTACGAGGATTCTCAAAGGATTTTAATCGCAACTCCCGCCCAAGCGTTCAATATCGCTAAACAAATGTATATGAAGAGTTGATAATACAAGGGTAGATGGATTCAGAGCGGCAATATAATCATAGTGCTCATGCTGGCAATGCTGGAGACGTTTGGAAGCATTTTGTGTTAGGCGAGGTGGCCGACTATATATTCTCGAAGAAGCCCAGATTGATCTATGCCGAGAGCCATGTTGGCTACCCGGAATATGAGCTGAATAAACCTGGCGAGTGGGAGGGAGGAATCGGAAGATGCTGGCCTAATCTTCCTGATCTGAAAAATTTTTGTTACTTCGACATTCTGAGTGCAATGAATATGAAGGGATTGATGCGTTATCCCGGCTCGACCAGTTTTTTAATCAAAGCGGCCAAAAAGCGAGGGGCATCATTGCAGGCGGAGCTCTGGGATACTGACCCCCAAGTTGCCAGCGCTTGGAGCGGCGTGGAACATATTAGCTTTCATTTAGGCGATGGTTTCAAAGGTGTTAGATCTCTTCTAGGTCGGAGTCCTTCTGGATTGATCTTGATTGATCCACCGCACATAGATAGTAAGAATGCAAAATTGGCTAACGCATTATTATCCGCTTCAAAAAAAGCGGGATGGACAGTGCTATTGTGGCAAATGGCTGGGCAAGAGAAAATTATCGATTCAAACAAATTTGAGGCTTATTCACTGGAATTTGATCAAGCTGGTCTCGATGGTGGAAGGTGGTCAGGATCAAGCGTATATCTAGCATGCTCTGACCAAGAGTTAAATAGCCTTCTTGAGAAACGTATACATGAATTCCTAAAGATAATGTGTTAAACTCAATAAATCTGATATCTATAGACTAACAATTTTAAGGTGATTACTCCTGCGCAAGGTCCTCAAGATATCTGCGGGCATATGTCTACTAGTGGCCTTTTACGGAATTATCTTTTTAGTAGTAATGAATTATGAAGGGCAAAGCCAAAATGTCGATCCTGTTACTGCAATCTATTGGGTGTTCACTACGATGACTACTCTGGGATATGGCGACATTGTTTTCAATAGCCCCATTGGCCAACTTTTCAGCATAATAGTTGTGTTTTCAGGCCTGGCAATGTTATGGGCAGTATTCATACCATTGTTGGTAACCCCCAAGATTGAAAGTTTAATTGAAGCACCTCCAACCTCTATACCATCTAAAATGCAGGGTCATATAATAATAGTAGGATACAATTCTATCGTCGAGACCCTAACAGAAAGACTTTCTTTGCTCAAGATACCCTTCCTGATAATTGAAAGATCTGATGAGGTTGCAAGGAAAATATTTAGAGAATATCCAACCTTATGGGGGGATCCGGCGGAGATTGAAGTTTTAGAAAGGGCTTTTATTCGTTCAGCAAGACTATTGATAGCCAACGAGAAGGAAGAGCTGAACGCTGAGGTTATTCTTACGGTACGCGAGATCTCAAATATTGAAATCTTTGCGTTGGTGGATGATTTAGCGAGATCTAGATTCCTCGGTTTTGCAGGAGCATCGAGAATATTATCTCCAAAAACATTGTTAGGCACCTTTATCGCCCGAATAGCTTCACCTCCACGAAAACATATTTTTCCAGGTTCTATCCCACTTTTTGGAGGATTAAGGCTGGTAGAGTTGCCAATTTATCAGGGTGCAGATATCATTGGAAAGAGGTTAGACGCTGAATGCATTAAAGCCACAGGGGCTAGCATTGTCGGAATCTGGCAAAAAGGTGTTTTCATGCCATATCCCGATCCAGAAGGAGTGATCCGTTCGAACTTTGTACTTATGGCAGCGGGAGATTTGGAATCACTCACAAGAATCAGAGATCTCACAATCGGAAAGCGGAAAGAAGGCCATTTGATCGTCTTAGGCTATGGAGATGTGGGAAGAAGAGTGAGTCGGGTTTTATGCGAAAGCGATATACACCCTATTATCGTTGATCGACGCGAATTAAAAGACGTTAAATTGAGGCATGTTTTAGGAGATGCAACGTTGGAGACTTCCCTCGTTGAAGCTGGGATCAACGAATCTGTAGCTGTACTAATAATGCTAAATCATGATGACGATGTTATATACTCTACTCTTCTTGCCAAAAATCTTAATCCGGATGCTTATATAATAGCGAGGGCTAATAGGGCGGCTTCCTCCGAGAAGATCTATCGTGCAGGTGCCGATTATGTAGCTTCAGTTCCAATCGTGGCAAGCCATCTTCTTGCTAGGATGATTCAACAGCAAGAAGAAGAATTTCAGCTGCTCTATAAAGATCTAGAACTGACGATATTAAGAATAACTAAAAGGTCGAAACTTGCTGGAAAATCTCTTTTGGATATTGATTTAGCTGCCAGTTTTGGCTGTAGGGTTGTGGCCATTGAAAGAGATGGCCAAGCATTAATAGAGATCGGCCAAAGAGTGGCTCTGCGCAACGGAGACGTCTTGGCACTGATCGGTAGCCCCAAGGGGATAGAATCTTTCAATAAGGTATACGACCGAAAGAATTTAATTAATAGATTTATTAAATTAATATTATTTTTTTTAAGGGAATTTAATAGATAGAATGATTTTGCATGCTTTGATCTACTATAAAAGTTGATTTGTTGCTTTGCAGAGGACGTCTGGCGTACAGCTAATATTATAAAATATCTGATTGAACTCGTTTGGATAAATCACTCTGAACTTGCCTATTTTGGTTTGCGGGATTTTGTCGGCAATTTCCAATGGTCTTGAAGTAAAAAAATAGTGACTGCCATTGTATTTGCCAGCTTTGACGGCAAGAATCGTGGCACTTCGATGATCTACACTTTTAATCTTTACATCCTTGAAGTTGGCAAACATGGACACAAGATCTGGCTGGATATATCCGGAGCCTAGCACAAGCACATAAATATTCGTAAAAGTGTCCAATGTGTAGTTCAAATGAAATGTGGCGTTCCCTTCGTTCAAGTACATAGTGATATCTTGTACAGAAAGAAAATTTCCTGCAGAACCGACACCTGCCAAACATGAAAACAATATTATCAAAATAATAATCCGAATGGATATCATTTGATCAGCCTTCCTAGATTGAGCATTGGCAGCAAAATTATCAGAGCCATCAAAATCAGGAAAGCTAGAAACAAGATCTGTTGGCGTTTTTGGGTAGACTTGTATTTGGACTCGCATAGCTCATCGCAGAAATCCTGTTCTTCTCTCACTGCTTTGCCGCAAACTACGCAGTGTTTATGTGATTGAACTTCCGCCATGAAATCACTTTATTCTGAGGCGTTGTTTTCGATGAGATAAAAATTTTTCTGCGGCGATTATAAAATGAAATGAGAACATACAAAATGTTTTATAGCGATTTTGACACATCAAGAATAAGAAGATATATTTTTATTCCTAAATCTTTAACAACAGTGATATTTTTTGAATACATGAGAGGCATATCCATCAGCAAAAAAATATGATCATAAATTGCATAGGAAAACATTATTAAATTTTGCCTGGTCAGAATAGATTGCTATTATTCGATTCAGATTCAATGGATTAACTTTAAAAGGAACACAATATACTAAAGCTCATGCTCAGAGCTTCGCATATTATCTTAGTGATTATGCTATTTTGGCTGATGCCTTCCGATGCAGTAAGAACATACATAGTTGACGATGACGGCTTCGCAAATTATGAGACGATAAAAGAGGCTGTTGCTGCTGCTGGTAGCGGGGATACTATTTATATAAAAACTGGTATCTATAGCGGAGGGTTCATTCTAGATAAGGCTCTTAAGCTAATGCCATTGAGTGGCGAAACCGGACCAATAATCCTAAAAGGAAATGGAGTGGAGACTGGGATATTGGTTGTCGCAGATGGATGCTCAATCGAAGGATTGACCGTGACTAACTTCACAGCATCCGGTATCGAAATAAAGTCAAATGGGAATATAATTAGAAATAATAAATTTATTGATGACCGGCCGGCAATACTTGTTTCAACTTCTGATGCAAATTTGATTGAAAGTAATGTCATTGAGAACTGCTTTGCTGGCATAGCTCTTTGGTCTGGTTCTAAAGATAACAATATAATTAATAATAAAATAAAAGGTGGATCTATATCTCTTCTCCTAAATTATGTAGCTCATAACACTATCGCGAATAATTTATTATCTGAGAGCGAGATAGGATTACACATTCTCAATTCCAGTGACGTTGAGAGCCTACAAAACCAAATTGAGGGAGCGCCTATTGGAATAAGAGTGTTCAATAGCACCAATAGTCTATTCGATAATAATACCGTCAGAGGAAGCACTTATTGTGGGATATATTTCATAAACAATACAGGATTGCAGGTCAGCAATAGCACAATACTAGATTCAGATCGGGGAATGTTCACGGATTCTTCTTATGATTGCCTGATTAGGAGATGCACATTTGAGAATATCATTAATTCGATGAGAATAGTGGGTGGATCAAACAATAGTATTTCGGAAAACACCTTCCGAAATTCAGGCGATTCAGCAGTCGAGCTAGGCTATTCGAACAACAATGTTCTTGAAAGGAATACAATAACAAAGAGTGAAAGAGGCATTATAATTGTTGAATCTTCGGAAAATACCCTGAAGGATAATAATCTAAATGATGTAGATTGGGGTTTGTACGTTGAAGCATCGACAAAAGAAGGATATAATAACTCGATTAATGAGACCAACTCAGTTAATGGAATGCCTGTAGCTTACCTTTTCGATCAATCGGGTAAATCGGTGCAAAAAAGAAAGTTGGCTCATTTGACATTGGCCTATTGCGATAACTTCACAGTCAAGAGGAATGATATTGTCAACGATGCTATGTTCCTCTTCAATAGCAGTGGCAATAAGATCCTTGAGAATAATGTCTCGAATTGCTATGGAATGCGTTTGCTAAATTCAAAAAATAATAACATTTCCAGCAACAAATTAATAGGAAATAGCTATAGTGGCCTATTTTTGGTCAGTTCTGAATCCAATATAATAAGCTTAAATGAGGCTTCAAAGAACAATCAAAACGGTATATCACTTTTCGATTCCAACGCCAATACTATTAGCAACAATGATGCCAACAACAATTATGAAGCGGGAATATGGCTTAACCTTTCAAATGACAATGAGATTTTTGGCAACAATATCACAGGTAATACGATTGGCATTCAGGTTGCCTATTCCACTGGAAACCAGATTTACCATAATAACTTCATTAATAATCAGGAGCAAGCGGAGGACCGTATGGGCAATAATACCTGGGACATGGGGAATTCAACAGGTGGAAACTATTGGAATGATCATAAGGCCAAAGGCAATCCCAGTACAATTCCCAAACTCATAAAGGGAACGAAGAAAGATAACTATCCCTTCCAAGATTTGAATGGGTGGTTAATGATGGATACAAAATAAAACATCTATAAGCAACAAAATTTTTATTAAAAAATACCATAATTTTAGATTATATGCTTCGTCTTATTGTCAATGAATTTAGACTCGAAATTCAAATTGATTTCCCATTAATTTCAAAGGCTTTTCAGATGCCAAATAGCCAAAGAATTTAAAGCAGGAATAAAATTGAAAGTTAGTTGGTTAGAAAATGCTTGATAGGCTTAAGAAATCTTTGCTAGATGCACCAGTATTCAAGCGGGGCGAGTACAACTATTTTATCCATCCCATTACAGATGGAGTTCCTGAGATCAGACCAGAGCTTATCAGAGAAGTAGTGGGCCAAATAGTGCGCATTGCTGACCTAGATGTGGATAAAATCGTTGCTGTAGAGGCTATGGGAATTCCAATAGGAATTGCCCTTTCTATAATAACAGATATTCCTTTGGTAATAATACGAAAACGAAAGTACGGCTTGCCGGGTGAGATTGAGGTCAGCCAGGTGACAGGATATTCCAAGTCACAGTTATTGTTGAACGGTATTAATAGAGGCGATAAGGTAATTGTTGTCGACGATGTTATAAGTACAGGCGGTACACTCATGGCCACTTTGGAGTCTCTTAAATTTGCTGGCGCCATACTAAAAGATGTAGTTGTGGTAATTGAGCGGGGAGATGGTGCCAACAGGCTTAGAGCTAAAGGCTACAATATTAGGACTATGGTAGAAGTTAAAGTGGACGATAAAAAAGTAACTCAAATTATTGAGAGCGAGCTCACGGAAAAAGTGGATGCTCATTAGATGAGTACAAGTCTTGAGAAAGAGCTAGAGAATGAGATATTGAAATGGCTGGAAAGAGCCGAAAGAATCGTATCTAAGATCTCTCCTATGGGGAACGAGCCTGAACAGGAGCGGTTTCTCAAGAACATCTCAGCTTATATTTTTGATTCAAAGTACTTTCTTGAATATGACGATCTAATAAGAGCCTTTGAGGCGATAGTTTGGGCTTGGGCTTGGATTGAAATTGGCCTAGAGATAGGCATATTGAGAAGAGAATCAAGCATTGATCTATCCTTGGAATTCTCATAAGCTAATTGAGATATTGGCAGCATATATCAGAAATGAGCAATGAAAGGGATATTCATTTTCAGAAATCGATATCTTCAAGGTCGCATGATCCATTAGAGATAGGATCTTATCTTGATTACGAATTCATCTATTCCTTCTAGGATATCGATTACAATAAACCTAGAGACTTAGCGGAACTTGAATTTAGTATTCACAAAAAATCATAAATTCTAGATCAACCAAAAGTTATTTATTTCCTTAATTCTTACTTCGTCGAATGTCGTGAATCGCCACGGCAAGGGTAGAGTGAGTGGGGGTTCTACCCCTTTATTCTTTATTAACGGCAGAGGCTCATGTGGCCTGATGACCTGCCAAGAAAAACACATCGAGCTTTTGTAGATGCCTTCCTGCCCATTCATCTCCCAGGGAAACAGAAGGCTTAAGGCTGGATTAGTTCGAGAATCACTTTCCTTTTGGGTCGCTGTCACTATAGTCTCGACGAGTTCTGGCTTGTGAGAATGAGGAATATCCAAGAGATATTGCAGGAAGAAAATGGCAATGTAATTAATTTATATTTTTCTTTAAATTATCTTGTTTATGAATCCAAAAAATTCTATTCCGTTCTTTGGAATCAGTCAAACGACACTCATCTCCTGCAAGAAAAACCGACCGATTTCTTCTTACCTAAATAATATCCAAAAGTCTAAATATTATCGGTAAATAGCGGGGAGTAGATTAGGGATTCATTTTACGCGTAAATGCTTAAATATGAGAAAGTATATCCAATATTTTGGTAAGTATATGGTGAAGCCAGATCGATCCCGCTACGTCCATGTTTATATGCCTTCTGATGCCGATAAGTTTCGATGGGCAGCATTGGCGGAGAAGGCGAAGATGCCCCTTTCTAAATGGGTCATAGCAATAGTTGAGAGCATCCTTGCAGAAAATGAAGAATTTCAGCCACGTCATGAGATACTCAAAGAGCTAGACGGCTTAAAGAATGAGATCAGGAATCTGAGAAACGAGCTAAGACAAAAAAATATCGTGCTGGAAAGATACGAATCCGAACTCAAGCGTTACAGGTCGCATGCGTTTTTGGAAGAGGATTACCTGGGCGTGAGGCGCTACGCTGAAGAATTGGTTAAAATCCTCAAAGCTAGCAGCTATATTGATAATTACAGGTTACTTGAAGAGCTGGGTATCGATCCCCGCGAAAGTGACCTTGTGAAAGCGGTCTCTACGCAATTAGAAGCACTCGAGAGCTATAGATTGATTAAGGCAACAGAGAAGGGCTGGCAATGGATAGGCTAATTCAGGATTTTGTTAATGATTGTGCTCTCAGGGGAATGTCTTCTAGATCCATCCCCCATTATGGATACATCACGAAAATTTTTGAGGGATATCTAAATGCCAAGGGCGTTGGATTAAAGGATGCTAATAAAGATCATCTCAGGGGATTTATCGAATATTTGAGATTGGAGAAAGGAGCAGCTAGGAAAACTATTGAAAACTATTTCGCTGTTCTATCCACATTTTACGATTATCTTACATTTGAGGGTATTGTTTCATCAAATCCCGTTTTGCCCATCAGGCGACGCTATCTGAAACGCTACAAGGATAACGGTTCAGCACAAGAGCGGCAGCTTATATCAGCCGAAGACATGGGCCGGCTTATCAATTCTGAAATGGATATTCGGAATAAAGCAATTATCACTTTGCTAGCTAAGACCGGCATACGACGAAATGAGCTAATTACCCTCGATGTAGATGATTTAGACTTAGTTGAGATGAAGATCAGACTCAAGCCTACGGCCAAGAGGACAAATAGGATAGTATTCTTCGATGCAGAATCAGCTTTTATTCTCAGACGTTGGCTAAAAGCAAGAGAATGCCGAAACATAAGGGGTATTAACGCGCTTTTCTTGAATGCAAAGGGAGGTCGACTAGAGCGTGGGGGAATTCTACAGCTGGTTCGCCAGGCAGCCGAACGTATAGGTTTACATGATTCTTTTTCGAAAAAGATGGAAGACCATTTCAGCCCCCACTGCTGTCGCCATTGGTTCACAACTTACCTGAGACGAGCTGGTATGCCAAGGGAGTTTATCCAGGAGCTAAGGGGTGATGTGCGGAAGGAAGCCATCGATATCTATGACCACATCGACAAAAAGGAGCTGAAAGAGAGCTATCTGGCGCATATGCCGCAGTTGGGGATCTGAGAATTATTCACCATTGACCCTTTTAACCTTTCCTTCTTGCCGACTTTTTTTTCATCTCGTTTATCTTTTTCAAATAATCTAGATCAATATCGGGCTTTAACGCTGTTGACAACTCCGTTAATTCACGAGGATTGAGGAAAATAGGATCATATTCAGTAAATTCAAGGTATTCTTCAAGGGTGATGAATCCTTTGTCGAGAGCACGGTATGCTAAAGTACTATACTCTTCTTCTGTTAAGCCTTCTGCGCACCTCAACATACTGGCTATCCCAAATTTCTTTATAAAATGCCCAGCATACTCTGAGGCAATGAAATCAGCTAATTGAGAATACCTTCTTTCTCCTATGACCAAGGAACTTACAATTAACTTGAATACCCTAAAATCATTATTTATATATAAGGGGTACTCTCGCTTTTTCCGTTGAGTTGATTTAGGATTTGTTGTACGACGAGCATTTTCGCGTACTATCGGTTTTCTAATCTTTGCTATCTCGCTTGGATAAGCTTCTTCCAAAAGCAACCTGTTCAGAAGTTTAAGCTTATTGCCCTGCGGATTCTGTCCAATTAGCTTTATAGTTAAATCGCCCAATTCAATATGCTTAAAGCGTTTTTCATCAAAAAACGATGGATCATCAATAAGATTAGTTAAACTAAGAGCTAGCAACACTACTTCAGTATTCGATTTAAAATCAAAATGAAACTCAGGCTCGTCTAGAAGATGCCTCACAGCCGGGAGGTGTCCTCTCACATAAGAGGAGACTGGATCTTTGGCCAAACGAAGCTTATTTTCTAGACTTACTAGATCCATTATGTCGTATGGCAAAATGCTCAAGTAGTCATAACTGGTCTCACACATTTCTTTTTCAAGGCGATTTAGTGTTATTGATAAATTACTTTCCTCTTTTTTTAGTTTGTTAGCTAAATCCCGCAATGGCCATCCTCTATTATCGGATAATATCATTAGTAAATCAATCTCAAGAGAAGTGAGTTTTCTCATTCGGTTCTATAAATTTTTTCATTCTAGATTTACTTTTCGGTATCGGTAAACGGTTATGATTCTCAATCTCAAATAATAAGCACTTATTATATGAGAATCACATTAATAAGGATTTTATATATATTGCCTACATACAATATTATGTTTTAGTGACTAAATATGGAAACTCATGACAAGATAGTCAGATTAGCTCCTTATGAGGAGGTTCTTGGTACGCTTTGTGAGCTGATTGAGGATGAGGGCTTCCTCGTCGCAAAAATCGGCAAGATAATGGTGTACCTTCCTATGGAGATGAAGCAAAGGCTGATGCCTTTTGTTGGTCGTAATATTGCAGTTCTGCACACGGATATCCCTCAAAAGGAGTACCTCTACAGAATACCTTCCGAGCCTGTGATAGAAAAGCCAGTAGTATCAGATTCACTCAGGGAGGCTTGCCATGCCCTGTGAGATCGCTAAGTTCCAAGCCAGACTCAATAACAAAAGGAGCATCAAAAAAATGCGAAAGTGGCTGAATGATGTTGATTTTGCACGGAGGGATCTAGATAACGGCCACGGCCACAGATTTGACAATAGAACGGCTAGTACATCTAATGGATAAGCCT
>JALHSR010000194.1 GCA_022865315.1 Methanotrichaceae archaeon | reverse complement strand
GATCTGCGCACGTGATTCACCTTCATCTGATCGTCTTCCACGTTCGATCATCTCTACGATATAATTATTTAGAGATGTACCAAATTTTTTGGAGTCATCCCTCCAATCTTCCAGCTTCTCCTTTGAAGGTGGATATATCAAAAATTGAATCTGCTCAGGTCGTGGCATGAGCAGATATTAGATGTTTCTATTATTTAAAATGAACTAGTTCCTAGTCATCTTCCCAAAGCAGAAATGCCTCTAAATCTCTCTACGGATTCTGCAATACAAGCAGCAGCAAACTCCATATCTTCTTCGGTGTTCGACCTACCCATAGTGATTCTAAGAGAACCATGACATTCTTCGGGTCTCAATCCGATTGCCATCAAGACGTGGCTTGGTTCCAGCTTATGTGAAGAACAGGCTGAGCCTGTTGATACAGCTATTCCTTTGGAATCTAGATAAAGCAATAGTGATTCGCCTTCCACATACCTAAAACCGAAATTGACATTGCCTGGAAGACGCCATTTCATAGAGCCATTTATCCAAGAATCGTTAACGCTCTCAAGCACGGTTTTAGCCAGTTTATCACGCAAATGCATTAAACGCTCTGCCTCCGAGCTCATGATCTGTTGTGCCAGCTCACACGCTCTGCCCAAGCCAACGATACCTGATATGTTTTCTGTTCCCGATCTGAGGTTATGCTCGTGACCTCCACCTTGCATCATGCTCTCTATCTTAGTTCCTCCCCGAATATAGAGAACTCCGACTCCCTTTGGCCCATAAAGTTTGTGAGATGAAATCGATAGCAAATCCACTTTAAGATCGTTTGTTTTAACAGGAATCTTGCCAGTAGTTTGCACGGCATCAGTATGAAAGAAAATGTCTCGATCTTCTGCGATACGTCCAACCTCCTCAATGGGCTGGATTGTCCCGATTTCGTTATTGGCATGCATGAGAGAAATTAGAATAGTATCTTTCCGAATGGCTGATTCTAGGGCCGCTGGATCCACGAAACCCTCACTGTCAACAGACAAGTAAGTGACCTCAAAACCTTGTTTTTCAAGCTCCCGACACACTTCGAGAACAGCAGGATGTTCTATTGCGCTCGTAATAATGTGCTTGCCCCTATCGCGGTTTCGATAGGCAATACCTTTCAAGGCTAAGTTATCCGACTCAGTACCTCCACTCGTGAAAATAATCTCATTGGATTCTGCTCCCAGAAGATCTGCCACCTTTTCCCTACTTCCCTCAAGAGCTGATCTAGCCTCCATGCCAAAGTTATGCAGACTAGAGGCGTTGCCAAATTTCTCACCAAAATAAGGAAGCGTGGCCTCTAATACCTCTGCCGCCACAGGAGTTGTAGCGGAATGGTCCATATAGATCCGTTTCATCAGCTGCTACAATGCTGATTGAGAGTAAATAGGTAGCGAATTATTCGTCCAAGCTGAAATTTGATCCTGGAGAAACTATAAGAATTTGATAAGCAAATCGCAGGTCATGATAATTTCCATTCCTATCGATTCTCCACTATTGCTATTTGCTGCGATACTCGTTGGCATAGGAACTCTTGCGACTCCTTTCTCTGCAAGGTTTGGTGTAATTTGTATTGGTATTGGGACAGTAATCATGGGAGCTGTCGTTCTTGCCACTATGCCAAATGGGTTTGAATCTATTGGAATATGGCTGTTGCCTTTTGGATTCACTATCATTGTTGGAATCTGGATGATGATGGTTGGCTTGAGACATCCATCATAAATATCATATGTATCGTTAATTATATTCCGTATTTCGAATCCATTTTCTTCCCTGTT
>JALHSR010000193.1 GCA_022865315.1 Methanotrichaceae archaeon | reverse complement strand
TGTATTCATCGTTACTTCGTTTTTTCAGATTCTTTAAGAGTATTAGAAATATGGGTATTTAAGGAGCTTCGTGCCGAGCGTCGGGAGAGCCTACCACAAGGGCAGAAGGTATTGATTTTATTCGAATACCCCGCAGCTTGCAACTTGGAATTTATTACCGGTATAATCTGAATTATGAATAAGAGGGGAAAGGGAAATACGCTCATATTTACGAGTAAGTTTAGATACCTCGCAGCTTGCTGCGTGGAATAAATTACCGGTATAATCTTTAACCTCTATCCTCATTCCAGACTACATATTGAGGTGGATTACGGGAACTCCACCCCAATTTACGAGTTAGCAGTTGCTAGTTTTAACTAAACTACCCCCGCACTAATCAATATTTTCAGCATGGCAGCCAACTATCGGCCTCATCGTCTGCCAATGTTTCCATCCTCGAAGTATACTGCCTTTCCATCTCTGATCTGCTTAAGGATCACCGGATAATTAGCGTTTCCTGATCCATCAAAGCTGATATTACCCGACGCTCCAGTGTACTCTCTATTCAGGTACCAGCGGTAGATATCATCGATCTGACTGCTATTCTGCATAGCAGAAGCCAGGGTTACTATAACATCGTAGGCCTCAGCGCCGAAATCTGTAGGCTGCTGGTTATATTCCTTTGTGTATCTGGCAAAGAATGGGTGTGAAGCATTGAAGGATGGATAAGTATAAACCAATCCGTTTGCTGCTGGCTCTTCAAGAACTTTCGGCCTTTCAATAGGTCTGGTACTGGCCAATGAAGCATTTATCCCAAGCTGCCGAGCCTGGCGAGCGATATATGCACCTTCCGCTGTGCTTAAAAGAACGAGAACATCTGGCCTTGCTTCCTTTATTTTGGTCAGTTGCGATGAAAAGTTCGCCTGGTTAGGTTCATAGCTCTCTGAGGAGACGATCGTATCAGGCAAGGTAGTTTTTAGAATCTTGAGCCAATCGCGGCCAAAATCGTTGTTCATGTAAATTATCGCTATTCTATCGAATTGTCGAAGGTAACTTGCCAGATATTTTGACATTGCATTTGCACTTTCGGTGAAGAGAACAGCTTTTTCTCCTTCAGTCCGATTGAAGGTGGCTGCAGCCACAGCAAACTGAAGAATGCCTTTCTCGGCTGCTAGGGGAGAGATGCCATTGCTTACCCAGCTTAAAGATGTGATCACAATAGGGATATTATCCTCATTTACTAGCTTATTAAAAGCGTCAATACCAGTCGGGGTTAGGCTAGCGCTATCTGCATAGATAACCTTGAATTTCCGGCCGGTGTCATTCAGTGCCATTTCAATGGCATTTTTCTCCTCAAATCCAATATCTGCCTGATCCCCGGCAAAAGGAAGAACAGCTCCCACAATAATCGACTTTGTCTCATTTGAAATTTCAGACGACATTGTGAGTGCCTGGGTCGTCATAACTGCTGTCAAGAGAAGCATCATTGCCATAAAGGCTAACACTATAATTGATTTCATATATTAGATGGTCATATCGGCACTATATCTAGCTTTTCGACTTCAAGTTTATTGCTCTGTAGGAAGTTCCCAGGGGCAGTATGGGACTAATGGATATTACGGTTTAGGTTTCAGTGCTATTTGTAGTTGCGCTGATGGGTACGGGAACGCTTTCTAAAGGGAATGGAATCAAGGCAAGCTCGCCCGATGTATGCCGGAATTATTCTTTCATTGCAGCCCCCCCGAAACAACTCATTTGGCTCAAATGCCTTGGGGGCTGTTCAATTATGTCGCATCAAGACTAGGCGTAGATTCCCGATCCCAGCCACCATGTATCATCCACTTTCGTGACATAGCTGAACTTGAATTCTTGTGTCATATTTCTTGCAGGATCTTCCTTGATGTAGTAAGTGAATCCCCCTCCGCTTTGGGCTAATGCTATCATATCTCGAATGAATTCAACGCCGTTTGGATCTTTAGTATCAATCCTGTTCTCGCCTATAAATTCTGGCGAAATAGGTTGTGCTAGGGCATTGCCGTCGAAGTCGTAGGCGAAGATATAGCGGTTTCCTTCGACGAAATCTCCATTTTGATCATTGAAGGCCTTGAGAGCATCCTCTTTGGTAGTATTTAACGCGAAGTCTCTTGCACCGTCTACAAAGGCTACAAGATCTTCTCTGGACTCATTACTGAAGATGGGAGGTGTCACATTCAGATAAGTTCCCGATCCCAACCATAATTCTTCATCCACCTTGAGAACATAAGTTAGCTTAAGCTCCTCTGCATTAGAATGAGCAGGATTGGGCCAGATGTAGTATGAAAATCCGCTTCCCCTTTTTGCCACTTCTCGCATGTTCCTCTTAAGGGCAACTCCATTGGTATCGGTCACATTTAGCACATTTTCACCTATCATTTGAGGTTCGTATGGATGGGCCAAACAGGTACCATTAAAGTCGTAAGCGATTATGTAATATCCTCCTCTTACAAACTCTCCATTGGGATCGTTGAAGATTTCAAGGGCCTTATCCTTGCCTTGCTCTACAACGAAGTCTCTGGCTTCATTAACAAAGGCGATCAGCTCTTCTCGTGCTTCCGGGTTTAATATGTATGCATTACTTTCGGTTTCATCTGTGGTCGCCGCCCAGCCAACTGAAGATGCTCCCAGAAGAGCAACTACAGAGGCAACTACCAAAATAACTTCAATACTTTTCATAGGCAGTCACTCCAGCAAGTGGTTTCAATACTTGAGTTCTTCATTAATTCTATTTAAATGTCTCAGGTATCAAGATGAAACAGGGGCAGTTAACCTATTTGAGAATGCCTCCAAAGTCTTCTGGTCTTTCATTTTCAGCCAAGTTTTGGCAGTCAGCCTCGGTGTATCCCTTGGCCCTTCTTCAAAGAACACTTTATCTGCACCATAAGGCTAGATCTTCTAGGAGGAGATTGATCCTAGGCGAGTATAATAGCACTGTGGCTTCGTAGAATGCTGGATGCTTGTTTCATAACCTGTGAGATGTACTTGAGCACCTTGAAATCAACGAACATTTTTCATTTCTTCAATATATTCTTCAAACAAAGTGAGGAATATTGACGCTCTAAGCCAGATCTTAAACTAAAGGAGCGTGAGAGGAGTACTGCGAAGGTACATTTCGGAGGCCATTTTTCAGTTCCTGTGAGAATACGTTTTTCAGGAAGTTCACCATGAAAGATAGCTAGAGGAAAATGAATGAGTCGAAATGCTGAATTGTCACTGGGGATTGTCGGAGGACTGTTCGGAATTCTAGTTGGCATTTTCAAAACGTTATTTAGGGGTATTGTTTCAAATATTGGATTTGGTGGAATAACGGCATTTCTTGGAATGGGAACAATATTATTGGGGATCATTGGGATCATCGGCGGTGCAATCACTTCCAGAACTGCCACCAGTCTTTCTTTCCTGACAAATCCGTGTTGCCCAGCTCTTTGGCCTTAGCAAAGGCGACACTGGATTCAGAGGTCTTACCCACGAATTCGAGAGCAACTCCTTTATTGTACCAGGCTTCGGCATACTTTGGATTCAACTCGATAGCCCTGTCATAAGCTCGCAGGGCCTCATTGTATTTGCCCTGGTGATGAAGAATGATGCCTTTGTTGGTCCAGGCTTCGGCATACTTTGGATTTAGCTCGATGGCCTTATCAAAAGCTGTAATGGCTTCATCATACTTGTGATTAAGAACGAGAGCACCGCCTTTGTTAGCCCAGGCTTCGACAGAGTCAGGATCGAGCTGTAGGGCTTTATCGATCGCATGTAAGGCCTGGTTGTACTCACCTAATCCATTAAGAGCATTGCCTTTGTTGTTCCAGGCTGCTGCATATTTTGGATCGAGTTGAAGGGCTTTTTCATAAGCCTCAATGGCTTCATCATATAAGCCCAATCCATCAAGAGCAAAGCCTTTGCCAGCCCAAGAAATGATAAGGTTGGGATCTAGCTCGATGGCCCTGTCATAAGCTTGCAGGGCCTCATTATATTTACCCTGGTAGTTAAGAACAATGCCTTTATTGGTCCAGGCTTCGGCATAATTCGGATCTAGCTCAATGGCCTTATCAAAAGCTGTAATGGCTTCATCATACTTACCCTGACTGCCTAAGGCAGTTCCTCTGTCGTTCCAATCCATCGCTGTTGTCTGACCGAGCGTTGGCAAACATAATATTGAAAGAATTATAAAACTGAGTCCCAATTTAACTATAATGATTTGCCCCTCCAAGATACTTCTTGATCAGAATTGCTTAAAAAAGTTTCTTAGACCTAATTGATGAGTGGAAAGGTTCCACAAGGCAATCAACCAGTAAAGAAAATTCGTATAGCTATCACCATCGTCTTTCATTGATGGAAATTAAATCTCCTGCTATGGCTTATCTTTAGGAGCAGGCATCGGCGATAACACTTGGCTCCCTGCGCTTGTATTACCCTCGTAAGCCTGCCCTCCGAGCCAATCTTGGAACGCATATAGCTTGGAGTCGTATCCCATGAGTTCCAAGGCGAACCATACTACTGAGGCTTTGAGGCCAGTGTTTGTGAAGACTACAACAGGGCTATCTTTGCTCAGGTTGGCAAAGACATCCTTCAGAGCAGTCTCGTTCTTAATCGTGTGATTATCGAGGACTCTCTCATAGGGTATATTGACGGCTTTTGGTATAGAACTTATATTGAACTCATGAGATGTCCTTGCGTCGACAATCTGGGCCTTGCCGCTTTTAACATAATCATAGGCGGCGACAAAATCAAGCGTATATCCTGGTGTATAGTTCGTGCTAGGTCTTACTTGGGACTTGTTTGAAGTTGGAAAACCTGCAGCCGCCCAATCATCAATATTTCCGTCTAGCACTCTGACATTTTTGTGTCCCAGGGACTTCATAAGCCAATAGACATAAGTTGCGGGCGCTGGTCCACCACCACAGGGCATACACTCTCCATAGATCACGATATTGTCTCCACGGGATATTCCCGCGGCTCCCAATATGTTTGAGATCTCAAGCCAGGTCTTAGGAAAATCATCATCTTGCATAAAGTTTGTATAAGGAATGACTGATGAACCCGTTATGTATTTCGTGGAGTTCTGGCTAATGTCAATTAATATATCTGAGTCAGAAACATCTGAGATCGGCACAAGCATTTTCTTGCGTTCAGAGCTTTTCTCCGAAGTGCCAAATGTATCCTCAGTTTGCTCATATGTGCCTAATACCAGGATCGCTGCAAATATTACGCCTAACAGCCCAAATTGCATCGTTGTTAACTTCATAAATTAATACCATATTATCATATTTTATATTTTATGAAATTACAATCCTTAATATGAGTTTAAACCTATCTACTTTTTGCCTCCGCTTATCTTGGAGTAACACCTGTTATCTATTAAGGCAATCATGTCCAAATCTACTGAGTGAATACAAAAGTTGCAGCCTTCATCAAGACAACGGAACGGACTATAATGGATGTATGGCATTCTATTGAGGATTACGATCAACTTAAATGCATAAAGTTTGTGGGATCAATTGTCCAAGTTTTTTTGTTCAACGATCTTAAATGAGCTTGATTTTGGCCATTCCTGCCATCTTTCCAACTTTATTCAGCTAATTTCGATAGCTC
>JALHSR010000192.1 GCA_022865315.1 Methanotrichaceae archaeon | reverse complement strand
CCTCCCCTTCCGGCATCTCTTCGGCGTCCGACTCTGCGGTCGTTGGTGGCTTCAGCTTTGCCATAGTATTTCCTGGGACGCAAATGTATAAGTGTCTTTTTGCTTTTTGTATTTTTATTTTATCAAAGGCAAATCGATCATTCAACCGTTTTCGACCTGCTCCCGCGTGTGGTGATCCCCGCGACCGCTGGAGGGTTACCGCCCGCGTTCTCGCGCGGGATCTAAAGGCTCCGGGGCGACACACAAAAAAGCATAGTAAGAAACGCTCATGACTTAATGTCACCCATGAGGATGAACATGGGGCAGAACTATATGCGAGCCGTTCATTTGTATGATCATGAGCCGGGATATTAAGGTCGTTCGAATTTGGCGGTTTGATCCAACCCCGAGTAAGAAACTGATCCTAGCAACCTTTAGCACCCATGATTGTTGCCCCTCTAAGGGAGCACGTGTACCAAATTTACACCTTTCACAGTTGCTTATCCCGGCTCAAGGAGGCATAATATGCAGCCAATATTAAAAAGTTGTTGCGGAATTGACGTGCATAAAGAGACGATCAAGGCCTGTATCGCCAAAGGTCCCCTTGACAAGCCTCCTAAATTCGAAATCAAGACCTTCTCAACCACGACTTCAGACCTCCTTAAACTGAAGGATTGGCTTAGGCAGAACAAGGTTGAAGCAGCAGCTATGGAGAGCACCGGAGTATATTGGAAACCGATATTCAATCTCCTTGAGGACGAGTTTTCCATAGTTCTAGCGAATCCTCAGCATCTCAAGAAAGTCCCAGGGAAGAAAAGTGATGTCAGCGATAGCCAATGGATTGCGTCTCTTCTTCGTTGCGGCCTGATACCGGCAAGCTTTATCCCACCAAGACCTATCCGGGAACTTCGAGATCTTAACCGAACGCGCAAAAAGCTGGTTGGAGTTATGGCCTCGGAAAAGAACCGGCTGCAGAAAGTCCTTGAAGACGCCAATATCAAGCTCACATCGGTTGTCTCTAAAGTTGATGGCAAATCCTCGATGAACATGATCCAGGCATTGCTGACTAAGGATGAGCTAACGCGAGAAGAGATCAAAGCCATGGTTCATGGAAAGCTCAGGAGCAAGACAGATCAGCTAGTTGAGGCTTTGAACGGGAAGCTAACTTATCACCATCGATTTCTTCTCAAGTTCCATCTGGAGAATATAGCGTTCATGGCAGAGCAAATCCAGGAGCTTGAAAAAGAGATTCAGGAACGCATGATCCCTTTTCAAAAGGAGTCAAATCTGATTCAGACCATTCCAGGGATTAGCGTTATCACAGCATCGGCAATCATTGCTGAGATCGGTGTGGATATGTCGCCGTTCCCAGATGAAGCACATCTCTCATCCTGGGCAGGGATATGTCCTGGAAATAATGAGAGTGCTGGGGTCAAAAAGAGCGGAAAGATCCGTAAAGGCGACAAGTTCCTCAAGGCAGCCCTTGTCGAAGCGGCTTGGGCGGCCTCGAAAAGAAAAGGTTCCGCATATAGCGCCATCTACAATAATATCGCGAAACGAAGAGGCAAGAAGAGAGCCTTAGTAGCCCTGGGTCACCAAATATTGGTGGACGTCTACAGAGTCCTGAAGACAGGTGAACCCTATGTGGACGAAGGGGCAGAGGCGGTCTTCCAGAGAAATTCGGCTGCCAGGCAGAAGTCAGCTATCCGATTCTTGGAGCAATCGGGATACACCATAACGAAGGCTTCTGCTTAGATGGTGATTCCCATTTTCCTACCAATGCAGTGGAAGCATCGAGGACGGCCAGACCCGGGAGAGCAGAGCCAAGCCAGCGCGCTCGCCATGCCACACTACACTTGATCATATAAATCCTGGCGGCAGTGAGGGGAAAGAAAGATGGCATCATTAAATTCAAACTTGTGATCCTTTTTGGCATCCCGCTAATTTTTATTCCCGTCATTAATTTTTTATGAGCCTTTATGTGCCTTCCCCATCCATCACCCAGTTGACATCTTAGGACAATTGCATATCTCTAAGCAGAGCCTCTGTGGCGGCACGAATGGCCTCCGCCGAGTTATGTCTCGGCCTCCATCCCAGCCTGGATATCT
>JALHSR010000191.1 GCA_022865315.1 Methanotrichaceae archaeon | reverse complement strand
GCGAGCTTTCTCATGCAATGCAAATTCCAGACCACCCTCGCAGTATCTCTTCCTTATCCTGTTTGCTGTTGATTTGCTAACTTTTAGTGCTCCAGCAATCTCCTCCTCATCCCGCCATTCGTCTGCTAAAAGCAGTATCCTAGCCCGAGTCAGACTTCTTGCAGAGGACTTACCTCGGCGAAGATATTTGCTTAGTTCCTCTCGCTCTTCTTCCTTCAGTCTGACACAGTACAATTTTTTCCTTGTCACAATCTATATTGTAATGCAAGTAATAAAATTTAAAACTTTTGTTACTGAGCACTAGTACAAAATATACTCCTGCCATCGCTCCCAGAATCATAAGCATGTAAGTGGCAAATTCATGTTGTTTTATATATGGCTCCAATGTCATTTATCTATTCTGTAATGGGTTGATTCGACGATCATGATATGGTATAAATTCCTAATGGTCTGAAAATGGTTATCGAGGTAGTAGACCATAATTTCTGCGAATTGTCAGCCCTGCATCCCGCATTGGGACTTCACATTATAATTAAATACTCTCTAACCGTTGGGTGAGGATCGCCCTAGGATTCATGAACTCAACTATGTTTATTGCACCCTTGGCAAAGAAAATTTTTTATATTTTTTGGTAAATGGCCATAATTCATTTCAAAGTCAATACCAGAAGAACTGAACCTAACCTATAACATATTTACAGCTAAAAGCCACGAGGGACCGACTATTGGGATCCCAGAATTTCCAGGTCAAAGGATCTATCCAATAAATAACTACAGCTTGCCATGAAACAGGATCTCGCATATACCCTAAAGCAATACCACAGGGACAGGCTTCGAGCTTTTTTTTCAGCTCAGATATGCATCTCAGAGCTTTGTCGTCATTGTCATAGAGGTCTGGCTGACCATAGCTAAATCTAACTGTGGACAAGACTTCAAGTATCCGTGTCTCAGGATAATGCCAATAGTGGCTTATTTCCAAGGGAAAAGCTATACAATAAGGGAACATTCGATCTCCTATCTTGCCGCTATTGTCAACATTATCGGTTCTCACAGCAGTGAAAGATCTAGATTCTTCGTAAGTAACCGCCTTAGAATCAAGGTTCTTTCGCATTCTCAATGGGTTAAGGTATACTGTAGCCAACTCTGATATTGTATTTGGCTTCAGAATGAAACTGCCCGAATAGGGTTCATAACCAACTTTTTCGGCAAGAAACCTGTACTCAAATCCACCACTACGACCAGACCACCCCGAAAAATCGAAATCGCCTTGAACATTAGTGGCCCCCTGAGCTACAGTTCTATCTCCACTAACGACCTTTACACTCACCTTTTCAAGAGGCTTTTTGGTTCCATCATCCAATATCCGACATTTCATATCGCCTAAATAAGGATAAAAATATTTATATAAAAAATCTGATAACCCAATTTTGCTACTCCTTTCACGAGAAATATAATTCTTGACTAGCCAGTGACCCGCAAATAACAAAATTCCTGAGATCTGCCTCTGCTCGTATAACTCAATGCCTTTTTGCAGCAAGTAAGATATGGACTGCTTGCTCATATCCCCGAAATCGCTATTGTGTATATAGATGCCGAGGATCAACTCCTTCCCTGGATAGTTAGATCTTATGAAATTGAAACGATTGCCGAACTGACCATATTGGCTCTCCTGATCGTATATCCAAAAGTTGACACCATCAATCAACTCGAAAAGGTCCCTGCTGGAAGATCCCTTTTCACCATCATAGCTCACGATAAAAAGCTTGAGATGAGGAGTTGTAATGGGCGAACTGTGATCTACCCTACCATTATTGTCAACCTTTTTACCAAGCAAAGCGCCTTTTATATTCTTAATATCTTCATATTTTATTGCGTTTCCATAGTTAGCCCAAAAATCGTCTACTATAATTCCATAAATTTGAGGATAGATCTTGGCTAACTCAGAGAACCTGGCTGCTCCTTGGATCATACCAGGAGGATGGGCGGGTTCGAGCAACTTGTTGTCGCTGGGATTATTTACGACACCGCCTTCTGACGGCGGCAAAAGTATTCCGTGCACTCGATTTACATTAAATTCAAGGCAGTGCTTTTCAATATCCTCTTTGAAGCTATAATTGCCGTATTCAAGACGAGACAAAATGGCATTTTCTCCGAATAAATAAGCCTTGTAAAGATCTTCGTCTTCATTAATTCCGGTCCCAGAATACACTCGGCCTTTGAATGGGTGATAAAGCCCGATGAAACCCTGTCTTTTCGTCGGCAGAGATGACTGTTGATACTTGAGCCGAAACAGTCTTTCTTTGAATTCAAGCAAGAAATTTTCCGGCGACCTCATATTACTCACACTAATTCAATAATAATTCTGTATATCACAGCACAACTACTTATATTTGATGGAAAAGGTAATACAGTACAAGAATCTCAATAGAAGATTTGTGGAATGATGCGAATAAGAATGAGGAAAACTTTATCAGTTATTATAGCTATAATATTTCTTGTTACAGTAGCGTCAGCCCAATACTCCACGCTGAAAGTTGGGGGCAATGAAGGCGAATTTGGCAAAATTCAAGAAGCAATTGAAGCAGCCAAAGCGGGGGATCGAATTGAAATCTCAAATGGAACCTATATGGAGAATTTGATTGTAAATAAACCTATGAAACTTATTGCCATTGGGAATGCGATCATAGATGCAGGTGGAGACTATTTCAAGGGGCCAGCAATCACTATAACAGCAGATAATGCTGCAATCGAAGGGTTTACAATCACAAATTCCACAAACACAGCAGGCGATCCTTATGCAGGAGCCGGGATTGAAATAAGGTCAAACAATAGTATAATACGAAATAATTCTATAATAAAAAATCTCAGAAGCGGAGTCAAAATATTGAGAGGCCACAATAACAGCATAATATATAATAACATTAACAATAACTATGAAGGGATCTTGGTCTCCAGGTCTAGCAATAATCTAATTTATGGCAATAATATTGCTGATAACTCTGGAAATGGCGTGATTTTTATTGAGGGTTCAACAAATAATTCAATCTCAAATAATACTATATCAAAAAATTTGGTAGGCATTATGCTGAAGAATTCTGGTTTTAACCATATTAAACACAACAATCTGATAGACAATATCCAGGAGAATCTTAAAATAATCAAATAGACAATTGCTCATCGTTAAATTGATTCAGAGATAGAAGATAAGTCATCAACTCGAATTCCTAGCATTTCCGACTAACTCTCCACTTCAAATGATAAATTCGATTACCTTTTCATTTTGCCAAATTAGAGCTTTCAGCTCAAAGTAGATATCATGAAGATAATCTATAGCAAAAAGTTCGAACAAAATTATTGTACAAATCCTGTCGAAAATCCAGATAGAGTGAAACTGCCTGCTCAAGAACTGCAAGCTTTCGAGTTTCTTGAATCGGAACCCGCCAGCTTAGAGGACATCTGGAGGGTTCATGGCAAAGAACATGTCGAGAATGTAAAATATCAGGGTCTTTTTGAGGCAGCGAGCTTGGCGGCAGGAGGCGCCATTCTTGCAGCTGAAAAGGCTCTGGAAGACGAACCGACATTTGCGCTCATCAGGCCGCCAGGTCATCATGCTTCGGCCAATAGATCCTGGGGGTTATGTTTCTTTAACAATATGGCTATCGCAGTTCAAAGAATAAGACCTAAGGCAAAGAGGGTTCTGATCGTCGACATAGATTTGCATTTTGGCGATGGTACTGTTAGCATATTTCGGGGCGATAGTGAGGTAAAAATCATCAATCCAGGGTGCATCGATGCGGATTTCGAATATCTGAACCTGAATGCCAACGGCTACATGAAACAAGTGGAGAATGCTTTCAAAGGATTCGATTTCGATATTGTAGGCGTCTCGGCCGGTTTTGACACTTATATCGAAGACTGGGGGAAAGTATTGAAAACGGAGGATTACAGAAAAATCGGAAGGATTATCCATGACTTCTCCCAAAGATGCGGAGGAAAACGCTTTGCAATACTCGAAGGAGGATATAATCAAGACCTGAGATATAATATCGAGAGCTTTATTGAGGGATTCGAATAAAGAAAGAAAACCATTTATGAAATGTGTAGTCCCGAAATTATTTAGCATCCAGTTTAGTCTTGATTGTTCAACTCTGGACATGAAATTGAACTGGCGAAAGGTCCACTGGACCATTCGCCAAAAGCAGAAGGGGGTGCCATCGAGAGAAGTAGCAAGAGATATGAAGGTCTCTCGCAGACGCATTGAACAGATCTGGAAG
>JALHSR010000190.1 GCA_022865315.1 Methanotrichaceae archaeon | reverse complement strand
TATCTTGGAGAGGTTCACGCGTTATTTAACATTGGATTACGGGAAGAAACCATCAAATTATATTTGGGTAGGGCATCCATTTTATTTAATACCGGTAATTTGTTTTACGCAGCAAGCTGCGGGGTATTCGAATAAAATAAAGGCCATGACTTGGCAGAAGATGAAGAATCAGTCGGCCTTGGAGGCATTTTCGTGATTAGGTCTAGAAGAAGTGGTTGGGGTATCAATTGTGACATCGTTAATCCCAGGATGTTTGAGTGCAGGCTGTTTGAGAGATCCTGGCCGAGATTTATGATATCCAAGTCTCGCAGGAGGATGAGATGATCCGGCACGTATAACTGAGTGGTATTTGTTCGAGAGGGATTCTTCTGACTAGTATGCCGCTAGCAGGCTATTATGCCTCTCGTAAAATCTTCATTTTAGATATTAGATATCTGACGACTTTTGGCAGTTCATGGATTCTAAGCCTGCACGAATATATCCGCAAAGCCATTGAAGTTCATAAGTCCGATGACTGCCGCTGTAGGATTAAATTCCTTTGAACTCTTGCATCTGTTTATATAGGATTATTATGCCACAAATTAGGAATTATAGCACAAAGAAAACTATTGCATTTGCATAATGTTTCGAAAGCCGAAACTGTAGAGCTTGGTCAAAATGAAATTACTGTCGTTATCTTCGCTTCTCTGTGACGTCTTTATACTTTGAGCGAGCGTATATAGAATGTGGTTAGAGTTATGACAGTCAAGATAGAAACTGGCGAAAAATCCAAAGATTTTTCATTGTATGATCAAAACAACCAGATCTTCAAGTTTTCAGAATTCCTTGGGAAGAGGGTTCTCCTCTCGTTTCATCCTCTTGCTTGGACCTCAGTATGTGCAAAACAGATGAAATCTTTGGAAGATAATAGGTCAACCTTTGAATCGCTGAATACTATTGCCGTAGGAATCAGCGTTGATTCCATTCCTTGCAAGAAAGCTTGGGCTGAAAGCCTGGCGATTATGAAAACCTCCATTCTTGCTGACTTTTGGCCTCATTGAAAAGTGGCACAGCTTTATGGCCTTTTGAGAGAAAAAGAAGGATTCTCGGAAAGAGCCAACATTCTCGTGGACGAGAAGGGCAGAGTTGCCTTTTCGAGGATATATGAGCTAAAGCAGTTGCCCGATCTAAATGAGATTTTCATTGTGCTTAGAGGGTAGTGCCTGTCGATGGCTACAACTTCTGGAAATTAGCAAGATAATACACTTTGTGAGGACTTCGAATAACCGAGCTATCGCCAGTTATATATACTATGGGATATGCGACCAAAAACTCGCACATCACTCAGGTTGTGGAGAACGGACTGATCGATCCCACAATTATAGTCACAGCAACCGAGGACGCAATAAGCCGAATCCGTGGCTCTAAAGACCCGATGGCAACCTTCTGGAAAGAACGAAAACGTAAGCGGGTCGATATTAGAGGATGGGACGTGGCCTCTAAAGCGAAGTTAGAAGCTGCGTTCGCAAGCGCTGGAGCTCTGAGTTTCGTCCATAATATCCTAAATCGGCTAGAATCCACTCATGTCCGATATTCAGATTCCAGCAGGTAATAGCGCTAAGAAGCCCCAAGGAAATACTGACATCAAAATCCAAATCAATCTAGACATATCGAAACCAGGAAAGGCAAAAGAACTGCACCTTTTCAGCGAATTTCTTAAAATATATATCTTATATGTAATGCTCATGAGGCGCGTTTGGGCCATATAAGATTTTGTCATTTTCGGCTTATCTTGGCAAGCTGCATGGGTATATGCCTTAGGCTTCTCCTAAGTATAATATGCGGTCCAATTCTCGGCCATTGCTATTCAGAATAGGTTTACGCCAGGTAAGCATGGAATTAGGTTATCATAATTACTCTAGGTAGAAAATTCCTTTGATCTAAAATTATAAATTAGACAAACGGTTGAAATACCTAGGGGGGTCGATCTTTGGTCGAGGGGCTCTTAGGATCCTGCATTGACGACTGCATTTGCTCTAATATTTTGTTCATCTTTTCTATGTGTATCTTCAGGGCTTCGCTATCCGACTTCGAAACCTGACTATCAGCTTTCAGTTCTTCCAGCTGGGCCTGCAGCATATCAAGAGTCACTTCCTTCTCAGGTTTCTTTTCGGCCCCGTTCTCTTCCGATTCTAATCCTTTCGTTATCTTTACAAATTGATTAGCCAGGAGACCGCTCAAAACGCCAATTAAGGCCACACCAGAAAACATCACAAAAACTCCCACCATTCTGCCGGAGCTTGTCACTGGGTAAAAGTCTCCATAGCCTACAGTAGTAATGGTGACTAGACACCACCAGATGGCGTCCGCTGGAGTTTTTATGTTCGCAGTCTCCAATTCGGATTCCGCTCTGAGAACCCAAGCTCCTGCAAATGATACTACTACAATTACCGCCAGGATAGTTGCGGCAAAAGTATTCTGAGCCAATTGCCGTTTAAATTGGTGGATCAATTCTCCTAGCGACATCACTCGCAAAATGCGATAGACTCGAACGATACGAGCAAGACGGAAAACGGCGAACTGTTCTATGGGTATACCGCCAAGCAGGTCTAAAAATCCATATTGCCTGAAGAAATAACCAGATTTGCTAGAAGCCAGATGAAGGCTCCTGAAAAAATCGAATAAGAAGATAAAAGCTATCCACCTGTTTATCAGGGACAAATATTCGTAAACCGCAGGCGGCATTCTATTTCCAAATAACATAACATAAAACAATAAAATAATTGACAATATCGCTAAGAACATTATCAACGTATCATAAAAGGTGAGCTCAGAGACCTTGCGTCCGCCCATTAAGACCTTTCCTTGCGATTCAGCCATTTTGCCTGTCCTCCTCTCTATTGCTGTCAAACCATTTGGCCAAAATTCGTCACAGGCATTGCCTTTAATGAAAGGAAAATATATATAAAGGTATTCCGGAAAGTGCCCGTTATAATTATTCGTCAAGAAATACGGAATAAGCCTAAGTGATTTCTTCCAAGCATTCAATCCTTCTGAACGAAAATGTCTATCTAGCTCGATGACAAAACTGTTGCATCACAGGATAGGGATGATATGCAAATGTTCTTTGAGAATTTTAAAAATAAAAAAAATATTTAGCTAATTGGATTACCTGTTTTGGATAACAGCACTTGACGCCTAAGAGCTTTTGTTTAGTTGCAATGAATTCTGCATCGGATAGTACACCTGACTGATTCAGTTGTGTGCCAGTTTTTGCAGTTCAGCGGTTATAATCATTCTTCGACAGCTTTCGCTAAGTCTAGAACATCCAGCTGTCTCTAAAGCTCTGCCCAGACCATCTTATCTTCCTCGGTCTTAGCCATGCATTCTTTTAATGATCTGCCGAATTGGCGTCCAGTCGATCAAATCCTATATCTGAGATAGTGGAGACTTCCCTTGCTTCGCATTAAGCCCTTGCAGCATCCAGGCAGTAATAGAATCCACATTATAGAATAATAGTAATATTATGTAAAATTTTTTATACTGATATTCTTTGGATAGGTTTATAGGAATACTCTTTAGAGACCTATATACCGATTTAATTAAGTATATAGTATTTATACAATTAAATCGTATTTTTTTAAGAGAATTTAGACTCCCAAGAAATCTCTCTAGTTGTGGCTCTCTCCGGAATAGCCTGAGGTGCCATGTACCCAAAAACTCTGGCACTTCAAGCATTCTGCTAAGTCTTTTTAGGTCTTTTTCTGTTGTTCCTCGGCAGCTTGCTCTTTTTCTTTCTTTTCTTCTTTCTTGCCTTCATGATGTTTCGCAACAGCTGCAGCTTTCAATAATCCCATTGTTTATTCCTCCACAAAATTTTACAGATCGGCTCAGAAGTCATCTGAATTATTCTAAGCCAATGAAATATCCTGCTTTAGAATTTATAGATATCTAAGGCATAATCACGAAAGCATAATGGAGTTCAGGGTCGAGAGATCCGCCTAGGCTGACTGACAAGACCTGGCAGAAGATGAAGGATCAGGCCCCTTTGGAGGCGTTCTCATGATCTGGTCTAAAAAGTGCTTGGTTTTGTGGCCAAAGATGTGGCCAATCCGAGGATGATTGAGTTGGAGGTTGCCAATGAGATCTTATCAGGGCTATTCGATATCAGGACATATGAAGTAGATGAGATGAATAAGGCAGAGGATGGAAATGGGGACGCTTTACGGTCAGGAGTTCAGTCTATCTGCTGCTTAGCCATCCTGCTAAAGCTTCAAGATTTCTCGACGTGGATAGTGTCGGCCAAGTTCGATGTACCCTTCCCCCAAGGATAGGTCGATGTGATCATAGCCTAGAGGATATCCTAGGATCAATTCCCGACCTCTAGGATGCCCAGCCCTAGGATTGAAGATCGCCCCTCAAAGCCTGTTTGCTTAGGTTGCTCGCCCTCCTCAATATCAATTGACATCCCTTCTCGGTTTGATTGGAAGCAAACCGATGGGTTTTCAAACAGCTAATAGAGGATTACGATCAACTTAAATGCATAAAGTTTGTGGGATCAATTGTCCAAGTTTTTTTGTTCAACGATCTTAAATGAGCTTGATTTTGGCCATTCCTGCCATCTTTCCAACTTTATTCAGCTAATTTCGATAGCTC
>JALHSR010000189.1 GCA_022865315.1 Methanotrichaceae archaeon | reverse complement strand
GAGCTATCGAAATTAGCTGAATAAAGTTGGAAAGATGGCAGGAATGGCCAAAATCAAGCTCATTTAAGATCGTTGAACAAAAAAACTTGGACAATTGATCCCACAAACTTTATGCATTTAAGTTGATCGTAATCCTCTATTGCTTTTTCCAGTTTCGGCAATAGATCCGTGGGTGAAGGTCAATGATCTTCCGCTAACGCATAATCTCACTTTTGAGCAAGAAATAATCGATGTATTAGATAAATATCATTATATTTCTCCCTACAGAGCTGATAGTTTCGATTGCTACGACACCTCAATATTTACAATCAAAATATTGCGTGACAATTGTTATACACCATTTCTGATGGAACGCTCTCCTTGGCCTGGGCGTAGTGAAGGTCATCTCTGGGTAGCGGTTCCCAAGGAGACGTATAATGGGCATGATGATCTCAAATGCTGGACCATGAATAATACTTGGGTAATAATAGAGACTACCGGTGACATGGATAATAGATTAGGAATTGTTGCCAATGCAGATATTTATCGTAATGGAACGCTTGTTTACGACGAAGTGGAGTTTTTGCATAATAATGAGACGACATTGGTATGGTATGTTTTCAAGGAAAATCCTTATTCCTTTGTAAAAAAGAAAGCGTGGTCGCTCATCAAGAATTCGCTAAGTGTCATATTATGGCATGCCTTTCATTTTCTACCCAATCAAACAAATGATAACTCTAAGCAGGATCTTCGTCGAAATCTACATTTTTCATTTTGTGGTTACTAAAATGAACTGAAAAAAATGATAGACTCATCCATTGCTTTTTCACCGATAATTTAATCAGAATCTGATTGATGTGACTGAACTATATTAACCGGGTAGATCTTAAGGTCAGCAACAGTAGAGTTCTTCCAAGGTCTGACCAATAGCATGCTTATGTACGTCGAGCCTAATTTCTTAGCAGCAAATGTAAAGTACTTCATTCCTGGTTGACCTATCAATTTATCCTTTTCATCTACTTTAAAATTCTTTTCTTCAAGTTGAATATAAAGCGAATCGAAATCAACCCACCAATCGTAACCAGAAGATCCCGGATTTGACTCTAAGGAAATCGTAAAATTATCTCCTATGTTCACATTGATAGGATCTTCGCATTGAGAGTAATCGCATATAAATACAATTATTGAATTTCATGTCTAAATCCTCCTTATTCAACTAATTGCGATAATATATTTTATTCTATTTTGATGTATCTGTTTGAAATTTGAAGTGATCAATCTTTTTGACTTAATTTTGTTATATCTCCGTTCAATATTTGATAAATTTAAAATTTTTTTAATGTTGAGAACTGCATATAAGAAACAAATTTCCTGCCATTGACTATAATATCAGACTCTGATGATTGCAAGATGACTATTGAACTAGGTTTGCTCATGCATATAATGTGTTTAGCCAATATCTCAAGGATCTACCATCTTGTATACTGCTTCCACTCAAAAATGTGATCCTCAGCATGCAAGGATATTAATTCGAGTTCTTAAAGGCAGATATAAGAATTCAAAATTGCAGCCCGCTTGGAAAAATATATTAACATATAATAAAATTTTTCAGAATGAAGCTCTGCGGCTGTAAGTGAGCCCCAGAATAGGGCTAAACAATCGGAGATTGTGGAGACAGTATCATGCGGAAACAAGTCGTCTTACCTCAAGCTGATTGAGGATCAGATTTATATTCAATGTAGCTTCATTATTTTCCACTGCAAAGAGGTTCTGGGATGAGGCTAGCTCTAGCGTTTTTGTTTATATCTATGTGTCTTTTTAATGCCGTAACAGTATCCTTTGCTACAGATACCATTGCCCAAAACGCTACTGAGCGCTCACGCATCTTTTTAAATGGTTACATGGATGATTCGAGAATCTATCAAACCCAGAAAGGCTTTCACGGCTTAAAATTAGTTACGGGTACAATGGGTAGTGGAATCGCTTCGAGAACAATAGATTCTCAAGTATATAGCGACTCGAATATGGATGAGACCTCTTTTACCATGTCGGCTGAATACGATTATAGGCCTTATACGTCACCTCTCACACAAAGTGACCTCAGAAATGTATTGTGCGCTAAGAATTACGATGTAGGTTCGGTCTACTCAGAAAGGTACACAGATATTAAAGACCTAATTAAGGATACAAATATCTACCAGAATAAAGAGGTATCAATCTATAATATCGACTCAGAAATCCAAGGAACGGCTAGGATTGGTTCAAAGGTGCAGAAGAATGTTGATACAGTACCTTCCTACATGATGCAAGGAACCTACATCGGATATGCGGACATTAACCTGGAGCTCCAGGCTGGCAATACATCAATAATGAACCTTCCATGCCCGTAATTGGCATAAAAGCGTTAACGGCTTGGTTGTCTGATTGAGTTTAGGTCAGAACATCTGTTCAAGGAAGTTTTCCTAATATTACAAGAATTTTAAACCAAACTTGGTCGCAATATTGTTCAAAAATAACTGAGGCTCTCTCGCTTTTCTTCAGGAAGAATAGATACTTGTCTAAGCAAACATTATTTGTGCTGAGACGATTGTAGGTCGGAACATGTTCGATCCCGAAGAAGAAGCTATGCTAATGGAAATAGTCAGAGAATTTTTTCGGATATCATTCGATGAAATGAAGAATATAGGAGATTTAACTAGAAAGCTGCTATTCGACCCATCAAGAATTGATAATGAAGCAGCAGCAGTTGAACAAGTCAGGGAAGCATTAAAAGAAATGCCAAAAGAACATGCAATGATCATGGGAGTTTTTATTTCAGGTTTTATTCGCTGCAATTTGTCTCAATGCTCAATAAGGGTATGAATTCGCCGTGTGATAGCACTTTCTTGGGTATTTGATCCTGCGAACGAACTCTGATTGGAACACCATTGACATTCTTGCCAAGATACTTGCTCTTTTGGCGGATCTGTTTTTTCTCTTTATCGTAAT
>JALHSR010000188.1 GCA_022865315.1 Methanotrichaceae archaeon | reverse complement strand
TCATCACATCATTAAAGCTGAAGCAGCAAGCAGAATTACGACTATAATTCCTCCAGCCACGACGAGTTTTATCGGCTCAGGAAGCATATGGGTTTCCTTGGTTCTTTTTGGCCGTTTGCTGACGACTTCAGCGATCCATTTCTCGTGCTGCAGCATGGCGTCACTCTTCTGTACTACCATGAAAAATCCTCCTTTTTCTTTTTAGATCTTAGGTTCTTACACACGATTTCAATCCTGGAATGCTCCTAAAAATTTGAGCTTCCCATGCAATCCTTCCCTTTTCTCTGAGGTTCTGGATCTCCTCTGCAACAGCTTCAGCTCGCTCCAAAAATTGTTCAACGACGAGCATTTCTAGCCTACTCTTATCAATAGGCGATCCCATTCCGATACCTGGACAATATGGATTATAACTGATATTCAGCAGAATATCGCCCTCTGTGGTTGTCTCTTCTTTCACGAAAAATGGAAAGAGGTGACAGGCTCGAGGTCTGATTAGATAAATCATGCAATCTTTTTCGTAAAAGACACAAGTAGACTCTTCTTTGCTTTTCATAATGGGCAGATCCAGAATTATTTTCTTTCCTGAATCCTCTACTTTGACACAGCTTCCGTCGTACTCATAGAGCGTATCCACAAAATGTGCTACATCAAGTTTTGTGCTTTGAATTATTCGATCAATATCCTTGTTTGTCAAATAAATTAGGTTCGAGCAGTCACAGAAATCCTTGAGTTGCTCTGGTTTTATCAATTCGCCGAACTGATTTGGTCTTCTATGGTGGCAGCATGATCCGCATCTTTGACATTGAAACCTTATTTCTTCGGAATTGGCTTGGACTACTACTCTTGGCAAGAGGACTTCATCTCCTCTAAAGAGAAGGAGTAGAAGACTCTAAAGAGTCTTCTTTCTGGGGTGATCGTCGGTCAGGATCTTGAGGCCTAGCTCTTCAATGCACTCTGCTTTCATAATGTCCACCATGGCGGCAGCCGGGAAGATCATGGGAGCATTCTCAATAGGCCCATACAGGTAAAAGTCGGCGCCCACGATGCCTGCAACAAGATTAGATCCGATGTCTACAGGAGTAAAGGCTTCTTTATGTTGTTTCTTCCACTTCTTCATCCAGTCCCAGGCCGAAGCTGCATTATGGAATCCACCGCCTACCGGCAAGCCGAGCTGAGCCTTAACAGCGATGACGGCGCGGTAGGTCGCACCGGAGCCATTACCAAGGGGCATGGCAGCAGTATCAATGAGCGGCCTTGTTATTCCGCATTCTTTCGCAAAATCCAACATGCCCTTTTTTGCACCACCACCAGCCTTGGTGAGGATGTTCATCTTGCCTTTTGTGCCACTTTCCATGGCATTGAAAGCCAGTACAATAGCAGAATCCAAGTCGCTATCCTTCACTGCTTGAAGTTCTTCGGGGGTTATGGAGGCGTTGATGGAGTTATGAATAGCCCTCTCAGCTACACCTATCTCTGTTGCATATTTCACGCCAAAGGCCCTAACCTCAGGAGCTGATGAGTCAACCAGGAACGGGTAATCCGATATGCCCACAAACCAATCAATTTCTTTTTGCATGGCTTCATTGGACTCTGCAACGATCTGGTTCATGCAGCTGTTGCCCGTGATATCGCTCATTTCTACCTGTGTATTCCAGAGCTTCTCTGCAGTTTCTTTATCGAAGACTCCGTGCTCTGGATCCGATACGATCTTGTGCCTTGCATAGAACATGGTGCCAATGCAACATGTGGGGTACTCGCCAGGCTGCCCCCCAACTTTGAACTTGCCGAACTCGAAGACCTCTTGTTTCCTATCAAACCTGAACATTCAAATCACCCTCACCCAGTTGCCGGAATAGACGAACAAAATGTATGCCAGTATTATGATCAGTCCAGCGCAGATACCATATGCTGCGCCTAGATCCCTGCCGACCGACTTTCCAGCCCTTAGGAATTTCTCGCCTGAATAGAATTCTATTTTCTCATCTATCTTGTCTAGCCTAGCCATGATCTCATTAAACTGGTCCCTATCGACCACGGCAACGGGCACCTTTTGTTGTCCCTCTTCTGTCATGGTTTAGATGCCCCCCTTGAATATGAAGAACGGCACAAGCATCATTGCTACCGCCAAGATAAAGCCTATGGCAAATCCTTGCGATACGGTGGCTAGGACACCTGAACTCAACTTGGTCTCTCTAGCCAGAAGCTGAGCTTTGTACTTGATATCCTCAACAATGTCCTCAAACATAGTTGCTCTGGGTTCAATAACTCGGGGGAATCCCTGGCCATAGACAATTTCGATTTCCTCCGCCATTTCAGCTTCCTCCAGTCGTCTTCAGGATAATGCCCAATAGCACGATTGTTATGGTCATTCCGAGGGCTATTCCCTCAATCTTGCCTGCATAAATGCCAGCCTGGAATTTATTCAGAAGACCATTGTTCGTGACAGCCGCATCCATTAATCTCATCCGTGATCTTATATCCACGACTTCAGCGGCCATTGGTGTAGGGCCTACTTCTACCTCTTCTTCTTCCGCTTCCTTGATCTCGATCCTCATTGGTTCGACGTCCAATGCTCCCGGATCCTTCGCTATTAGCTCATTGATCTTGGAAGTTATGGCACCCATATCTTCTGTGTCTATCATATTCACAGTTTCAATTTGTTGTCTAACTCGTTCGATAGATTCATCAGTCAGATTCTGGATGAAAGGAATTGCACCTTTGGCCCCTACAATCCTACCTTCTTTATCTATGCCGTCCTTGAAGAAGGCTTCCACCGCTTGGCCCGTTATATGGCCTTTTACTTCCATCCCTGTTATGATCATGAATCTGATATTGGGATTGGATACGATATTGGCCACCATCTTCTCTATGCCGATATTCTCAGTCTTGCAAGGTCCGGCCAATGCAACACCTGCAGCTATGAGCTGCTCGCTTTTCAGGTGAGAACCGCAGCTGCAGATCGCAACAGGAGATTCTGGGTTTCCTTTTTCATATTCGCCTGTAATGAGTGGCCAAGGCTCCGTTGGCTTCTTTTTCAAAACCATCTCAGGCACCTCCTTGTAGCGCGGCCTTGATCAACTGAATTCCCTCCGGTTTAGTGAAGAGCGATGACAACAGAATGACGAAAGCTACTACCAAGCCGATGATGAAGCCCATCCAGATGTTGGTATAAAGTCCGCCTATATAGGATGCTTTAGCCCTATTGGCATAGGACTCCATGAGCTCAGTATCTGGAACAAGCTGATTCATTAGGTCATCAGCTATCTTATCAAGCTTCTCCACCATTGGGTAGATTGGATCAAGAGCGTACTGAACCACGTCGTCTCTTTCCTCTGCCACCGTCCCCTTAATCGGATCGAATACCAAACCCAGTTCGGGTGAAACTCTAACGACTCCCATTTCTTAGACCTCCTTATAATGCGCTCGGCGGCAGAAGTCCTGTTCCGACAACTGCAGCAGCATCTCTCTTTGCTAGCCTGAAGTACCATACGAAGAAGTAGTACCATATGACGAAGCCAACCACGATTTGCAGTAGGCCAAGAATCATTCCTTGGGTCAACAAAGCGCAAACTCCAGTTGCTACAATCGCTACGCCACCAACCATAACACCGTTCACAAGAGTTCTATCTTGTTTTTCATCCGGTCCGAGATTGGCGTTGAAGGGGTGCAGTATGGCTAAACCGCCGCATATGAAGATTATGGCAATGAATCCTGTGTTCAATACATCTGCTACGATACTAGAATAGCTCAACGAGCCAGATATAGCCACGGACCAAGCAATAATTGCCAGGGTTCCCGCACCTGATAGGTCAGTGAGCCCCTCTTCCATTACAGGAATATTGAATCCCATAACCCTATTAGCGATCAAGCCCACTACATAGCCAAATATGAGCGAGTAGATAAGGGCGATTATTGGACCCAACCAGTCCATGCCGAATTGAGCACCTAGGTTGAGGCCGAATAATGCGGCCACTATGCCCATTCCCAAGGCAAGCATCCCTATAGAGGGCACGCCTGTACCAATACCATAGGAGCAAACTCTGCGGACCGCGTTAGCTCCCATGACAACGCCAAACAGGGCTCCAATTGCTGCTATGAAAGAGAATACAGTAGTTCCTGTGGCTTGGTTAAGCACTACAGCTAGATAAATTCCGACTAGTGAGCCAACTATTCCATATATCCGAAGTTTCTGGGGTTCAAATTTAGCTGGCGCACTAGTGGCGCCTCCGCCAACAGTCATTTTAGACGCCTCCTGATGTTGCTATAGGTATAATCAGCACTGCAACGATTGCCAAGATAAACGAGGCTGCAAGACAGGATCTAAATGCTGTAGGCCATTTCTTAAACTTAGGATCATGGAAGCCCTCGATAGTACCCTGGATGTTCCATGAGGCAAGTACGGCGTTAACGAAGAATATGCCGATGGCAAAGATGGCGCTCATTGCAGGATTGCCATTGATAAGCATCAATGGGTAGTATATCATGGCTCCACCAACGCCACCCATAAGAGCTCCAATGGTGCCGCTAACAAAGCAAACGGTAGGAATGCCTTGTCCAACTGTGCCGGGGGCCACATAGGGTGGCTGAGAAAAGCCCGTTATCGGATCGTAATTGACCTTTGCCGAAGCAAAGGGCGCTCCAACTGCATATGCATAAATCCAGCTGCCTGTGAGCATTGTGGCGTCTATCATAATCATTGCCCCAACTGCTCCAGTAGCCAGAATTGGCCATAGATTGTCAGTAACTGACATCATCAGACCAGCGGCCAGTAGGCCAGTAAGACCACAACCAGCAGCCAATTGCACAGTACCTGTACCAATGCCCGTGGCTTGTGCCATGGCTGCCGGTGCGCCACCTACCGGCACAAAATGAACACCTATGCCCACTAGGAGGCCACCAACAACGATTTCAAGAATATAGACGATAGTCTCAGGTCCAACGTTCATGCGGCAACATCCCCCTTGTAACCCGGATATGGTCCGTACTTTCTTCTGGCGGATAGCTCACAGTAGAAGTTGTATAGAATCATAACAATTACAAAGAATATTCCCGTGGCGATGGCCGCAAATGATTGAGTAACCGGATCAAATACTGCAGTTCTCCAGTTATCCAAGAATACGGTGAGGCCAAAGCCCATTCCCGTGGCAGGACCGCCGAATTTAGCACAGAACCAAGCGTTGTCTATGGAATTCCTCAATCCAGCTTCAGCTTTCCTAACTATTTGGCCAGAAAGCATAGTATTCAGACCCTGTCCAAAAAGCCTCCACTGGAATTCACGTTCACCACCATAGTGGATATCGCCCACTGAACTTCCGATGGCCCCTACTGTCAATCCCCATATAAGGGCAATGATAGGAATCGGGAACGGGTGATGAGGTGTAAGAAGATAGACTTGAATTATGGAAACTGTTACTATACAAAACGATGTTATCCATACATGCGCCATAATCGATGGAGTTGTGTATCTGAGAATGTCAAGATAGATCCACTGATTGAACCTGGCTTGGCTTGCGCTTCTTCCTATATAAGCGCTCACGGAAAAGACTCCGTCAAATAGCGCGGCCAATGCTGCGCCAGCTGCGGCGGCGAATATGAGTGGCATACCATATGCTGTGATCATCACATAGGCCATTATCGCTGCTGTTGTGCACCACAGAGCGTTCGATGGCGGCTCGCCCGCAATAGCTTTGTTGTAAATCCTGTGGGGATTTCCAACTTGAGCTGCCAGTTGCACTTGCGAGTTGGGATTGCTCTGGGAACCTATATCGGAATCGATATCTTCAGAAGCACCAGCAACCGTAGCGAGAGCACCCATGGCAGCTACGAGCCCCATGTTGAATGCGTCCATTTTCCTCCTCCTTTTCTTTTTAACCAACTTTATATTATACTATTTGCCCGTAAAATTGGCTATAACGCTCATCGTATCAAATACCTAAACTTATAAAGCTTTCGTGAAGTCATAACCGCCGTCCGCTTAAGTAATTTTGAATACAAGAGTGCTTTACAGTTATTGTGAAGTGACGGAAAATTTATTTTTAAAAAATATATATCATATATCATATATTCGATTGATCCCTATTACCATGGTTCTTTCTTAGTTCCAATCCGGTAGCCGATAATATTGGTTATGCGATGTAACAAAGGCGTGATTATCAATACAGCTATCATAACTGGCAAAGTAAAATTTTCTTTGAACCAGACTGGCGCTAACAGATATGTTAGAATCCAAGCACCAAAAACGAAATCAAGTTGGTCCAATACAGGAAACTTATCGCCTCTCTTGAGGCCTAATCTACGTTTAAGAAAGGCAGCCGTAATATCACCAAGCATTGCTCCAAACGAAAGCCCAACGAGTATCGGAATTTGGCCAAATCCAGAGCCAAACGTTGGAAGTCCTAGATGAGGTGCAATAAGATTCAGCAATAGCCCGGCCAGTATGCCACTGATAGTTCCCCCTATAGTTCCTCGAAAGGTCTTTCCATCTCCTAGGATGCGTCGTCCGTCTCCGTAGTTCTTGCCAAAATCCAATGGCCGTCCCCCTCCGAATATTACGGCACAATTATTGGGCAAGTAAGCCGGCAGCATAAGCCAAAATGAGTTTAATAATAAACTTACCAACCCAATCATATCTGACCTAATCGAACATCGCATCTTGCTCTCTATATTAAATTATCCCGCTAGTTCTTACCAGGTCATTGAGATAGCAAAAAAGGAACTTCTCGAAATCGATATTCGCCTTTTTCAATTTGGAGATCCGAATCGAAAAAGTTAAGTCCAAGCTCTGTAGATTTAGTTGCTAGCGTCGATGGTCTAGTGGTTATGACTTGGGCCTTCCATGCGGGCAATCCCTGCGAAGCCAGCCTACAACCCGGGGTCGAATCCCGGTCGACGCATAGCATTTCTATTTTATAATTTATTTACGTTAAATGCCGAAGGATTTTACGCTAAGTTTATATTCTAGTTTGACCAGTCATGAATCATGCGTTCAGGAGGAAAAATCTCCAGCGCTAAAGGGCTTTTGGCCGAGAAAATTGCAGGCGAGATCACATTATCACCAACTCCTGGCGAGACGCTGAGGAAGTGGCGCCGGAACTTTGGTATAACTCAAACTGATCTTTCCAATCATCTTGGCATCTCCCCCAGCGTTATATCCGATTATGAAAGCGGCCGGAGACGATCTCCTGGAATTATGATTGTAAGCAAGATAATTGATGCCTTACTAAAGATCGATGAGCTTAGGGGATCCAACATCATGCGCGCCTACGAGAGCATGTTTGGCGACATGTTGGGCATGGATGCCATTTGCAGCATATGCGAGTTTCAGGATCCCGTCTTGTTATTAGATATTGTTGAAAAACTAGACGCATCCATAATTTTTGGCAATATCCATGTTTCTATATGGGGTTACACAATTATTGATAGCGTTAAGGCTATTCTAGAATTTCTTCCTGATCAGTTCCAGAAAATTTATGGTCGTAGCACTGCCAGAGCACTGATTTTCACTGGTGTGAGGTCAGGAAAGTCCCCTCTTGTGGCTGTGCGCGTTACTAGCTTCAAACCTGGGGCAATAATTCTCCAAGGCATTGGGCCGATGGAGGTAGATCCTGTGGCTATCAAAATTGCTGAGGTGGAGAATATTCCTCTTCTAACGACACCTTTTTCCGTGGAGGAGATCTCCACAAATCTGAACAAAAGGTGAACTCTTTTGGTCTCAGGAATAGTCAGTTATGGAGTCTATATCCCGAATTACCGTATAAGATTGCAGGAGATCGCTCGTGTCTGGGGTGAAGGAGAAGATATTTCTGAGAGCCTGCAAGTCTTCGAGAAATCTGTACCCGATATGGACGAAGATGCTGTTACCATTGCAGTTGAAGCTGCTCGCACTGCTTTGATGAGAGCAGATCTTGATCCTTGCCGTATTGGAGCTATATATGTGGGCTCAGAAAGCCATCCTTATGCTGTCAAACCCACTGGCACCATAGTAGGAGAGGCTATTTGCACATCTTCGGATTTTACGGCTGCCGATTTTGAGTTTGCATGCAAAGCTGGTACTGCTGCTATACAGGCCTGCCTTGGTCTGGTAAGCTCAAATCTGATTGATTTGGGTCTAGCTATTGGCTCTGATGTAAGTCAGGGGGCACCAGGTGATATGCTAGAATATACTGCCGCTGCAGGAGGTGCAGCTTTTGTTATAGGTCGAGATAACCTAGTTGCTGAAATCGAAGGCTTTTTTTCATTTACAACGGATACACCTGATTTCTGGCGACGCGAGGGCATGCCCTATCCTGAACATGGTGGACGATTCACCGGTGAACCAGCCTACTTCAAACATATTATATCTGCAGCGAGAGGCCTAATGGAGCGCTTGGGAACAGATCCTGAAGACTACGACTATGCTGTATTCCATCAGCCTAATGGCAAATTTCCAATGCGTGTTGCAACGAAGTTAGGCTTTAGCCGAGAACAAATTGAGCCAGGGCTAGTTGTACCTTTCATAGGGAATACATATTCTGGATCATGTCTCATTGGATTGGCGGCCACGCTTGATGTGGCCAAGCCTGGAGAGAAAATATTTGTGACGAGTTTCGGTTCAGGAGCGGGAAGCGATGCCTTTAGCATCACAGTGAAGCATAGGATCGAAGATATTCGTTGTCGTGCACCCAGCGTAAGAGATTATATCGCCAATGGCCGGTATCTCGATTATGCGATGTATGCCAAGCACAAGAACAAGCTGAGATTATGAGATCTGTTTCCATAATAGGTGTGGGCTGCACAAAGTTTGGGGAGCGTTGGGAATCCTCGTTGCGTGACCTGGTAGCCG
The DNA here is from genome assembly GCA_022865315.1 of Methanotrichaceae archaeon. Lineage (GTDB taxonomy): Archaea > Halobacteriota > Methanosarcinia > Methanotrichales > Methanotrichaceae > JALHSR01. Next base: position 21,802 of record JALHSR010000188.1, on the reverse strand, counting down.
AGGCCGGTGTTATAGCCATAGATGATGCTTGCATCGTAGGTGAGCAAATAGACGCTCTTTTTGTTGGCAACATGAGCGCCGGAAGGTTTGTGGGACAGGAACATATTGGTGCGCTCATAGCCGATTGTGCCGGTCTCTCCAGACGCCATATTGCCAGTACGCGTGTGGAAGCAGCATGTGCCTCAGGAGGATTAGCTTTAAGGCAAGCTGTGCTGGCTGTCGCCAGCGGTTATCACGATATAGTCATAGCAGCTGGCGTAGAAAAGATGACTGATGTCTCCGCAGGAACGGCGGCAGACGCCTTGGCAGCAGCCGCAGATCGTGAATGGGAATGTTTCGTTGGGGCTACATTTCCAGCTTTATACGCAATGATGGCCCGGCTTCATATGAGACGATATGGCACGACGCATGATCAAATGGCCATGGTAGCCGTAAAGAATCACCATCATGCATGTATGAATCCAATAGCTCAGTATCATGCGGAACTTTCAATCGAGGACGTCAACCGTTCACCTATGGTGGCAGATCCTCTTCATGTCTTTGATTGCTCACCAATATCGGATGGTGCAGCTGTAGTCGTTATCGTGCCCACAGAAATGGCCAGGAGCTTCGTGGACACGCCCGTTAGGATTGTGGGGAGCTCGCAGGGGAGCGACACTCTGGCCTTGCATGACCGACGGGATTTAACTACGCTAGATTCCACTGTGATTGCCGCACGCTCTGCCTTTCGGCAGGCTGATATTGAGCCTTGGCAAGTGGATGTGGCAGAAGTCCATGATTGCTTCACAATTGCAGAGATTTTAGCAATAGAGGATATTGGTTTTGTTGAGAAAGGGCAAGGTGGAAGAGTTGTTGAGGAGGGTATTACTGCTTTAAGTGGTGAGTTACCAGTCAATACTTCAGGAGGTCTTAAGGCATGTGGGCATCCGGTAGGTGCAACTGGAATAAAACAGGTCTATGAGATAGTTCTGCAGCTCAGAGGCGAGGCCGGCCAACGCCAAGTTGATGAAGTTGAGATAGGACTAACTCACAACGTGGGCGGTTCCGGTGGAACAGCAATAGTCCATATTCTAACGAGATAGTATGACAACAAATGCGCCAAGGTTCTGGAGGTGTATACCTCAGAGGTATAATCTCATAGGTACGCATTGCAGGAGTTGTGGCGAGTATATTTTCCCGCCCAGGAATTTATGTCCGACCTGCCGAAGAGTGGCTGAATTAGAGGAATATAGGTTCAAGGGCACGGGAACAGTAATTACTCATACCACAATCTACAATGCTACGGAAGATTTTGAAAGGCAAACGCCTTATGATTTAGCCATCATACAACTCGATGAGGGTCCTCGAGTAACCGGCCAGATTGTCTCTTGTCCAGAAGTCAAGATAGGCATGCGAGTTCGTCCGGTTTTCCGCATACTTGGGAAAGAGGGTGATAGAGGAATTATTTACTACGGAACTAAATTTGCCCCATTGGCGGACTTCAGTTACGAAAGCGAGAAATCACTCTCGAAAAAATGATTTCAAAAAGAGTTTTTTAGGTCGTAGCAGGAAGGTGTCTCACAATTAATGCAGTGATCCTAAAGATGAATCGGTGAGTCCGTTGTTTGCGAGCATTATAGGGCCCGTTCCAATGACTCTATCCTCCTCTTTTATATCCTGCACTAATTGGTTGAGTTTGGTTCGACCCTCAGTCTGCAGGATCAGAAAGAAGCTATATTCTCCAAAGAGGTGGTAGACGTCTTTTACTCCTATCTTTGCCTGGAGTACTTTGTAAACTGACTTCTCATGCCCTGGTTTGACTTTGATCAAAGCAAGTCCAATAACTATATTGACACCCCCATTGAGCCCCCATCCTCAAAAAATTGTTTGAATAAATACTTTTCGCTAAAATGCCCCTAAGACTTAAGTAGAATACTTTTCTGAAAAAATGGCGGTGCCTGCTAGTATAAAAATAAAATTAAATAAAAAAAACTTACCCTTCAGGTGCAAGAGACCGTATAACTAGTTGCGAACTTAAAGATTGGTACTAAATGAGTGCTATTTTTGGGTCTATGCTTGCCGATTATTGGGTTGAATCTTTTGGTGTTAAACTATAATTGACCTGGCAAGTTTATGGCCATATGGTTAAGGGAGTCTTAAAAATTTTTTTATCTTATCCAGCCTTATGGAATCAAGTAAAATATGATGGAACCAACTCTTTAGTTGAGCTTACCAATAGCATATAAAATAAATGATATATATAAGAGAAAAGCTTATATCTTTTTAAGTCATTTCAGCGCGGTCCTAATTATTATGGAGGCTTAATTGGTTTTGACAAATTCAACAGGCTACGATGCAAGCCATATCCAGGTTTTGGAAGGACTGGAGGCAGTCAGACGTAGGCCTGCTATGTACATTGGGGCCACGGATAGTGCAGGTCTGCATCATCTCGTTTTTGAGGTTGTGGATAATAGCATAGATGAGGCTATGGCTGGATATTGCACGGAGATTGATGTAGCAATTCATAACGATGGCAGTTTAACGGTTAGGGATAATGGCCGCGGAATTCCAGTCGAAAATCATCCTCAATATAATCGACCTGCATTGGAAATTGTAATGACAGTCCTTCATGCAGGTGGAAAGTTCGATCATGATTCTTATAGCTTCTCTGGTGGTCTGCATGGTGTCGGTGTATCTGTCGTAAATGGCTTATCGGAGTGGCTGGAGGCTGAAATCAGGAGAGATGGAAAAATCTATAGGCAGCGCTACGAGCATGGGGGTGTAGCTTCTGATATTGAGATTTTGGGAGATACCCAGGAAACTGGAACAATAGTAACCTTCAAACCTGAATCTGCCATATTCGAAGACTTAGAGTTTAATTTGGAGGTCTTATCAGCTCGTATGAGGGAATTGGCTTTTCTTAACAGTGGCCTGAAAATATGCATAAAGGACGAGCGCACTGAAAAAGAGAATACATTCCAATACTATGGTGGAATCGTATCATTTGTTGAATACCTTAGCAGCAATAAGGAAACTCTGCATAAGCCACCGATATACCTCATGCAGAGCAGGAATGGGACTCAGCTTGAGGTTGCCCTTCAATATAATAACACCTATAATGAAAACATTTTTTCGTATGCTAATAATATTAATACTCGTGAGGGTGGCACACATCTCATGGGTTTCCGTGCTGCATTGACCAGGACGGTCAACGATTTCGCTAAGGCAAACAAAGTTTTGAAAGAAGATGCAAAGCTTACAGGGGATGACCTAAAGGAAGGCTTGGTTGCTATAGTGAGTGTTAAGCTTCCAGAGCCACAGTTCGAAGGCCAGACTAAGACCAAACTTGGAAACAGCGACATCCGAGGTCAGGTTGAATCTATGGTCTACCAAGGCCTTGCTGAGCATTTTGAGGAGAACCCTCAGGTAGCTTTTGCAATAGTTGAGAAGGCAATTGAGGCACTGCGTGCTAGAGAAGCTGCACGCAAAGCAAAGGAATTGACCAGAAGGAAGAATGCTCTTACATCAGGAGGGCTCCCCGGAAAGCTAGCCGATTGTTCGGAAAAAGATCCTTCAAAATGCGAGATTTATCTGGTGGAGGGCGAGTCTGCTGGGGGTTCAGCCAAGCAAGGAAGAAATCGACACTTTCAAGCCATACTTCCTCTCAGAGGAAAGATACTAAATGTGGAAAAGGCCCGTCTGGATAAAATCCTCAAAAACGTAGAGATCCGGAATTTGATTGTGGCTTTGGGTACAGGAATTGGTGATGATTTCGATATCCAGAAAGCCAGATATCATAAAATAGTTATAATGACTGATGCAGACGTGGATGGATCTCACATTCGTACTTTGCTGCTTACTTTCTTTTACAGATATATGAAACCTTTAATAGAAACGGGCTATATATATATCGCCCAGCCGCCCTTATATCAGGTAAGAAAAGGCAAGCAAGTGAATTATGCTTATTCTAACAACGAGCTCAACGAATTATTAAAATCAATAGGCAAAGCAGCTGTTCAAAGATATAAAGGATTAGGCGAAATGAATCCTGAACAGCTCTGGGATACAACAATGAACCCAGAAAATAGAACTTTTTCAAAGGTTACTTTGGAAGATGCGGTGGAGGCCGACAGAATATTTACTATTTTAATGGGTGACCAGGTAGAACCAAGGCGAGAATTTATTGAAACGCATGCGAGATATGTCAGGAACCTTGATATATAGAGGAGCCACGTTTGGCCGAAGTTCAAATTAGCATTACGGAGGAGATGAAGTCCTCTTACATTGATTACGCAATGAGCGTGATAGTAGGGAGGGCCCTTCCAGATGTAAGAGATGGCCTTAAGCCCGTGCATAGACGTATCCTTTTTGCTATGTACGAGCAAGGAATGACCCACGACCAGCCATATAAGAAATCAGCACGTGTGGTTGGCGATGTGATGGGTAAATATCATCCACATGGGGACGCAGCAATATATGATACACTAGTGAGACTGGCCCAGGTTTTTTCCATGCGATATAAACTCATCGATGGTCAAGGTAATTTCGGATCCATCGATGGTGATCCTGCTGCCGCCATGCGTTATACGGAAGTAAGGCTATCAAAGATTTCGGGCGAGATGCTTGCTGATATTGAGAAGGAAACTGTAAATTTTGTGCCAAATTATGATGCTACCCTCAAAGAGCCTTCAATATTGCCGGCAAAATTGCCAAATTTGCTTCTCAATGGATCTTCGGGCATAGCTGTGGGTATGGCCACAAATATTCCGCCGCATAACCTTGTCGAGTTAGTTCAAGCTCTTGGGCAATTGATCGACAAACCTGACGTTTCATCAAGTGAACTCATGGAATATTTGCCTGGCCCCGATTTTCCCACCGGGGGATATATTGTTGGCCGTGCGGGAATTGAAACAGCATACCAGACCGGCAAGGGTACAATCATATTAAGAGCCAAATCAGAGATGGAAGAAGAACCACAGGGAACCCGAATTGTAATAACTGAGTTGCCCTATCAAGTGAATAAGTCCAAACTTATCGAGGACATAGCAGAGCTGATTAGGGTAGGAAGATTGGAAGGGATATCCGATATCCGAGACGAATTAGATAGAGAAGGCATAAGGCTGGTAATCGAAGTCAAAGCGGGCATCAATTCCCAGGTAGTCTTGAATCAGCTGCATAAGCACACTCAGCTCCAGACCAGTTACGGGATAATAAATCTTGTTCTAGTGGACGGCCAGCCTAGGACTCTTACATTAAAGGAAACACTTGAGCAGTATATATATTATAGATCGGAGATAGTTGAGAAACGTACTAGATTCGATCTTTCACAGGCAGAAAAAAGAGCACATATTTTAGAGGGCCTGCTCATAGCTTTGAAGAATATCGACCATGTGATAAAGTTAATAAAGTCATCATCGTCTCCTGATGAGGCCAAAGAAGGATTGATAAATGCATTCACATTGAGTCAGGATCAGGCTAAGGCTATTTTGGATATGAGATTACAGCGCCTGACCGGACTTGAGCAAGAAAAAATTGTCTCCGAGGCCTCAGAATTGGAAAAGACCATTGCTAATCTAAGTGGCATTCTTTCAAGTCACGATGAGATTCTGAAGATAATCAAGCTAGATCTGATCGAGTTGGCTCAAAGCTACGGAGATGCCAGAAGAACCGAAATTATCGAACCATTTGGCGATGTCACCCGCGAGGATCTAATTCAGGAAGAAGATGTGGCAGTAACCATAACAAGTTCCGGCTATATTAAACGACAGCCTCTAAATGCATATAGAATGCAGAGGCGTGGTGGTCGTGGGGTGATAGGTGCTGAAACTAAAGATGAGGAGTTTGTTACTGATGTTTTTATTGCATCAACCAAGGATTATCTGCTATTCTTTACGGATAAAGGAAAAGCCCATTGGCTCAAGGTCTATGAGGTCCCTTCATTGGGCAGGGCGACAAGGGGTAAATCTATTGTAAATCTTTTGCAGCTTGAACCTGCAGAAAACCTGGCTGGAGCAATACCTGTAAAAAGTTTTGACGCCGACGGTTATATTGTTCTTGTTACGCGTGGAGGCAACATAGTAAAAATGCCTATCCGAGCATTCAACAACCCAAGGAAGGGGGGTATCAAGGCTATAAACCTTCACGGAGATAGCCTGGTCGCCGCAAGGCTCACTGACGGAACAAAGGAACTTATTTTAGCCACGCGGAAAGGCAAAGCCATCCATTTTAGGGAACGCGATGTAAGAGCGACCGGAAGAGGAACGATGGGGGTAAAGGCTATGAGCCTTGAACCAGGGGATGAGCTTATCAGTATGGACGTGATGAACTCAGGTGCGTCTCTCTTGACCATTACTAATAAAGGCCAAGGAAAACGCACTGATCTTAGTGAATATCCATTGCAGAGGCGCGGCGGTAAAGGTGTTAAAAATATTATAACCAAAAAGGGGTATGTATGTTGTTCGGCGGCTATCTTTGAAGAAGATGAATTGCTTGTGACAACCAAAGATGGTGTTATGATAAGAATCCCGGCAAGCGATATAAGGGTTCAAGGGCGGGCCACGCAGGGTGTTAGAATTATGAATGTTAAATATGGGGATGAAGTTGCAGCAGTGGCAAGAATTAGTTAGATCCCAAAAATGCGTCAAGTTAGTTTCCAATTAATTTTATAAATATCTTTTAGGTTTAAAATAAAAAAATATATAAGATGGTAATAAAGAGAATCAGGCAGAACGCTTTTAGAGAGTTCTCAATCCAAAGCCAATTTATGCGTAATATTCGCAAAACCTGTTTATTGTGCATGCCATGCGATCTCGGAAAACGCATAGATTGATTCTTATCATTTATCTCCACAAGATTATCGTCCTGCCTAAGGCATAAATACTAAAAATATGATTGGAGATTTGAGGAATGGATAATCCCTGTCTAAACATCTGTACATTATTCTCATATCAGCAGCGTTCTTGACATTATCGATTTTGTCCCTATCAAATACTTTTGGCCAGCCAGCTATTAGGCCCGATACCGGGACGTTAATAAAAGATGTGGATCGAACTGGCTATGGCACCCTTGTCATTCATAACAATTGGAGAATGGATACGGTAGCCGTTTTGGCAGACCAAGACATCAAACCTCTCATAGCAGTTTACATTCAGGCCAAGGGCTCCCTTAATATTACAGAAATTGATGACGGAAATTATAATCTATATTTCACTATAGGCAATCTATGGAATCCTGAGAAAAGAATATTCGATAATGTTTTTGGTTATTATCGTTACAATATGCCCCTAATTTTCGAGACTAGTGAGATCGACAATGAAATTGAGTATTCTATCTATGAGCTGGATTTGTATGAGGCAAAAGGCTCCAATTTTGTCCCTGATTATTTCGAGTTTCCGGACCTCAGATAGAATTGGGAATCAGTTGTTTGTATAATTTGATTCGGCTACCAAAAAATATTACTTCGCTCATTATATTTTATTTTAGGCCTTCGGTTTTGAAAAGACGGCTTCGAGTTCTGATCGATAGAGATCTTTGCCTTTAACTCGTAACTTCCATCTATGAGTTAACAATGATTTTGGGTCGAGTTCATAGAAAAGATCAACGACCTCCCTCTCCGAAAAGTAATGAGTGATTACCCCATTTCCACGCCGAAAAGTGTTAGCCTCAACTTCTTCGCCTTGGCCTTTTCTCATGTCATCCAATTCGAATTCGCGAAAGAACAATCGACCTTCTGTTCGCAATATACGAGCTGTTTCTTTTGCCAGGCTATTTCTAAATATCATTGATAAATGACCAGTTATATGAAAGGCAAAAACGGCATCGAATGCTTTATCTCGAAACGGGAGATGAGATGCATCAGCCAAAATAAATCTAATATTTGGATTAGCCATCCGGCAAAGTTTCAGAGCTGTTTGAGAACTATCTAGAGCTACTGTCTCCCAAGAATACCCACTAATAGCTGATAGTGTTTTTCCGTTTCCGCAGCCTAGTTCGAGGATAATTGATCCCTGGGGCAGGTTTGGCAAGCCTCTAACGGCTCCCGCCCACAGACAGCCTCGATTAATGTATTCTCTCTCCCAGGCTGCTATGTCAGTATCCATAAAATCCATATCGTAGCGATTCAAATCATCTTTGGCTCGACTCTATAATTAATATTGCTTTCCGACAAAATCCTTTCTAAATTATGCATATCAATATATCCGATAAATTCAGGGGCTGCATGTTAGGTTTGGCCATAGGGGACGCTCTTGGCATGCCTGCGGAGGGTCTTACGGCCCAAGAGATCGAAAAGAGCCTAGGTGCCGTAAGAGATATGTTGCCTGCCCCAACGAATCACTGTCATTACGGGCTTGAAGCTGGACAATTTACGGATGATACTCAAGCGACTTTGCTGCTTGCAGAGTCCTTGATTGATGCATTCGGATTTTCAGGCGATAGGTTTGCTGATAAACTCAAAGAATGGAGCACGGCATGGACTTTGGATAATAGTCTGGACAGAGGTGTGGGAATCACCACAAAGTTGTCCTTAAGAAACTTGATCGCAGGAATGTACTGGAAGGACTCAGGAACCTCGATTCCAACTTGCGGTTCGGCTATGAGAGTTTCGCCGATTGGGCTAGTTTATCATTGTAATCTCAATATTGTGGCGAATTATGCTGATCTACAAAGCATAATTACACATTGTAATCCTGCTGCCAGAGCTGGAGCTATTGCAGCAGCTATAGGCGTGGCTCTCAGTTTGATGAATTTTCCGCGAAATTCAATTCTGCAAATGGCATGTAATTATGCAGGCAAAGTGGATCATCATTTTGCTGAATGTCTTTCGCGTGTCGAGTCTCTAATGGGCTTGGAGCCTGTCAAGGCTTTAGAGATTATAGGAAATTCCCCAGATGTCTCTGAGACTGTCCCCGCGGCCTTTTATTGCTTTCTCAAATTTGAGCCAGAAGAGGCCTTAATTGTTGCGGCCAGCAGCGGAGGAGATACGGACTCCATAGCTTCCATTTCTGGAGCTTTATTTGGAGCATACAGGGGGACTGCATGGATACCGGATCGTTGGTTGGTTTGCTTAGAGGATCGAGTGCACTTAGAATGCGTGGCCGAAAGACTGAAAGAACTAAGTCGTCTCTTGTGCAAGGTATGATGGCGAGGCGAATTTATATAATCAGTTCATTCTCTGGTGCCGTATGATAAATGTTGCCATAGTGGGTGGAACAGGTTATACTGGGGGTGAGCTTCTGCGGCTTCTCGCTAACCATTCAGAGGCTAAGGTGGAATTAGTGACGTCACGCAAGTTAGTCGGAAAGCCTCTAAGTTCAGTTCATCCTCACATTAAAGGGCTTTATTCCCAGAATTTCGAGTCACCCTCGGCAAAGGAAATTGCTGACCGTTGCGATATTGTTTTTACGGCTGTACCCCATGGCACAGCTATGGATTGGGTGCCTGATTTATTGAATGCAGGTACCAGGGTAATTGATCTCAGCGCTGATTATCGTCTATCTATCGAGGTATTCGAAAAGACATATGGGATCAAGCATAAGGCTCCAAAAGAAGCGGTTTTCGGACTAACTGAGTTGCATCCCGAAGTAGCATCCGCCAAGCTTGTGGGCAATCCAGGGTGCTACCCTACGGGAGCAACTTTGGCAGTAGCGCCGTTGGCTAAGGCCGGTATTGTAGATAGGGTAATTTTCGACTCGAAATCAGGGATATCTGGAGCCGGAGCTGAACCAACCGAGACATCTCATTACCCCAATATGGCGGAAAATGTAATTCCTTATCGTTTGACCACTCATAGACATGTGCCTGAGATCAAGCAGGAACTGACCAGGCTTTCTCCGGGAATAAGAATAAATTTCACTCCACATGTGGTACCTTCGGTTCGAGGCATTCTAACCACTGCGCATGTAATAATTAACAAAGAGGCCATTGATAGAATTCGGGGAAGAACAGAATTAGCAGAAATTTATAGCAATTTCTACAAAAATGCTCATTTCATTCGGATGAGTGATTCAATGCCGAAGCTAAGCTCTGTAAGAGGCTCGAATTTTTGCGATATATACTTTGAATTCGAAAATGGAGATGATAGATTGGTTGTGATATCAGCAATTGATAACCTAGTCAAGGGCGCATCTGGACAGGCTATACAGAATATGAACCTCATGGCAGGCTTGGATGAGAGAACAGGTCTATGGTTGCCAGGCATGGCCCCTTAAATTTGAGGTGTATGAATGAAGGTTAGGGACGTGATGAATGTAAAACCCATTGCATGCCAAGCCGATATTACAGTAGCTGAAGCGGCAAGCTTGATGAGAGAGCACGGGATAAGTGGCATGCCCGTGCTGGATGGGGAAATGCTCGCCGGAGTGGTATCTGAATCAGATCTATTACGACTTCTTGCTGTAGAAAAGGGCGAAGGTAGCTTATGGCTTCCTAGTCCATTTGAAGTATTTGAGGTTCCATTCCGTGACCTTCTCAAGTGGGAGAGAATGCATAGCAGAGAGGATATCTCTAGCAAGAACGTGTCAGACGTCATGAGTAGGAATATCCATGAGGTCAGTCCCGAGGATACAGTTGAAGAGGCTTCGGCTATAATGACGCGCCACAGGATCAACCGTTTGCCGGTAATTGAAGATGGCCGGCTGGTGGGCATAGTTACGAGAGGCGATATCATATCCGGCCTAGGTGGCTATGATGAAAAGACTTGAAGGCGGTGTATGCGCAGTTTCGGGTGTCAGGGCAGCAGGAGTTCGTGAGGGAAAGTATGGTTTGACAATAATAGCCGCTTCAGGTCATGCGGCAGGCTTGTTCACAACTAATAAGATTCGTGCAGCGCCTCTAGAATTGACATCCAAGAATTTGGTGGCATCAGGCGGTTGGCTGGATGGAATAATAGCCAACAGTGGCTGTGCTAACGCTTATACTGGCCCAATTGGATATGAAGATGCACAAACAATGGCCCGCTATTTAGCAAATTTTCTTGGCACGGATGAAAGCAAGATAGCAGTTGCCTCCACAGGCGTCATAGGAAGGCACATGGACATGGAGCTTATCGCTAGGCTTTTTGATAGGGCAAAAATCCGACTTAGATACAATCACAATGCCAGCGAAGAGGCCGCCAAAGCTATCATGACAACGGATACCAGGGTGAAGGAGGTGGCTGTAGAGTATAATGGCGTGCGCGTTGGAGGCATAGTGAAAGGTGCAGGCATGATCGAACCCAATCTAGCCACAATGTTATGTTTCCTTTATACAGATGCTGAACTAACGCCATCATCTCTTCAGGATTATCTCATTGAAGCTGCGAGAGACAGCTTCAATATGCTTACGGTTGACGGTGACACTAGCACGAACGATATATTGCTTTTGACGGCGACCGGGAACAAAAAGTGCAAAGACGATGACTTTTGCCATGCACTGAAATATGTTTGTATTGAGCTTGCCAGAATGATGGCCCAAGATGGTGAAGGTGCAACCAAGTATTTCGAGACTATTGTTTCCGGAGCAAAGAATGAGGAAGATGCTAGAGTTGCGGCGAAAGCAGTTGCAAGAAGCAATCTTGTCAAGACAGCAATTTATGGGTCCGATCCTAATTGGGGTAGAATTGTGGCAGCGGTCGGCAGGTCAGGGGCTGAAGTAGATCCTCAATCGATTAGCCTAATACTAGAGGGATCTGGTGAAAGGATCGTTCTGATAGATGGGGGCAAGGTTATTGAAGGCATGCTGGACCAGGCTCAGAAAATCATGAAAGGCAATAAAATAATGATATTAGTAGACCTGAGCCTGGGGAATGCTGAAGCACGCAGTTTTGGCTGTGACCTGACCACAAAATATGTGGATATAAATGCGAAATACACGACCTGATATGTTTAGAGACCAGCGGTTGGGAGAGATATCCCAAGAAGTTCTTGAATATTTATCCTCACGGAAGGCTGATCGAAGAATATTCGAAGCTGACATACTTGCAGATAAGGCTCATTTGATCATGCTAAAAGAACGAGGTTTGATCTCTGGTGAAACCTTTTCGCTTATTATCAAGTCGCTAGATAACCTTCATGAGGAGGATTTAGGACCTGGTGAAGATATTCATGAGGCTATAGAAGCTTATTTGCTAGCCAGAATAGGTCCTGAGGCAGGAAGAATTCACACTGGACGTTCCAGGAATGATCAAGTGGCTACTTCTATTCGTCTAGCTCTAAGGGAGCAATTGCTGGATTTGTTGGAGGAACTGCAGGCTCTTATCCTAACATTAGTTAAAGTGGCAGGGGAGCATACTGAGACTCTCATTCCAGGTTTCACACACCTGCAACATGCTCAGCCTACAACGTTAGCGCATCAATTGTTAGCCCATGCTGATGCCTTCTTGAGAGATCTAGATAGAATTGAGGAAACTTACGCTCGAGTAAACAAGAGCCCTTTGGGATCCGCAGCTTTCGCTTCTACAGGTTTCAAGATCGATCGATATAGGACCTGCCAACTTCTTGGTTTTGATGGACTATTAGAGAACAGCATGGATGCAGTGTCAACTAGAGATTTTGTCCTTGAGGTTTTGTCTGATTTATCTATTCTTATGGTTAATTTGAGCAGACTAGCGGAGGAGCTAATTCTTTGGTCTACTTCGGAGTTCAACTATCTGGAGTTTAGCAGTAAATATGCTTCAACAAGCTCAATAATGCCACAAAAAAAGAACCCGGATGCAGCCGAGCTGGCTCGAGCCAAGGCAGGATCAGTCATTGGAAGCCTAGTTTCAGCCCTTACGATCTGTAAAGCCATGCCTTTAAGCTATAATCGGGACCTGCAAGAGGTTACTCCCCATCTCTGGAGGGGGATTGATTCGGTGAGAGGATCCGTTCGCATTATGAATGGCTGTATTTCCACTGCAACCTTCAATGTCGAACGGTTAGAAAAATGCTCAGGTACGGGATTCTCCACGGCAACCGAGTTGGCCGACACTCTTGTGAGAATCGCAGGCATTCCTTTCAGGACTGCCCACCAGATAGTGGGCAAAATCGCAGCTAAAGGGAATAGGCCAACTCTGCAGGAGCTAGACTCAATCGCACAAGAGATTGCAGGCTCAAAACTTAGTGAGCTTGGTTTAAGTTCTAATGATATTGAGGATGCACTAAATCCAAAATCCAACATCTTCATGCGGACAGCCACAGGCGGCCCGTCCCCCTCGGAGACAAAGAGAATGGTTAATGAGAGAATTAAGGCTATTTCAGAACACTCTGAATCTGTGAAACAAATGAGAGGCTTCGTGAATAATGCTCTTGATAATCTCAAGAAAATAAAATGATGAAATAAAAGAGATCTGTAATTACCACAAGAAATAAATCGAATTAGCCGCAGATTTAAATTAGGATATCGAGTGGAGATTTCAATTAAGCGATAATATATGGTGGTGCTTATAAAATGTTTTGGGGATTATTCAAATTGATGTTTCGTATGGCCCTTCTGCCTTTGATGTTTTTGAGCACAGTGGCAAGATTTGCCTTTTTCCTTCTCGTGCCTATAATAGCCATGAAAGTTTTGAAGTCGCTGATTCGAAAGTAGATTTGTAAGGGCTGAACAACACCTTTTTTTTCTTTAGCTATATTTAATCTATGCTGCATTACCTACGAATTTCGTAATCACTTGGGGCATAATTAATTACCACAGCATAAGTGAACTCAGGTTTCTTGTTTTAATATTAAAATTCAGAATCTTTTTTACATAATTGAGCGCTAGCTCGTAATGGCCCATTAATTGCAGGGACCGATAGCAAGAAGGAATCCGAAAAAATTTAGCAGCCAAAAATAATTAATTTAAATCTGCTACCATTAGTTTTCTCTAATTAACGTGCATCCAATTTGGTTTTTCCAAGGACCGAGAGGTATTGGACTTCTTTGCCTTCCTCCAGTTTGGGTTTATCCTCTGCGGTTATCGGAACTTCTATTGTTGTATAGGTGCTCAAATCCATGAGTTGCACCGTATTTTCGCTTATAGAGAGAACCTGGCCTGAGCGGCGTTCTACTGTAGGCACATATATCTTATTTGTGACTGGTGAGACCATGGACCGTTTCTGGTTATCAAAAATACCTATAACATCAACCCTAGCTTTAGCAGCGCCATGCTTCCCGGGCTTGGAATGGGATATGCCCTTGATTATGCAGGGTTCATCATCAATGATAACATATCGTCCTTCTTTGAGTTCTCTGACTTCAACCTGCTCCTTCATCTCATCACTACTTGCGACGATTAAAGCACTTCTATTTAAAGGATACCTTTCATTCTGCGCAGTGCCTCTTCCAATTTCTGTTGGGAAGCAGCATAAGAGATGCGAATATGATCCTTGCCATTAAGACCGAAAGCTGATCCTGGAACAACGATCACGCCCGCTTTGGCCAAGCTAGAGGCAATTTCGTCTCCATTGCCGACTCTAGGGAATAGGTAAAAAGCACCTTGAGGAACGTTCAAATCCAAATCCATCTCCCTCAACCTTGTGACTAAAATATCCCTTCTCTTCTTGAACTCGTCTTTCATTTGAGCAACGCATTCTTGCGGCCCTGTTATCGCTCGATAGGCTGCCTTCTGTGAAATAGAACATGCACAGGCCTGAACATATTGATGAATCTTAAGGAGTTGCTCTAAGGCGCAACCCTTTGCAACTAAGTAGCCCACTCTCCAGCCTGTCATAGCATAAGTCTTTGAGACGCCATTGATTGTAATCACGTTATCTGAAAATTGCCCTGGACTGACATGTTCTCCTTCGTATATGAAATGTTCATAAACTTCATCAGAGATTATAGTGAGATCGTTCTCATCGGCTAGCTCCACTATAGCCTTTATCTCATCTCTAGTCTGCACTGCGCCAGTTGGATTTGCGGGAGAGTTCAAGACTATGGCTTTCGTTTTATCAGTGATATTATCATTCAATGTCTCAGCCGATAAGGTAAGGTGGTCATTCAAAGGCACGCCCATAGCCTTACCCCCTGCCAATTTGGTTAGAGCATTATAAGATAAAAAGCCTGGATCTCCGATTAGAACCTCATCACCTTTATCCACGGTTGCGGAGATGGCCAAGAACAAGCCTTCGCTTGCTCCTGAAGTGACCATTATTTCATCAGGAGTGCATGTTATATTATTTTCTAGTTGAAATTTTTCAGCTAGTGCAGTGCGCAATTCAGGAATTCCGCAGTTAGGCGTATATCCAGTGAAGCCTTCATATATTGATTCGATAGCAGCCTCTTTGATGTGATTCGGTGTATCGAAGTCCGGTTGGCCCAATCCCAGATTAATGGCATCTGGGCCAGCTCCCTCGAAACACTTCCTTATTCCAGAGATCTCTATCTCACCTGTACAACTTGCGAACCTCATATTATTCTCCCATAAAGGCTGATTTCTTAGTTTGAAATTGACGGCAATCTACCTGAAGCAATTTAGTTTACAAAGCTCATCTCTTAAAATATTCATGCTAATCCTGCCCCCTCCCCAATAAATGGTCATTTTAACTTCGCTTTTCTCCGTTTTTTCTGATATTGATTCAATTAACTTTTCAAGTGCCTTTGTATCTGAAAAGGGGACCATAAATATGGCCCTATACGTATCTTGTTTCTTAGCATAAGAGATGAGTATATATCCGCTTCCTTCAAATGCGCTGATCTGATGAAAGTTGCAGACGACTTCCTGCTCGTGTTGCGCACTTGCATCAATTCTGGATATAATATATAATATATTTGATATTAAACTCTTATCTACACTGCGGCCAAACCAAATGTTAATAGCGCCTTGAGTTAGCGTCATTGAGGCGGTTGGCCCGCTTAGCTCTAAAGATATTGATTCTTGTTTAGGGTCCTTGGGCATAGGGCACGGCTATTAATAATGTATGCCGGATATAACCATTTCGAAGAAAAGTCCGTGATGGGTGTTTTGAATGGATGAAACGCTAAAGGCTCTAGCAAAGAGCTTTGACGAAGAGCCCTTTGCCAAGAAAATGGGAATGCACTTGATGGAGATCGATTATGGAAAAGCCTTGATAAAAATGGAGAACAAACATGAAATGAATAATATCTTTGGAGTCACGCATGGAGGAGTTATCTTTTCTCTCATCGATGGTGCATTCGAGATGGCAGCTAACTCTCACGGCACAATAGCAGTTGCTTTGGGGAGGTAAATGTGAACTACCTCAATCCGGCCAAAGCTGGAGACATACTATATGCTGAGGCAAGAGAGGTGAGCAGGTCTTCTCGGATATCTACATACGATATTCGTGTCAAGAATGATGGTGGAAAGTTAATAGCTACTTGCCAAGCGACCGCCTATAGAAAGAGAGAAAAACTTCCTGTCATTTGAACAGGTTTTATATGCTTTTGCACATGAAGGAACGGAGATGAGATTAAGGTCCTGCATAAAGAAATATAAGATGGATACTCATCGAGCTCTATCTCCTGAAGAGACCCTAGAACGAGTGGAGCCAAAGATGGCAGTAGCAGGCGTCACTCGTGTTGCTGATATTACTAATTTGGATAGAATAGGCATACCAGTCTTTTCCTCAATAAGGCCCCTGGCCGCAAAGGGTGCTATTTCTGTATATAATGGCAAAGGGGCTACACCTATTGAGGCCAGAGTATCGGCTATGATGGAAGGAATTGAGCGGTATTCTGGGGAAGTAGGCGACCATAAACTCACTTTATCGAAATTTTCCGACCTCTGCAAAAATGAAAATGCTTTGAATCCTGCCGCTTTGATACTGTCTCAAGGAGTTGATCATGATGCAGAGATCGATTGGATCAAGGGACATGACATTATGAATGATGAAGATATATTTGTGCCTGCAAACGCCGTTTTCCACCCCTATGATCAAGGCAGGAGACTATTCAGAACCAATACTACGGGCCTTGCATCCGGCAATGAAGTTGAAGAAGCCATATTTCATGGTTTGGCAGAAGTCATCGAAAGGGATGCATGGTCTCTAGCAGAAGCCTCTCGTTATACAGGTCCTTTAATCCAGAATATAGATAATGGTATGGCGACAGAGCTACTGGAGAAATTTGCCAAAGCAGATGTTGCAGTTCATCTAAAGGATATAACAAGTGATATCAATATACCGACGTGTGCTGCCGTTTCTGACGATTTAAAATTAAGAGATCCAACATTGTTGACAACCGGTATGGGGACGCACACAAATGCAAGCGTAGCAGTACTACGTGCCCTAACGGAGGTTGCCCAGAGCCGACTTACTCAAATTCATGGAGCGAGGGAGGATACTGTTCTTTCAGATTTTCGGAAACAAATAGGCTATGAAAGATCGAAGAGGTTGAACAAGTATTGGTTCGACTTTCTGCAGATTGAAGAGTTTAGCCGCATAATATCTTACGATAGCGATGATTTCCTGGATGACATAAATCATATGATATCCATTTTAGAGAATTCGGGTCTCGATCGGGTAATTGTAGTAGACTTAAGCAGGGAGGAAATTAGCGTTCCTGTGGTAAGAGTTATAGTTCCTGGTCTCGAAATATCGGCGGTAGATTCAGAACGAATAGGCTTGCGGTGTAGGAATGCCAAGGATCGTCGTTTTCCTAGGTCCAAGTCTGCCTAAACAAAGAGCAGAACAGATATTGGATGCAGATTATCGCCCGCCAGCCAAACGAGGTGACATCTATAGAGCTGCGGAGGCGGGCACAAATATTATTTGTCTCATTGATGGCGTTTTTTTTCAGGAATGTTCTGTTGCACATAAGGAAATTCTTTATGCTCTTGAGCGCGGAGCTAGTGTACTTGGTGCATCAAGCATGGGAGCCCTTCGAGCTTCTGAATTGGATATCTATGGCATGGAGGGTATAGGCGAAATCTACCGAGCTTATAGGAATGGCGACCTGATATCGGATGATGAAGTGGCCTTGATATTTGATCCAATAACGTTCGAACCGCTTTCGGAGCCCTTGGTAAATATAAGGCATAACCTGAACAAGGCATTTGGACTGGGAATGATCAATGAGACAACGAAAGATATACTTTTCAAAACAGCTAAATCGCTATATTTTCCGAATAGAAGTTACGAGACGATCCTGGATGCCAGCTTGAAAATGGTGTCTCAGCACGAACTTGAAAGCCTCAAAAAGTTTCTGAGAGACTATAAAGAAGATTTGAAGATGGAGGACGCCATAAAATTGTTATGCAGAGTTAGGGAGATGGAAGATGAAAGTTAAAATAAAGGCATTTGCCACTTTCAGAAATATTATTGGAAAAGAGCGCCTCTTGGATATAAAAGAGGGGAGCGGAGTAAAGGAATTGTTAGAGGGCCTTTGCAGCTCATATGGCGAACTCCGCAACCTAGTATTTGATGATTCTGAGCTCAAGGATGATGTAAATATCCTAATAAACGGAAAGAACATCCAAACCCTTAACGGTATCCAGACGAAGTTAGAGGATGGCGATGAAGTGGCTCTTTTTTCAGCTGCTATTGGAGGATGATTTCGCCATAACTCTGAATTCTCAGATCAATTAAAAAATATAAATAATTATCTCTATAAAGTCCGACTAAATCTTGGAGTTCAATGATAGAGGAAATTTGTGCCTTGAAGCGGGAGCAAGGAGCAGTCATACTTGCACATAATTACCAACTAGGTCCAATCCAAGAAATTGCCGACATGGTTGGAGATTCGCTTGAGCTGAGCCGAGCGGCTGCTAAATTAGAGAATGAAGTTATATTATTTTGCGGAGTCGACTTTATGGCAGAAACGGCCGCCATATTGTCGCCTAAAAAGACTGTTGTTCTTCCAGAGCGAAGTGCATTCTGCCCCATGGCCCGTATGATAACTTCTGAACAACTCAGGGAAATGAAGGCTCTTTATCCTGAAGCAGCCGTTGTGTGTTATATAAATACTACGGCTCAGATTAAAGCTGAAAGCGATATCTGTTGCACCTCTGCCAATGGTGCACAGGTTGTCAATTCATTGCAGGAATTGCAGGTCATTTTCGTGCCAGATCAAAACTTGGCGGATTACTTTTCGAGGTATACCCAGAAAAAAATAATCTCATGGAATGGGTATTGTTATGTTCATGATCGTTTCAAGCCGGAAGATGTCATAGGATCCAGAAAACATCATCCTCATGCAGAAGTGCTTGTACATCCGGAATGCCGTCCAGAAGTTATCGATCTGGCAGATTACGTCCATAGCACATCAGGCATGGCTAGACACGCCAAATCAAGCCGAACCAATGAATTCATTATTGGCACTGAGGTGGGCATGTTATATCGGTTGAGGAAGGATAATCCTGGGAAGATATTTTATCCGCTCAGCGATAAAGCTGTCTGCGAGAATATGAAAAAGGTAGACTTGGACAAAGTCCTCTGGGCGCTTCAAACCTTGGAACCAAGAGTCTGGGTGCCCGAAAATATCGCAACAAAAGCCAGACAGGCAATCGAGAGGATGTTAGTTATTTAATTGGAAGCCAGTCTGATAAGTTTCACGATGCAAATATAAGCGTGGATTGATTTCTCTTTATTCAATTCTATGCCAAGCGGTATAGATATTCATTCGCCTTCCGCGGACAAAACCAGCTATGGTGAGACCTGATTTTTCAGCAAGTTCAATGGCTAAGCTGGTAGTAGCTCCGTGCGAAGCGATGATCGGTATCCCTGCTATACTGCATTTCAGTGCCATGTCTGATGATATCCTACCCGTAGAGGCCAAATATGATCCTTCAAAGTTAGTTGGTTTTTTAAGCCCGAAGCCTATAACTTTGTCCAAAGCATTATGCCTTCCGATATCTTCGGCTATGCATATGGGTCCAGCAGTATCAAATAATCCGACCGAATGGACCCCTCCTGTGGCCTCATGCAGTTTAGATGAGGAAATTGCTCTCATTGCCGAGAAAATATATTCTCTTCGAACATGAAGCTTGGATTTTATCTTTGGAAGTTTAGCCTCATCAAAGTAAGAGGCACTGCCACCACAGCCGCTAACTATGGGTCTTTTTGAGATGATTGCTTTGATGGGATTCTTAATGATGAGTCTGGCCACGTTTCCTTCAATTTCCATGGACTCAATTTCTTCTAGTCTATTGACCAATCCTGCAGAAAAAAAATGACCTAGAACAAATTCATTTATCATTGAAGGGCTGATCATCGATGTTATGAAGTGTCTACCGTTGACGAAAATGGAAAGTGGCATTTCATCTACTACTTTATGCGATGATCTTCCTGCACTATCATTGTTTAGTTTCAGACAAAAATGGTCCTTGAACATTAGGCCACCTTGACGATTTTTTCCAAAGTCGCTAGGAACCTTTCGATCTCATTCTCAGTATTATAGAAATAGAGTGATGCTCTGACAGTTCCATGATCTAAACCTAAATGATTCATAAGAGGTATGCAGCAGTGATGGCCCGATCTTACTAGAATGTTCGAGGCTTGGTCTAGCATAAGTGCTACTTCATGTGGAACAAGGCGGTTTACATTGAACGAGAATACGCAACTTCGATCTTCAATTGTTCTAGGACCGTATACCTCTATGCCTTCGATATCGAGAAGTCCTTCTAAAAGCATGGCAGTGAGCGTGAGTTCATGAATTCTAATCTCCTCTCTTCCTATTCTATTCAGGTAGTCGATAGCCGCGCCGAGGCCAATTCCTCCGGCAATGTTTGGTGTCCCCGCCTCAAATCCTTCATAACCTGCTTTTCTTCGGTAGCCGTCAAGCGATACATCATCAACCATGCCGCCGCCTACAAGCAAAGGCTCGATCATCTCCTCGCTTTTCATCCAAAGAACGCCAGTTCCAGTTGGTCCTAGCATTTTGTGTCCCGAAAAGCAGACGAAGTCGCAATCCAGCTTTTTCATATTCAAATACATATGAGGTACGGATTGAGCTCCATCAACAAGAAAAAGCGAATTGTTGTCCCTGCAAATCTGCGAAATTTCCTTGATTGGGAGAATGTTGCCAAGCACGTTGGAAAGATGCGTTACGGTGACGAGTTTTGTCCTCTTGTCGATAGCGTTCTCAAAATCAGACAATTCTATCTTACCATTTTGATCCGGCTTTAAGATTTTTAAATTAATGCCCGATCTCTCCAATCTCATCCAGGGTAGTAGATTGGAGTGATGCTCCAACAGAGTAGTAACTATATTGTCTCCCCGCTTCCATTTTAGACCGTGAGCGACCATATTGATGGACTCTGTAGTATTCCTGGTAAAGATAACCACTCCTTGTGTAGTTCCTAAGAAGTCTGCAACTTTCCTATGCGCTTCTCTATATCTTTGGTCAGCTAGCTGAGCTAGGCTGTAAATGCCCCGGCCTACATTTGCCCTGTAACTTCGATAATAATCTAGCACTGCCTTAAGGACCGGTTCAGGTGTCAAGCTTGTTGCTGCATTATCTAGGTAGATGATGTTCTTCAGGATAGGAAAGTCGTCTCTTAGAGTCTGAACGTTCATAGGACCTCATTCTTGCCGCCGCTGGAATCCGGCCATGTTTGGGATTGTATATTGGACGCCTAATTTTCTAAAGGCCTTAATATCTCTTCCTTATGGCAAGAGCATAAACCATTTCTCTTGGCGAGAATTATTATTCATGCCAGCTTTTCGCGAGTTCTGATCATAACCTGACAGTTTAGGTTAATTTAGAAGTCCTTTGCTTTCTCCAATCATTCTCATCTTCTCATCATCAAGCCCTTTGCTGTAAACTATTCTTGTGGTCAGGAAGCTAGGTGCTGGCGTATTTCAAAAGGATAGGCTGAGTTCTTTAGAGATCACCTTGATGTTTTTCTTATAATTTTGGCTTCTGCGGAAGGATCCAATATTACACAAAACGCATCACTGCCTAATATTCAGAGGAATCCTTGACAGAAG
>JALHSR010000187.1 GCA_022865315.1 Methanotrichaceae archaeon | reverse complement strand
GGGCTTTCGTCCGATTCCGCAATAGGGTGGTGTCTCAAGAAAACCATAGACATTTAGCTTGACATTGTCATATAATATCATTACTATCCCATAGATGCTGCAATTGATCTTCAGTGATGCGATTCTCTTGCAGAAAGCCTAGATCTATGCTTTGCTTTGATGATCTCAAGTATTTCCCGGTCACTGATATCCCTTTTAGGCATTATTACCTCCAAGATCTCCTTAACATCCTGCAAAGTCAGCATCTCAGCCTTCGTTCCTAATTCGATTTGCATCATCAGTGCCGCCAACATAGCCAGAAGTACCATGGCAATATGATGGTGCCAGCTTCTCCAAGATCTAGCTTCATAATCCTCGAGAGATCCAACACCTTTGGCATCTTCTATTGCCCTTTCGATCCAATACCTGCTGCAAGACATCTTAGCCAGTTTCCTTATATCCGTATCAAGCACTGCATTTGTTAGCTGATACTTGAACGTGTCTTGACCAACTTCCTTTCTTATGATCAGCCACAATTCCTTTCCAGGCAACTTGTTTTCGACGGGATAAACCCGAAGACATGCGATATCCATCTTGAGTTCTTTTCTTTCCGTTTCCCTGGCTGGAACTCTTTTCCATTCTGCAGGATCAATCTGATCTTTGATCTTTTGAACCTCGATGGGTGCGGAACCCTCATCAAGTACTCTTTCGCGAGTTGGATTGCGTCCTCGTTTTCCATTTCTCACTGGAATTCCAGTCTTTGGCTGGCTAAGCCAGACCCTGGTGTCGCGAGGGATATCGGCAATAAAAATCAAGCCCTCTTCGTCGAGCTTGTTCCGGAGCCATGGCTGTTCTCCATAAAAGCAGTCCATTCCTATCCAGGCAAATGGAACACCATTTTTTTGAGCATTGAGAATCATCTCAAAGCCAATCTGAGCTTTAGTTTTGAAACGAACATCCTTCGGAACTTTACATTTGTTCCGTTGCTTATTGCTTTTGGCCCAGTCTTCGGGAAGATAAAGCTGTCCGTCGATCAATATTCTCTGAGTTCCATGAGAATAGCCAAGAACAACCGCGACCTGACAGTTGTCAACTTTTCCCAATCTCCCGCAATACTGCCTTTGAACTCCTACTGAGCAATTTCCCTGCTTTGGAAATCCGGTCTCATCTATATGGATCGAACCTTCAACGGGATCTCCAATCAGTCTTGTGACTTCTCTTTGAATCTTGCCAATTACGATTCGTTCATTCCATGGAGAGTCCGTGATAAAATTTTGCAGCGCCTGACTGGAGCAGTTACGTACCTTCCTTGCGAATCTGCTGCAATTACCGCGACCTCGATTTAGCAAAAGACCCTGAAGATATTGGCGAGCCTTGTCGCTACTATCTCGTGTGCGAACCAAGAACGCATCATTGAAACTCATGTTAATAAGTCTAAATATAGATAATACTACATAAAGATCCTTTCTCTTAAGATTAAATTTCATCCCTTTCTACTCCCCTATAAAGTAGAAGGTAATTAATAATTACTAATATTTTATTTTTGTTATTTAAAATTTGTTGCAGGTGGATAACATGCTAATAGTATTAGCACTATCTAACAATGTCAAGCTAACCCACTGCTCCTATAGACCATGAGCACAAAAAGAGGGGGCTTGCAGACAGCGAAAAATCGCTAGCCCATAATATATAGAATCCGGCGCTTATACCCTGACCTCCCGAATTAAGTAGGCGCATTAAACAATCGATCTCAATGCTAAATCCCCTATTTTCAATAATGACCTGAATTAAGTCTTCTCGTAGAAATTCTTTTATACTTTATGCGCCTACTTTAATAGAGGCGCAGCATGAAACCAACGCGAAGAATCAAAAAGAAAAATGGGATTGAGTATTGGTATGAAGAAACGCCCTACTATGATAAAGAGAAGAAACAGATCAGACATAAGTCAAAATATTTAGGCAGAAATGTAGATGGGCCTCCGGTTCGAATGCGCTCGGCTTCCGACGAGATCAAGGTGAAGACAAAAAAGAAACTTACATCCGTTCGGTCGTCGTTCGATTATGGCTCCATCCTCACACTCCAAGCAATCATGGAAGAACTGAGTCTTGATCGCTATCTTCTGGACTTATTGAGTCCTACGGAGGTGGCGATGGTCCGTGCATTAGCATTCAACCGAATCATACGCCCTATGGCAATGAAAAATGTGGATTCCTGGTATGAAGGAACCTCCCTCGTTCTTGAATCACCGCAAATCAACCTCTCCAGCCAGCGAGTGAGTGAATTTCTCGGTCGATTGGGTGAAAGCG
>JALHSR010000186.1 GCA_022865315.1 Methanotrichaceae archaeon | reverse complement strand
TACCAGAGATATCGATCTTTGTGCAGATAATCAAACCGTCCACTACATCATATCCGAATTAAGGGAGAGCAATAACCTTTGGACGTGCAATATCGGGCAGGACCAATTCTTATTCCTGCAAATTTTTCTAAATAACTTTCAGGACGTGACATTGGAACTATTCTGCAATAACGAATACAAGTTACTAGAAGACAGACCTTACAGTACACGAAAATACGGTAAACTCGAAATAAGGTTGCCGGACGTGAAAGGACTGCTTAAACTAAAAGACAAGCAAATGAAACGCCTACTAGAGGAGTTGGGTCGTGAACGTTGTATGCGCAGGCTGGAGCCAGAATGACTTTACAATGCCGCCGATGCCGCGACATTTTTTCTTCTTTCGAACGCTTGGGCTAGCGAAGCGAAGACCGCGCCGACGAGTTCGACGAGATCAAGAACCTCCCAACTCCATTACCAGCCCAGAAAATTGGGCCAAAAGAAATGCAGTAAAGGCACTCCCATTAAGTGGTCGGGTTGAGGGGTCTTTATTTGCACTTATCCCCTTGGCAGGATTGTACCTTTTTCCATCAAAAAAATCATATATAAGTTTGATAACTATCCAAACTAGAGAATAAAAGACAAACCCGTGAAACCGCTATCCTCCGAGTAGATTTATGCGGGGGACGGGAGTCGAACCCGCGAACACCTGCGTGACAGGGTCCTAAGCCCTGTGCCTTTGACCTCTTGGCAACCCCCGCTTATTTCATCAACCAGGCCAACACCGCTTTTGCAGTGTGTAATCTGTTCTCGGTCTCATCGAAAACCGCACTCTGCGGACCGTCAATCACTTCATCAGTTATCTCCTGGCCTCGATGTGCCGGAAGACAGTGCATAGCTATAGCATTTTCTGACGCCAACTCCATCAGATTGGCATTTATTTGGTATCGCCCGAAGACCCTCAGACGTTCTGCCTCATCAGCCTCATCTCCCATGGAGACCCATGTATCGGTTGATACTACATCTGCATTCTTGGCTGCATCGGTTGGCTCAATAAATAGCCTTATCCGGCCTCCGAGACTCTTGGCCTTTTCTAATATTTGGGCCTTTGGCTTGTAAGAAGGCGGTGAGGCAACGGATATTGACATGCCCATAATTGCAGAAGAGAGGATTAAAGAATTGCATACGTTATTACCGTCCCCAACCCAGGCTATCTTTAATCCTTCCAACCTCCCGAAGCGCTGACGCATCGTCATCAGATCAGCCAATATCTGCAAAGGATGCTCTAAATCAGATAAAGCATTGACCACAGGAACACTAGCATTTTCGGAAAGCTGGCTGATTGTATTGTGCGAAACAACTCGAGCTGTAATTCCATGTACATATCTTGATAGCACGCGGGCAGTATCGGCTATTGTTTCGCCTCGGCCTAACTGTAATTCGCCAGCACTTAAATAGAGAGCATGACCTCCCAGCTCCCTAAAAGCTACCTCCAATGACACGCGAGTACGCGTCGATGGTTTCTCGAAAATCATCGCCAAGCTTTTTCCAGAAAGAACCATTTCGCTATATTTGCCGCGCCTGTCCCGAAAGCTATCAGCGCTGTCGAGAATTTCAATTATCTGTTTTCTGGAGAGATCAGAAATTGAGATGAGATTCATGCTAATGCCTCAATCTCTCAAGAAGTTCTGCCAAGTTTGTGACGCTTTCATTTGAAGCAGAAGCTTGAACTAAAATGGCCTTAAAGTCAGGAATTATCCTATCGTTTATATTGTCCTTGACCAACTGATTTGACCAGGGGCTGTTGGTCATAAAAGCCAAACCCGGGTGGGGTTCGTCATCAGTCTGTATTGCTTTTACAACTATTTTGCTCATTTCGTTCTCCAGGCAAACATTTTGGCCGTCTTTTAACCCCAATTGGACCATATCATCCTTATCCATAATTATCTGAGCGCTGAGATTTTGAAACTCGGGAGAAAAACGACTTTTTTTCCCGGCCTCATATTGGAAAATATCCCGAAAAGTAATTATCCTGAGGTCGATCCCCATCTAGATAGCCTCCATTATTCTTGTTAAGATCTCTTCATCAGAAAGCAAATTCGACTCAAAAATTGGCTCGAAACTTATTCTGACACCGTCCATGCGTACAGCTTTACCCCCAGACTCAAGACCACTCATAGCTGAGGGTATGACTACTTTAGCAGCATCTGTAGTTAAAGATCTACGAGGATCTATTACAACAAGCTGCGACTTGGCAAGGCTCCTAGCAATGACAAAAGGCAAAGCTGACAAAGGATCCGACCCCACAACTAAACAGGCATCGGAGCTCTTCGCCGCCATAGTGACGCTATTCTCTGAACCATGATGCACTCCATTCTTGAAAGAAATTTGGTTTATATATCCGGTCTCATCAAGCATTAGCTCATTGAAGCCACGCATATTGTAGTGGCCCACCATAGGGACCACCTTATAATTTGAAACATCGTTTAGCCTCGCCACTAGATTCTCAAAAATTTCCATCTTCTGCACCAAGGAGTAAACAAGACCTAATCCAGGAAATATTGCACCGAAGTCGGCTTTCTTAAAGATACTAGCCAACCCGATCATACGTTTCTTATCTCCAAAACGCGGCATCTTTCCATCCAGAATAGCTATAATAGCCTCTGCGAACTCTGCATCCCCACCTGGCGGAATTCGGAAGTAGTCTGAACAAAGTTTAGCCGTAGACGACTTTCTGACGTCAATTACCACACAATTCCGTTCTTCTTCGTATCCTTTCTGCCTTTTCGAGCCCCTAGGATAGTAAGAGAACCGGGAAAGATGCCTAGGATGGCTATTTGAAGGATCTGCCCCCCAAAAGACAGAAACATCAGCAAAGTTCCTCACATCGTCCAATGTGCATGACGGGAGCTCTCCCTTTAGCACGCGTTCCAGCAATTGGCCCTGGCAAAAGGATGAAGTATCATCTATCTTAGCTTCTAATTTCTTGGCCAATTCAATTCCAACCTTTTGCGCCTCTAAAGAGGAATTGGACCAGCCATAAAGCAATGGATCCTTTGCATTCATTAGAATATTTGCAGCTTTCTCTATAGCCTGGTCCAAAGAGGTCTCTCCGCCCTCTACACTGGGAACAGTTCGATCTGAAAATAGTGCCTGAAAATGACCTTGACCCTTACGACATAAGTTTTTAGCCTTTTCAATTGCTCCAGTCTTAAGAGCCACTTCAATATCTTCACATAATAACGAACACCCTGTGCATACAGCCATAACGATCACCTATACAAACTCTATAGCCTTGCTGGGACATGTGGCAGTACAAGCATTACAGAGAATCCTATTTGGTCCGAAACGTCGGCACTCATTGGGATTCAGGCATCTTACTACTCCGTTTTCAATGACCAATATCACTTTATCGCTCTTAGGTCCTAGACCAATGGCGCTTCCTGTGGGATCATTGGCTACATTAACAGGACATGCCACTACACAATTTGCACAACCAAAACACTTCTCATCATGGATTATGAGACCAGTCTCTGAAGCCTGCTCTAAAGGCGCTAGAAGCTCTTTGAGTTTATTTAGTTTGTCTGCGTACTTGGGGTCGAAGAGGGATGGACAGTCCTCAAGCTTCTTCTCTCTGCTCAAAAGAGCAACGGCTAAAGCCATGCAACTAACATAACCGCACTCTTTGCAGGCCGCTTGCGGCAAAAGCTGATAGATCTCCATGGCGCTAACCAAGCATGACACCTCTGTGAGAAGGAACGACAGAGACTTATCACTTGGTAATAATAAGAATATTGGCTACAGCTTTCTACGCAAACCTTTTCAAATCTTTATGCAAATAGGGAATCTTAGATGCCTTTCCAGAATTCACTAGCTCTTCTTGGGCTTCTTAGTGTAGTGCCTTTGATAATTGTATATCTTATTCAACCGCGGCCTAAAGAGATACTCTTCTCTTCTACTATGTTTTTAAGGGAAGGAGAAGCCGAACGTTCTGCAGTATTAAGTCGTTTGATCAAGGATCCCTTGTTCTGGGTACAACTTTTAGTGCTTATCTCGTTATCATTGGCAGCAGCCGGTCCTTATACCACAACTTTCGGAACTATCGGGAGTCATCTGGCCATTGTCCTAGATGCTTCAGCCAGTATGGAAGCCAACTTCCACCAAGCCACCACCTTAGTAAGCCCCTACATAGATAAATATGATAGTATTAGTATAATTATTGCTAATAGTATTCCTATTTCAGCGCTTCAATCAGGCAGCAGCTCTGAAGCTAAGGATGTGCTTGCTAAAATAGCTCCTCGAGCCATTTCTGCTGATATTTCCAGCGCAATGATATTGGCCAATAATCTTCTGGGATCTGAAGGGGGTGATATGTTAGTTGTTTCTGACTTTATTAGCTGGACTGGAGACGATCCCGAAACTACACGAAAGGTTCTGGAGGGCGGGGGGAAGGTAAACATCGTTTTTGCAGGCACAAACCGAGGTGGAGATAATGTGGCCATAATTGGCGGTTGGAATGTATTGGGACTAAATAGCGTCAATCATACAGCGCTCATCCAAAATTTTGGCCCGTCAAAAACTGTCCCAATAATACTAAGCAGTCAGGGAGGTACTTCAAGTCGTACAATCTCTGTACCACGAGAAGGTGACTATTACTTCTCCTTTTCAGCTATTCCTGGACTCAATCAGATTACCCTCGATGTGGATGATGCCATTGTATCGGATAACAAGGCTTTTGTTTATGTGCCCGAACTAGGAGAGAGAAAAGTCCTATATCTTGGCGACGATAGCCCTGCACTTATTGCTCTGAAGTCT
This sequence comes from Methanotrichaceae archaeon, assembly GCA_022865315.1. Lineage (GTDB taxonomy): Archaea > Halobacteriota > Methanosarcinia > Methanotrichales > Methanotrichaceae > JALHSR01. The sequence goes on along the minus strand of JALHSR010000186.1, from coordinate 7,433 downwards.
TTACCTAACGTTCGTCTCTTCAGAGAAGGTGAATATACTGATTTTGACCTAATTGTGCTTGCGAAGAACGGCTCAAGAAACGGAAAGCTAAATCGATATATAGATGCTGGTGGCAAGGTTGTTCACTTAGCTTCGAACACACTGGAGAGCCCAGATTATTTGCCTGTCAAAGTGATTGGCCAGTCGCAAGGTCCAGCAAATTTATGGGTCCGATCCACGGGCTTTGCTAAGGATATCCATTTTGATGAGATAGGTATTTTTAGTTATCTCAATGCAGATCCAAGACGGCATTCAACTACGTTAATAGAAGCCAATGGCACGCCAATTCTTTCATACTGGCAGTTTGGAAAAGGGATGATTGTCTATGATGGATTGGAGATGGATTCTGACTTTTATTATCGGCCTGAGTATCCGATATTTTGGTACGAACTTGTGAATTGGTTGACCGGAGTTCCAGATATCTCCCAATCTAACCATAAGACTGGAGAAGTAATACCACTCGGAAATGCGCAGGAAGTGGAGACGCCACGGGGTCTCACATCAACCTCAAATCTCCTTTTGGATGAAGAAGGAATTTACAGAGTTCAGGATAAGATATTGGTTGCTAATATGTACGATCCCAGGGAGTCTGATCTTCGTGATGGTGCCAGTTACCCGCCGGGCGAATTCAAAGCCATTGCAGCGAAAGAGGCTCCTATAATCAAGGATCTTGCTCCGTTATTCATTGCCCTTGCTTTGATCGCTATAATTGCTGAGCTAGCATTGATTAAATGGAGGCGAGAGACTTGATAGAAGGGTTATACTTTTCTAGACCGCAACTTCTCTTAATCGTTCCCCTATTTCTTCTAATTGGCCTACTATATACATATCGGAAAGTCCAAAATAGACTTCTAGCGGCCAGTCGCATTGTTATTATCAGCCTAATAATCATCGCTGCTGCTAATCCTTACGTTGTGAGAACTAGTATCGAACACACAGGGCAACCGGAATTGAGCCTATTGGATGATAAAACCAGCTCAATGGAGGTTTTCGATCCTGATACCGCTAGACGTCTCAACCAAGTCTTAGGTGGACAGATACAATCTTTCTCTGGGGATGTTACGCCTTTAGGGGATAAGATAATTCAATACGCCACGCCAGGAAATGCCTTGGTCTTGGTTTCAGATGGAAACAGCAATACTGGCAGACCTTTAGATGAGGGTTTGGCCTTGGCAAGATCTGCTAACGCTTCGATTTTTGCTATTCAAATGGATCCTATAAAAGACGATGCCTCAATTGAGATATCAGGTACCAACACGGCAGTTGTGGGCGGGAATTATCCGTTTTCAGTTATAGTGAGATCGTCGGGTACTTATCAGGGTCCGATTCAAGTCTATGCCGATAATAGGCTAATTTATAGCGATAACATCGTAACTAATAGGTCATCTTCTATCAAAATCGGCCACGACTTTACAGAAACGGGATCACACATTCTCAAAGCATCTATTGCTCCTGATCGCCAGCCTTTGAATAATGAATACCAGAAAGCAGTTTATGTAGTTCCAAAACCTGAGGTGTTACTAGTTTCCGAAACAGACTCACCATTAGCAGAATTGCTTTCTGAGCTCTATGAATTGACAAAGATTGCTGAACTTCCTGAAGATATAAAACGCTACAAAGCTGTAATCCTTGATGATATTAGCTACAGCAAAAGCTTGGACAAATTGAAGGACTATGTGAGCAATGGTGGAGGGCTCATAGTTGTTGGTGGTGCCAACTCTTATGAATTGGGTGGTTATTATAATTCTAGCTTAGAAACAGCTATGCCTGTCCTTTCTATTCCCAGCAAATTTGAGGGCGGAAAAATTGCCGTGATAATACTGGATATCTCCTTTAGTCTTCTGCAAACATTGACAAAAGATGGAAAACCGCTCCTTGACTACGAGAAAGCTATCGCCACGGAGATTCTCAAATCTCCAGATTTAAAGGACTATGCGGTAGGAGTGGTTGTATTTGGCACGAAAGCCTACCAAGTTGTTGATCCATTATCTTTGTCGAGTGGCAGAAATGTGTTGGATGAGAGGATAGCTAAACTCTCGCCAACGGGAACAGAAAATACTCACTTGGATAAGGGTCTAGAGCTAGCTATGGATATGCTTAACAAAAGCGGTGGTCATGGTGAATTTATTGTGCTATCGGATGGCAATCTCTGGAATTACCCGGACGTATTTCAACGCTCCATTGAACTTATCAAAGAAACGAACGCATCCACACGCCTAATCCAAGTCCAAGCATACCCAGGAGCCTCAGGCAGGTTTGAAGAGTTAGCAACTAAGACTGGATCAGAGTTTATCGTCTTCCCCTACCCGCAATCGCTAACCACAAAAACGACTGAGTCATCCGAGAAAGAACCTGCTGAAAAAGAACAACCAATCGGATTTCCTATTTCTGTCATCAACCGATTCCATTATATAACCTCTGACCTGGATATTAATTCGACCATAACAGGTTTCAACGATGTTACTCCCAAACCGGGTTCTCAAAGACTCGTGGCTATGGACGATGGAAAACCTGTTCTAACTACATGGAGATATGGCCTAGGAAGGGTTGCAGCTCTTAGCACCGATGATGGAAAAAACTGGGCTTCTTCAATTTATGCTAAGCCTAACTCGAAGCTAATCTCATCAATGGCCAATTGGGCTATAGGTGATCCCAGGTCTGAGACTAATCGTGTAGAAGCAGGTGACGGATGGATGGGCACATCCTTGGAGATTGGCATCATGGGCAATGCTAGACCAACCATTGAAGGAGCGAATATAGAAAAGGTCGGAGAGCAGAGGTATAAGGCTACACTAATTCCAGATAAGGTAGGCATATATTATATTGGAGATTACGGAGTGGCAGTGAACTACCCTGTGGAGTATAGAGATGTAGGATATAATGCTAATCTAAGCAGGCTAATTATGCTTAGTGGTGGGAAAATCTTTACGGAGGATGAAGCCAAAAGAAGTCTGATAGCGGAAGCCAGCAGAATTAGCCAAAGAACTATTCAGGAGAGGATTTCTCGACAAGGATTTCTATTATTAGCAGCATTGATTATTTTTATTACAGAACTATTAGCTCGGAGACTTAATGAAATAAGAAGGCGTGGTCGACTCAAGATCCGCACCGGAGGAAGATATACCACTAGATTTTAATAGCATATCATTCTACTTTATCGTTATTCGGAGGCAACTGCCACAAAATGAGTTCTCAAATGTGTACTGTCTGCGGCCTTCCTAAAGAGCTCTGCATCTGCGAAGAGGTTGCCAAAGAGCAGCAGAGAATAGCGGTCAAGGTCCAGAAGCGCAGGTATGGAAAGGAGGTCACAATCATCTATGGCATAGATCCACATGAAATAGATCTTTATGAACTCTGTACATACCTCAAGTCCAAATTCGCCTGCGGAGGAACCGTGAAGGATAGCATCATTGAGCTACAAGGCAACCATATCCCGAGAATTAAAGACGTATTAGTGAAAAGAGGGTTTGGTGCAGATCAGATAAGCACTTAAATTTTTGCTCTGACAAGATTACCGCCTTGAGACCGAACTTAGCGTTTGCCGTTTGCCCTGGATTCAAGAATTAAGAACTCGAAAAAATAAAAAATCCTATTGAACAGCTAACGATGAATTGCTTAGTTGAGTTCCCTCTCCGTTGCCAATAGCTATGGCAAAGATCCACTCGCTAAGCTTGGCGCAGTGTCTTGGCGTGCATTCCTCAATGCATCCGGCACAAGGCTCGAAGAGGTTTATAGCAATAAGTGACTCAAATCGTCTGCTATTCGATCGCGGGGAGTAATAAAGTCTATATGTCCGTATACCAGCTACCGATTCCATCTCTCTTGTTATTAGTTCGTCTTTCAGCAGCTTAGCTACTATCCGAGAACACTTTCGGGAATCAATTGACAATGCTTTCCAAAGATCGCTCTGAAGCACACCCTGTTGATGCAATTTTATATATTCCAGCGCTTCTTCAACTGACATAATACTTCTCTCATTCAACAGGACTTATGAGAATTATATTATTTCCTCGGAGGATCACCGAACCTAACAATCGCGTCTTCTCTCCCCCGATCAATTCCACAGTTTCCAGAAGATGAAGGTTCAGGTACTCATCTACACTATTGAGGATACCCTCCAACACGTAACGAGGAGAACCTTTCATCTCTACCTGGATTTTGGAGCCTACCAATGATTGGACTTTCTTAGTTGGAAACATTAATCTGACCTCCTAGATGTTGTTCTGGATTATATTTCAAATTTTCGGATCGACGAAGCTCTGAGAAAATATATATTAATAATATAATTAAACGGCTACAACTCCTTCAATATCAGGCACGCTCTTCTTCAACTCTTTTTCAATGAAATTCTTTAGAGTCATTTGAGAAAAGGGACAACCAGCACAGCTGCCCTCTAACTTCACTTTGATCAATCCGTCTTCGATCCCTACGAGTTGAACATCGCCTCCATCAACGCGTAATGCCTTCCTGATATCATCTAGGGCTGCTTCCACATCATTTCTATTGAATTTTTGCATATCTATTTAGTCCCCTTTCACTTTAATTGAAGTGACTTTGTGCCCCATGATCGTAAATCTTTTGCCTTTTAAAGTTTCCTCAAGCTTCTTTATGATATGTTCGCATCGGTCTGAGCTGACAACGGTATGAACTATCACCCCAGGCTCTGATTGATTACGTATGGTCTCTAAGGTTCTATCCGGATCTTCACTCAAACGGAAGCTCTTCCAGGCCGTTGGAGCCATTCCCTGATACTCAACAAGGTAAAAACCGGTTATTCCAAGCTCCGTTAAGGTATTGATTACTCTAACTAAATGCTCGTGATCTATAAAAACCATAACCATTGTATTCATGAAATCCCGTAATTTGTAAGGACGTAAAACCATAAATAACTTCGCAGATAACAGATATTCTTTTATCTTTTCAATATATTTGGAGCTTGGATGACCAAGAAAGATATCAGAGACGAGCTCATCAACATGGGCGTAACTATTGCCGAGATAGTCTCTGCGGCACTTGAGCTATACTTGCCCCACCCCGGCGTGGAGACGCGCGAAAAGGCCGAACAAGAATTCAAAAAAGAGTTGGATTTGGCTTTATCAGATCCCAACCTAGCACTTCTGATATATGCGGGGATCCTTCTTGAAAGAGAGGGTATCAGAAAGAACCTTCCTAATATGCAAAACGAAGATTACCATGATGATCTCGCATGTCTAATAGCTGATGAAGTGTTAGGGATAAGTATTGCCAAATACATAGGAGGGTACAAAGGCCTTTTCGATTATGTGAGATATGATAAGGCCAAGCCTGGTATATTGAGTGAACTGGGCCCATTCATGGATGATGTAATAGCCGGTTTAATAGGAGGCGTTTCATCTAACATGTACACAAGGGCGGTGCTGGACTGAGAGAACTGTTTGTAGCAATCAAATCAGGCTTTGGCTGGCTTTCTACGATACCTGTGGGTATCTCCATGGAAGGTATAGATGCCCTGATGAAGCATGTTTACGTTTTCCCTCTTATTGGCCTTGTTCTTGGAATCGTTTTTGGGATATGGGCTTTGCTAATTTCTCAAGTCTTATCAGGAGAATTAACAGCGATCGCGGTAATGATTATGATCTACAAACTTTGTGGCATCAACCATATCGACGGTTTGGCTGATTTTGGAGATGGCGTCGTGGCTCATGGCCCTATCGATAATAAGGTGAAGGCCATGAAAGATGTAAACTTGGGCACGGGAGGAGTGATATTCATCACAGTTGTCCTAGTCTCCTATTTCTCAATAATATCTGGGCTGCAGACTTTGCTACTGCCTTTAGCTTTAATAGCATCAGAGGTTTCGGCTAAACAGTCAATGGTAGCCTTTGCCGCCTTCTCCATGCCATTACAGAAAGGTTTTGGGCAAATAATGATTGAAGAAACCAATAAACGCAATTTTCTTATCTCTCTAATTATTGCTTCTGTGTTCTGCCTCGGTATTCTGGGACCATTGGGACTGATAGCTCTTGCCGCATCTCAAGTTATAGCCATTTTTCTAGTTAGCGTGGCAAAAAGAAACTTTGGAGGTTCCACAGGCGATTGCATAGGAGCCACAAATGAAATTAGTCGCGCTGTGGCCTTAGCTACCTGTCTGACATTAAAAGGTGTAGTCTCATGGACGCTCTTGTAATGGCTGGTGGAAAAGGGACGCGCCTTGGGATGGGAGAAAAACCGCTTGTAAAGTTATTGGGCCGACCTTTAATTCATTATGTTATTGCAACTTTAGAAAATAGCTCCGTGGATCGAATTCATATTGCTGTTACAAAAAATGTCCCAAAAACCAGCAAATGGGCTGAAGAGCGAGGTCATATATCTATAACTACACCTGGCATGGGTTTCGTAGCTGATATGATCTATGCTGCACAAATTGCTGACTTCAAGAAACCAATATTGATTATTATGGCCGATCTACCTCTAATTACGCCGGACATTTTGGATGAGATCTTTGAAGTCTATGAGCACCAGCCCGAGCCAGCTTTATCCACTCATACGCCTCTTCAACTGCATGCCAAATTGGGCCGCCAACCGGATTCGCTTTTTAATTACGATGGCCAACTTATAGTACCGTCTGGCGTAAATATTTTGGATGGGGCAAACATAAAAGATGAACAAGAAGATTACCATCTCATAATGGAACGTATAGAACTGGCTATAAATGTTAACGTTGATAGGGATCTGAGACTCTGTGAGTCAATTTTATTAGGTGATGTCTATTGAATGATCTAATTGGTGAAATCGACGAAAAGTATTCCATCTCCGACTTGAAACTTTTGATGGGCATAGATGAGGTGAGCGAAACTAAACCTTTTATAATTCTGCTTGCTCGTGCCCTTAATGATCCATTTAGGCTTCCATGGCTGCTGAAAGATATTTGTGGATTGTGCCTTGATGAAAATGAAATTAGTGATTTGAGGATGGCCCTTGTCAGAGTACAAGTGGATGCAGAATTAAGGATGAACGAGGATATTCAAAGGTATCAGCAAAGACGTTACGTTGCACAAGTTATCGAGATCTTAATGTTTCAAGAACTAATGCTTGCGCCTAAAGAGACTGAAGAGGAAATAGGGTGAACCTATCGATAAAATCATATCCAACTTCTAATCGGGTTCAAAGAGCAATTCCAGATTTTTAATATAAGCAACTAACAATTAAATTTTCCAAAAAAAGTAGATCGCCCCTCTATAAGAGGGGTGCATAATTATTCATTTTGGAGGCCAATAGCTCTTCATCCAATCCACAATGGGCAAGCCAGAAACCCCAAGCTAGGCGACACTATCGCCCGCTTGCTTAAAACGAGAGGGCATACAGTTTCAAGACACTACTACATCGACGATGTGGGCCGTCAAACCTCAGTATTA
>JALHSR010000185.1 GCA_022865315.1 Methanotrichaceae archaeon | reverse complement strand
TTAAATGGACTCCACATATTCTATTCGATGTAAAGCCAGTTGCAAATATTGATCAGACCCTAGAAGTTTGGAGAAAAGCTTGATCATATACCTGCCTATTTTCGAAGACCTACCTTCCTTAATTTCCGTATGATCTCGTCGCTTACAGGATAATGGCAATAGATATCGATCGTACCACCACGCTCTTCAACAGCATCAACTAGCGACTCATAAAATATGCCAAGCCTTACCGCCTCAATCCTGTCGATGTATTCGACCTTACATGAATGAATAAATTAACGAAAATAAAATCTGAACCGATGCGAAATAATTTCAGGACTATACACAGCCCCCATTATTTCAAAAAATTTAAATAGTTCCAAAGGCTTTATTAAAAGGGAGGAATTTGTCTGGTAACTTTTGGAGTCGAAGCAATAAGAAATTTCGCTAATGCTCGAGCGAATGGACATGATGTAAACGATTTGGATTATGCATTTAGTGTTTGCAACGGATTTTATGAAAAACTAATAGAAGCTGGCCATACGTGTGCTTTTTATTATGCAAACGACGATTGTTGGGAGAGAGATCTTCGTAGCGCCACTCTTGGCGGGGAGGATACCAATTATGGTGATACTGTGGACCTATTTTTCATGAATACGCATGGCGGAATAGATAATAGCGGAAATCATTATCTCCATTACAACAATCCTGTCGATAATTTTCATGGCAATTTAACGAATATGCGCTTGGGAGATGATTATAATCTTGAATGGTTGCTGATCAAGGCTTGTAGTCTCGTAGATCTAAATAATGTTGGTGCAGTATGGGATATGTTCCAGCGTTTGCATATATTCTGCGGATCGTGGGACAAAATGTGGAGCGGGCCGACGACCGATGAGGTAGGAGAAGATGTTGCCCAGAATCTAATTGACGGTGAACCTGTTTATAATGCTTGGATCGATGGCGTTTCAGATTGGTGGGAAGATAATCATCCGATTGTTATCGCTGCTGAACGTTCCGAAACTTGGGATGGAATTAACGAGCCTGATTGGGCGAATACCACCCTGTTTCGAGATCATTTATTGGGTCATGGTGAAACGGTTGAAGATATCTGGCCAGACCAAAAGGCATGGCTCAGTTATATTTACGCGGAGGGATAATTTATGACCAACGATAAACTTTTTCGCAATAGCATGCTTGATAAACTAACAAATTTTAGAGATACAGTGCCTGTTTATCGGATTAGAGATCGTAGTACCGAAGAAATTAATGGGAATGCCTTATCTCTTATGAAACGTTATGGCCAGACTTACCTAGGATCAGAGCCACGCCATTCTTTAATAAGAACGACATATCATGCAGATATACATTTTTCAAAACGCGGATTTGGACGAATATTTTATCCTTCTGGAGCCATCCATGCAAGGCAGGGGCTAAAAATTTTTGAAAAACCTATTACTCATCCTGTCGATAAAGAAATTATAACCAATAAAATCGTGAAGGTTTCTAAAGACCTCAAATTTGACTTGCTCAAAACTGCAAATGAAGCACTCGATTTTGAACGTCTTTGGCAGATAAAAGGTGCTGGAATTAAGAAGACCGGTGAACGATCGACTACTAGGATTTTTCGTGCAATAGGAACTTTCCGAAGATATATCAATAAGCTTCCTGTGTGGGGAAGAGCTTCCACGTTTGTAAATCTAGCAGACGATGACCTCATAGATTCAGTAGGTATCGATTGGCGACCTTGTATGAAGGATCCCATTGATGATCTACCAATACTTGAACCAGAGGGTGCTTCTAAACGGATGCAAAAGCAGCTTGAATTAACTGTTGGGAAGAATTTTATAAAATATTATAAACCTACCATGTTCTCATTGGGGTATTTATCGATGAACAAACGCCGTCCTCAGACATATATGCAACCTGTATACGTAGGCAAATTCGAATCTGATAGATTAGAAACTGCATTCAATCAAATAGTGGTTATACCTGCGATGGACGTACCTTTTGAACCAATTCATGAAAGACCGAGACAGCAGTTGATATTTCAAGAAAAGCGACCAATTACTTTTAAGCCGCCACAATGACTCAATAATGTTCATGAAACCTGATTGTTTCACAATAGGGCTCAATATCTCGTTAAGTAATTGGCCATTGCGCCAGTGTATGGTGAATCGGAACTGAGCGGGGCTTCAGTGATCACAACAGAGGGTTCAGTACAGGGTTATCAGGACCTCGGCATAACCAATTTTCTGATCGATCCAGATCAATCCATTCAAGATGCCGTGAACACTGCCGACGATGGAGACATAATCAACTTGCTCGGTAAAATTTATCGTGAGAACGTTGTCATTGAATCGTGTGCTGCCTCTACTCTGGAGATCAGAGGAGTTGGCGCAGAAAGTACCATTGTCGACGGGGATATTGACAATGACGGGATAGGTAATGGTAGGGTTTTCCGGGTTGGATCTGATAAGACGGTAACTTTGGCGGATATGACAATTAGAAATGGCAATGCCTATAATGATGCATATCAACCTTATCCATTTTCTGCAGACCTTTCCATTGGTGGCGGTGTGCTTAACGAAAGCACTCTGACCGTCGAAAATTGTGATATCTATGGAAATATTGCAAGTGAAGGTGGAGGAATCGCAAATTGGGCAGGTACGTCTTTGACAAAGAATTCCTTTTCGAGTCGTCGAATCGAAACGCTCTTATATTTTGAGAAAAGAGACTACAAATTCGATCCAACCAATTATTTACAAAAGAGACGGATGAAATCGATTAGTAGATTAAGATTCTAAAGAGGCTAAAAATGAGGAAGATAGTTGCTTTTTGGATATTAATGATATTTAGTCTTGCTAAATTTTTTATCGTTGCCTCTGCTTCTGGCTCTAATTATACTTCAATATATTTTCCCGATGGCTACAAGGTAGATGGAAAAATCGAATTCATATTTTCTGGCAATACTTCAAATGAAAAAAATTTAGCCGGGTGTAACGTAACAAATCCGCCTAACTGCCCTGGGCAAACGACTTCTTGTGATCTCAGGGATTGCAGTTGCAAGTGCAAAAAGGGTACTTTCACAGGAGCGGGGGGGAGCCGTCGCAGTCTTAGCGGTTTGTATGTTTCTGCAGGCGCGACGGATGTAAAGGTTGGATTCCATGCAAATGGCTTCAAACCTACTGATAAACTTACCTTAAGCGTTTGGCCCGAGAAATTGGAGCCAAAAAAATCTTTATCCATGACTAAGAGTGTTAAGGAGATCCACTCGCCTAAAGGAGGTTTTCTAATTGTAAACCTGATACCAAATACAACCTATTTGTTCAATATCACCAACGGTAATATTTTTTTGCATATGGGGAAATTCGAAACGCTCTGTGAAGTCGGTAAGGATTGTAAGAAAAGCCCGAAAGGATACCGATCGTTGGGCTCAATTATTTCTTCAAGAGAGATTAATGATGATTATGGGAAGTGCAATCTTGGGAAAGCACCAATATGCGGATCTTCAGAGCGTGTTCGTTGTAATATTTTCAACTGTACCTGCAAATGCGAAAGTGCAGTTGGTTCTGGTTTCCCTGAAGGCCCTTCACCACCATGCACGAAATCCGCTAAGATCGATGTAGGCTCAAATATGGCAAAAATCCATTTCGTATTTAGCAATTGTAATTTTGGTGAGCTAACTGCCCGGGTCGGGCTTGATGGTTCAAATTCAGCTCTTGTTTCAAAATCATCTGAAGAAGGTGGTGAGGAAACTTATCGTAATTTCATTTTTAAAGATCTGATGCCGAATACTAGTTATTGGCTTGAAATACTGGACGGTACATCAATTGTGAAAAAGAGCACTTTTAGAACACTCAGTATTTGCAGTGAGCCTAAGTGTTTAGATCTTGGCGAGTCTTTATTTGTGAAAAGATGGGAACAAGATAAAGATAATGATAGAGACGGACTTAAGGATTCGATGGAATATAAGTTGGCAGATTATTTCAAGCCATATTTTGTTTTCGATGGAAATGAATCTAATACAAAATGGGGTCTTGAGCCTATCACATTATTTCAGGTTCGACCTTTTGGATGCATTGGAAGCTCATGCAATAGAACAAGATCACATGATATCGTTATCCCTTGTGAACTGAATCTTATTGATTGCGGCAATATTATTCCTTTTATTGTGATAATTAAATATCAAGCTTTATGGGAAAAAGATGGCGGATATGGCCCTGATTCAGATTGCGACAATGACCATTGGGGAGACAGCAATGATCACCCCTTCTATTTGGTATCTTGCGATGGGCAAACATGGTCTCTTGGCCAAGCCATTTCCTCGAAATTTGGATGGTCTCGAGAAGCGTGCAGAAATATATTTTATGATGAAGAAGGTGTCCTTTATGAAGATTCAATATCTCCAGGCGGGCAGGCATTCAAAGATGGGATATGGGATGGAAGTCATTTGAGGATCTTTTTATCAGCTCATAAACATCATGATTATCTTGATACCACCCAGGATCATGAAGATTCAGTATATAGCGATTGGGGCTGCAATGATGATGTAAATGGTGCCAGTCCTCCTGTTCAGCCTAACTTGATATCCCCCTACCCAGACGGGCGGCCAAACAATGTCGGCGAACCTGAGGCGCATTCGCCGGATTACTTCATCAACAGTTTGGATTTATTTGGATTTCCCGGAGAAAATGCCTGGAGCAACAAGTATTTCCTGGGAGGTCATAGCTGCATAGAGCTTTGTATGTGGGGGGATGATTGCGAAAAAATTTGCTCAGATCCAATATTATCAGGAATCGTTTTGCATCCAGGTGATAATTGCGCTTCGCCTCTTATTGACAGCAGAATGACACATCAATTTACTCGCTCGTATATATAAAATCGATTATATTTATCTCAAATAATTTTTTGGTAGTGACCATTTATTTGGTTGATGTTATGTAACATGGATGAGTGACTAATTCTCTCAACGTCCAATTATGGTCAATCAATTACGAGCTTGTTTGCCATTAATGCCTCCAAAAAATAGGGGGTGAGGAAGATCGCACTGTTTGCCCAGGATCATGTAGGGTCTCGTGCAATCTTCGGACTTCTACTAACAGACTATTGCATTGGCACTTATAAATGCACGATCCAGGCAAGGCGAAAGTATGCAAAAAGTAAAATAAATGTTATCATCTGCCTTGGCCACCCTCGCTCGCTCAGCTTCGAGTTTCGTTTGGTTGAAGGTTGTCACTCAACCAAAAAATGAATCCCCGAAATCACCAAAAGCACGTATAATATATATACGCGATTTTGGCGAAAAAACGACGTCAATATTATCATAAGTCATTTACAGGCTCGGTCATCTAGCGTAATCTAGAATTACATAAATCCGAATGATCTACCATTTCATCGCTAGGGATCGCTCTGCCCCAATTAAAAATTTATAAAATGATTAAGTCTCATTTCACACGATGGAATTCGTCGATGAACACTCTACCCGTTTTTCCATCCTCAAGATATAGCAATTCTATCGTGTCATTAGAGAGCATTGTTCCTACATCGTAACCCAAATCATATTCTGCCATATAGAATGTTTTGTTATCCCATGCGATCACGCCTGAGAATCCACCTACTTCTTTTCCTAATCCGCTTAAGTTACCCGATAAGTTGCCAGTGAAAAGACGCCCTTTTTGCTCGGAAATTGTCAAAGTTAATGCATTAGTTGCATTCGTATACCCAATATTATTTACATATCCTTCGTATGATCCGGTCCAATTACCCACGAGGTTTGGGATATCTGCTACTGATAGCCCTATAGCGGCCAGCATCAGGGCCGTTATTGTAAATGTTAGTTTTGCAGCCATAACAATTGCCTCTTTTTTGACAATCATGATAAACCTACGATTAAATTCTTTCGCATCTGTAGCCATCATTGACAATGGGTTGTCGTAGAATGATTACTAGTTGCTAAAAATTATGAAGACTGGATGCACTAGCCTGTTTTTAGATAGATCTCTCCCAGCCCTGCCCAAAGTCGACCAGAGGCCTCACCTCTGTAACTTCGAACATAGCCAGCACCTTTATCATACTTGCTGCTTGCTCACCGACCCTCTTAGCCATCTGACTCTTCCATGTGTCCAACCTAGACCCTGAAGTGACATATTCTTTCATTGTTAGATAGACCCGAATCCCTTTCCAACCCATGATGCCCGCTTCCTGCTCGATGATCATATACACGGCATTAGGATTCTCTTGAAGGTTAACAAATGTGCGGCCACCAGCGTCTCCTTCGCTCCACTCATGTCATGGAGGCGGATAGATGTCATCCGGCGTGTTGTCCTTGATCCTGCAACTATCTTACAATGGGATATCTTAATATAAATTCATTATGAAATGGATTCAAAAAATCACTTGTCGATGACTATGGATGAACGCTAAGTCAATTCCAGCATGAAAAACAACGCTGTAACAACTTCGATACAACTTTTCATTTTCGATAACAACAGGATCAATACAACAAAAACAACTGCATTTTGGCAGATATGGACAGGAAGTGTAATTGCAGACCGATCTATCCCCCCACTCACTCCAAAACATAGTTGTATTTGTTGTATTCGGCCTAAGCATAGTGATTTTGAGAAGTTGTATGACAGTCGTAACAACGTTGTATTCGCCTCTTAATCGATGTCACCAATAATGAGATGCACCGCCCTCATCTGTGCTATAGCATAGCTTGCAAATTACCTCATGATCAACTTCTAGACCCTCTTTCGATTTCTTCTGAATGTTCAGAAACTCCAGGGCCTTTCCGAGAAGCACCTCGTGAGTCTCAGTCGGTTGTGGCCCGCCAATGACGTGGAAGACTCTGCTTTCCTCTTTGAAGAATCGGTGGCAGAAGGGGCAAAAAAAGATTCGAAGCATATTCAGTCGATTTGCTCTTTTAATCTTATTAAGGAAATGGCCCGGACTGAAAGGCTTAACTCATCTGAAATAAGCCCTAGAATAGAAATGCTTAGAGAATACCCTTCCCATTGCATTCGGGGCATTTTTCGGTCTTTTCAACCATTTCTATGCAAATTGCTTTGATGCCTGTCACTATCCTGCTAGTTCCATTGCAAGCGGTACACTGAACCCTGTATTCTTGGGTACCTGGTTTCTGGTTGAGAATCTTGTTCGATAGGTACTTCTTCAGATTCATAGGCTTCTCATGGTTAGAGATTGATTGTATACTTGGCCTTACTGGTTC
>JALHSR010000184.1 GCA_022865315.1 Methanotrichaceae archaeon | reverse complement strand
GGAAAGTGGTTTCAAGCTTTCAGGAACTCTTTTGCATCTCTCTAAGATAGGCGATATTAAAGTTAAACTCCATCGAGATATAAAAGGCAAGATTTCAAGACTAACCATTCGAAGGAAGGCAACCACCAAGTGGTATGTCTCAATCCTAACTGACGACGATGGAAAAGAGCCATTGCCGCTCTCGGAGAAGGTCGTCGGGGTCGATGTGGGAATCCAAAGTTTTGCCATGCTCTCGGATGGCTCTAAGATCGATAACCCACGATTCATAAAGGCAGATGAGAAGGCGTTGGCAAAAGCTCAACGGAACTTGTCAAAGCAAGCCAAAGGAACGCCTCTCAGAAAGAAGGCCAAGAAAGTTGTCTGTCGTTTCCATGAGCGAATAGCTAACAGGAGATACGATTTTGTCCAAAAGGTTAGTCGGAATCTAGTTAATTCGTATGGTACAATTTGTTTCGAAGATCTAAATATTAATGGCATGGTTCAAAACCACTGCCTAGCAAAGAGTATCATGGATTGTGCTTGGGGTAAGTTGGTACAATACGTTTCGTACAAGGCTAAGAGCGCTGGTCGAAGAGTGGTACTAGTAGCTTCCAATGGCACATCTCAAATGTGTTCTAGATGTGGATTGATAGTTAAGAAAGATCTCTCGGAAAGGATGCATAATTGTCCTTTCTGCAATCTATCAATAGACAGAAATCTTAACGCCGCTAAGAACATTCTGAGATTGGGATTACAATCTCTGGCGAAAGCCTAGAAGCCTGCCAATTTATTGGCGGGAGTAGTCACACTTCTAAATTGTAATATTTTTTTTGATTGCGGCATTTGCGTTATAACACATTGCCATTAATACGCCCCTTTATATAAGGGTTAAACAGACTGTTCTGAAACGTATAGAGGAAATAGAATGGATACAGGAACTGTAAAATTTTTCAATGAAATTAAGCGTTTCGGTTTCATAGCAGGAGATGACGGAAAGGACTATTTTATCCATGAAAGTGGATTGAAGGATGGAGTATCTATAACAGAAGGAGATAGAATCAGCTTCGAGATATTAGCTAGCGATAGAGGCCCGAGGGCAGATAAAGTGGAAAAATTATTGTAAAACTGCCAACGACTGCAAGGATTGCTTCGCAAGAATGAATAGGATTCTCTGGGATCCTTTTCATACCGATTCGAGGCAATATTTCAAAAATACAACTTGGTTTTAGTATCGGTAGAATCTTGCAAGGCGTCTTTTTTTTTGGGGCGCTAGCATAAATCGCATAAATTATAGGAGATGAGATAGTTGGAGAGCACAAACATAAAGATCCTCGGAGAGATTAATGCACGTTCCAAGACGTCTATTGTTAGTCCCATTGAAGTCAACAAAACTTTCAAGATCAATGAAATAGAATTTGGGAATCGCTTATTGCATCTGAGAAGATTAAGGTATGTAAAAGTTGAAAAGAGCGACTGTGATCCGGTGAATGGCCTTCCAAATGGTATTTGCGGTATCGCTATCACAGAGGATGGACGACAATTCTTGAGAAGAGGGAAGTATATCTAATTTGGGCCTTCGTCCAGCAATCTCGATAATATCTGCCGTAACATGATCCATGCTCGCATGCAGAAATGAAAAGGGAAATGTATTGAAGAAGGCAGAAGAATTGCTGGATAGCGATCTGCTAAAGAATCTTGGTTCGCAATTCGATGCTGTTAAGAGCCGGATGATGCAGACTTTTTTGTAGATATTTTGTCGGTTTTGAAAGAGCTCCTCCTTATTGGTTGAACCTATGGAGTCAGTCTATCTTGGAGGCGTTTCCATGATCGTGTCCATGAGAGTTCATTTTGATCCAGTCAATCCAAGATGCAGAAATTTAAGTCGTAAAACGATCACAAGGGTAATGGAAAATATGAATTTCATAAGAAGAGCAGATGATAACATATGTCAGGAAATAAAAGAAGAGCCTTGATTTGTCTATGGGAAGAGGTCTCTTAATAAAAAGAACCTGGCTTCAATAGACGAGCTTTTTGCATCTGACTGGATCTATCATGGGCCTGCTGGCCCTGAAGTATATGGCCCAAAATAGTCATACTCTCCCCATCTCATTTATGGAACTCTCGGGCCATAGCTTCAGTGGCCCTGTCGAGATCTTTCGATGCCAGTTC
>JALHSR010000183.1 GCA_022865315.1 Methanotrichaceae archaeon | reverse complement strand
GGGATGCCATGCGAAATTCCACTGTTACTACAATTGCCCCTACAGGCACAATCAGCATCCTTGCAGGAACTAGTAGTGGCATAGAGCCATTATTCGCTATTAGTTTTGTGCGGCACGTTTTGGAAGGTGGCAGGCTTTTAGAGGTCTCACCTATATTCGAAAAGATTGCCCAAGATCGTCATATATACTCCCCTGAGCTCAAGACGGAGCTTGCACGAAAAGGCTCTTTACAACAAATATCAGAAGTACCACAGGATTTGAAGGATCTTTTCGTCACAGCGCTAGACATTCCACCAGAACAGCACGTAAGAATCCAAGCTGCTTTCCAGAAATATACGGATAACGCTGTATCCAAGACGGTAAATCTCCCTAACAGAGCCAGTGTAGGCGATGTCCTAGATGTCTACAATATGGCCTATGATCTTGGATGCAAGGGCGTTACTGTCTTCAGGTACGGAAGCAGAAGCCAGGTGCTTCACTTGGGCATTGATGAGACCATTCCTGGATGCAAGTATTGTGGGTAATGTACGCCATGTTGTACTCGGTCACCATATAAGTAGCCTCTAGGAAATCAACCTGATAACTAATTGGAAAATAAGAAATGAAGAAGACCATATAGAATATGCCATTCGCCGCTACAGAAGATATCTTGAAAACAAGGGATTTAGGCCCACATCAATAGCTGCCTACGCGGAAAATGTCGGTCGATATCTTCGTTTTGCAGGCACTGACCGACCTTCTGATAAGGAATTGATAAGCTTTCGTGAAAGTCTGTTTGACGGGCAAGTCTCCAGAGGTACCCATAATAACTACAAGTTTGCGATTAGCGAGTATCACAGAATGCTGGGCGAAGATGTTGAGATTCCCTTTTTGCCCAGGAATGATAGGCTTCCCTATTTTTTCATTGAGGAAGAAATTAATCGTTTTTTTGAATCTATCCGCAACATCAAACACCTTTGCATGTTCTAGGTTATATTCTATGGCTGTTTGCGGGCCACCGAGTTGTGCAACCTAGATGACAACGATATAGACTTGAAGACTCTTACTATTCGTGTGAGAGAGGGCAAGGGCGGACAAGATGGTTTTGCCTTTATCACTGATGAATGTTCAAAGACCCTGAAACAGTATCTCGCCATCCGCCCGCCATTTGGAATAGATGGCAGACGACCCCTATTTCACACCGATTTTTGGCAACGGTGGAACAGAGACAGTCTATATAAGATATTCTGTTACTGCAAGGATCGGGCTGGCATCGAGAAGATAGGAGGGGTTCATGTTTTCGGTAGATATAGTGCGGCAACCCTTATGACCGCCAAAGGTGTTCCACTTAACATCGTTCAGGTTCTTTTGAGACATAGAGATGTGAGAAGCACACTTCGGTATGCCCACGTTGATAATGTCATCGCTCGGCAATGGTATAATAAAACTATGAGGCTTGAGTAGTGATATAGTGCAGCAACCTTAATGACTACCAGGACATGGCTAAAGATGAAAGGCCAACAGATTTTGGAGGCGTCCTCATGATCTGGGCTAGGAGGCGATTAGGAGAATCTCCTCCTTTTTTTCCACCGAACATTATGGTAATTTATAAAGGCCATATAGATACTATATTCCATGAACCTTGCTTTATTTGTGCCATTGCTAACTTTATTTCTGCATGCACTTGCTGGAATCGTTCTCGCTGCTCCGCTGCCACTTGAAAGAATAGCAAATGACGCTACGATGGAATGTGCACTATTCCTACCCGGAGATGAATGTATGGATTGCACGCCCCCTTCGGGTTGGCGAGTTCTAGGCCGAGACGTGTCCTATCCAGCCAACTACTCTATAGTTTCAATAGATGGCATTTGCAGAGGCTTTGAGAATTCGCGTTGTTGCACTGAAGGGCATACAGGCGCGTCAGGCGAATGTTCGAATCTAGTTAGAAACGATCTATCCAAAGAATGCGCTTTAGTTGAGGACGCTATTAACTATACCTTACCAGTTGGGTGGATAAGGAAGCCTGCTAGTAGCATCTCATTATCTAAGTGGCTATGCCCATTGGCTTACAACTGGACATCGCAATTAACGGTACCTGTATCGAATCCGGCTGGAAAAATTTTTGTAATTGCTGCAAGAGAATCTGAATTCCTTATTGATAATACACCTGCATCACCTAATCAATGGAACTGGATAACGAATACGAACACAGAGGCGAGTTGGACGTTTTATAACCTGCCGATGAATACAGACATCCACCTTTACCTAACTCCACTCGTAACGAATAAGCTCAATGGTGGGAGCGGATATTCTACAGATGCCGATATATCCTACGAAACCAGAAGTGGTTCTTTTCAGATAAGGACTGTCCCCCTTTTCAACCCCCAGATGCAGTATGCAACGGACTCCCAAGGTTGGGGGTATCAAGCTTACGGTCTATTAGAGATTCCCGGCAACCAGATTCGTAGTGACGGACGGATGGCGGTAAAATTGAATATAAGACAATGGCGAACGGAACACGTGGCAGTCAGCAATAATTGCTGCGTGGCTGAATGGCATTATTAAGACCTATCACTTCCATTTTGGAAGGCGGGACAGAAAACTGTCCGAGTTATATGTGTCAAGGGTCTTTGCTGCTGCTTTCCATTCTTACAGCGTTTCAAGGTGCTTCTTGTCACTGGCAATTCTCTGGCATCCTGGTCGCCTACATCGCAGGTTAATGGAGCTGGAGATAAGAAGAGGTTTCAATCAAGTGTAAAAATCAAGGATGCTGAGGAGATAAATGGAGCTGAAAGCTTGGCCAGCCATCAAGCCCAATCACTCCGCCTTTTGCCGTTCCCTCCTTGGCTGACGTTCTGGAAATGTTGCCAATGGGGGTTGAGACTATAAGGCTTGTCCACCAAATAACTGAGATTGGATAGAATCCGATACCTCTGAATCTCATGGAAGCGTTGGATAATTAATAAGGAGGGAGGCAAAAGTCGGTGATGGAGGAGGGATAAAAGATAGTTCGACCTTTGCCATACATATATACGACAATTGCCGAGATATAAGGTTTTCGGTTTTGCTAGGAAATAATCATGGTAATCGAAACGCAAGCGAGCAAACGCCGATCCACAGCAATTCCCCCGCAGAAGATGGCGAAATAGTACTTACTTGGAACCTGTGCTATCCATTATGTCCAGCCCTCTTGTCACTCAACCGAAAAATGAATCCCTGAAATCACCAAAACCACGTATAATATATATACGCGATTTTGGCGAAAATACGACATTGAATTTTGTACCTGTGATCATTGCTTCATCCTTAATCTGCCATTGAAAATGCTCCAACAACTCAGCCGCCTCTATCGAGATTGATGTAGCTAGAGCATTCCCGCTAGATTTACTCAAACTATGAAACCTTTACAGATCGCCTAAGCCTACCTGGAGTCAGGCAGGTTCTAAAATAGTAGTTTCTAAATCTCTAAAATAGTAGTTATTACCTCAATATCTAATATGAAAATAATCCTAAGCAGAAAGGGATTCGATTCATCTTTTGGAGGTTATCCCAGTCCAATTCTACCAGATGGAACAATGGTTTCACTGCCCATTCCGCTTAAGGATAACTTAAGGTATTCCGACCTTGTGGTCAAAGATGGACTGACCTATTACGACCTAATGAGATTGCTTAGATCCAAAATAAGAATAGGCGGGCAATGGCAAGAATTGGAAAAAGAAACAAAATGCCATTTAGACCCCGATATTTGCCGAAATATAATTCCGAGAAAGCCAGGCTGGAAACCCTGTTTTGGCCAAATAGACTCGGCTCAACGTCATCTTGAGAAACAGGGAGTCGGCGAGGGCGATTTATTTTTGTTCTTTGGATGGTTTAGGAAGGCCAGAAATCACCAGGGCAAACTTGAGTTCGACCCCAATGAAGGGAACCTACACGCCATTTTTGGTTATATGCAGATCGATGAAATAATGAAAATTACTGACAAGAGAGCCGTGCCGGACTGGCTTAAATATCATCCGCACAATAGCGAAAATAGGCGAAAAAATAAAACTAATACGATATATATGGCAAAAAGCCATTTGAGTTGGAATAATCAGTTGCCAGATGCTGGAAACTTCAAGTTCAATGAAATTCTCGTTCTTACAAAGGAAGGACTGACCCGCTCCAAGTGGTGCTTGCCAGAATTTTTCAAAGCCACAGAGATTAGTTACCATAGCAAGGATTCATGGAAAGATGGATATTTCCAATCCGTAGCCAGAGGGCAAGAATTCGTGATAAAGGACAACAAAGAAGTGGAAGAGTGGGCCCGGAGGCTGGTTGAGGGGTCAGTTCTAGCTCCCAACTAACAGCAAAAGCGTTTATATAACTATAGAAAGTTAGAAATGATTATCGATTTTGAAAAGTTGCATAAGAGTTGTACAAAATTGTAGCATCTTCTGATCGAATTCACCAATAATGAGATGCTCCGCCCTCATCTGTACTATAGCATAGCTTGCAAATTACCTCAGAATCAATTTCTAGACCCTCTTTCGGTTTCTCCTGAAGGCTCAGAAACTCCAAGGCCTTTCTGAGAAGCACCGCGTGAGTCTCAATCAGTTGTGGCCCACCAATGACGTGGAAGACTCTGCTTTCCTCCTTGAAGAATCGGTGGCAGAAGGGGCAAAAAAAGATTCGAAGCATATTCAGTCTATTTGCTCTTTTAATCTTATTAAGGAAATGACCCGGACTGAAGGGCTTAACTCATCTGAAATAAGCCCTAGAATAGAAATGCTTAGAGGATACCCTTCCCATTGCATTCGGGGCATTTTTCGGTCTTTTCAACCATTTCTATGAAAATTGCTTTGATGCCTGTCACTATCCTGCCAGTTCCATTGCAAGCGGTACACTGAACCCTGTATTCTTGGGTACCTGGTTTCTGGTTGAGAATCTTGTTCGATAGGTACTTCTTCAGATTCATAGGCTTCTCATGGTTAGAGATTGATTGTATACTTGGCCTTACTGGTTC
>JALHSR010000182.1 GCA_022865315.1 Methanotrichaceae archaeon | reverse complement strand
TGTTGAAAAATTATAAAACCAATAGCTATCTAACCAAACGATAGATAATATTCAATAGATTGACTTTTTTGCGCAAATTCATGAATGATAAGCATTTAATGAGCTTAATAGAACATATAATTGGCTTTTAGCCAAAACAAATATTACCCATATATTCTTTCGCCTATTAATATCGGAATACAAAGAATTTCTCTAAATAAAACAATTAAGTGGCACTTATCAAATTCAATTGTGGGAGAGGGGTAAAAATGTAGTCTACCAATCCCTTTCTCAAAACCAAAACTAGCGAAGAATAGAGTATCATTTATGGAAAATCGTGCGAAATCTAATCCCGCTGATCCAAATAGGACTTTGGCAGCCTGCGAGGATGCGGAATAAAGCTATAATACGAAAGCGATTGGTGCTGACTTATTGAATGTGACAGTACCATGGTGCTTCCAGGGAAATTATGAAAATGCCTCCAAGATGGACAGATATTTCATCTTCAGCCAAGTCTTGGCAAGCAGCCTAGGCGTATCCATCGGCTCCTCAATTGAAACAGTCGGTGCGGAGCATCTGAGCTAAGCGTTTCGAAACGGATTTCTATGTCTGAATATACCTAGTTCCATAGGAGCATTCCTCGGTAGCGGTAGTCCATTTTCTCCCAAGGAAGATATAACTCAAGAGACATGCGAAACGAATAAGGACTCAAAGTCCTTAGATCAAGAGACTCTGAGACTTGATCTCCTTTGGAATTTGAATGAGACACGTCAGCCAGGTAGATGTCGCGCCTACAATTGCCCATATGCTAGGAATAAGCATACATGGGCCAGATGGCAGACCCATCGAGGAGGCACAGGGCTGGAGATGCCAAAATGCTGTTCTAGCAATCGTAGATAGCCTTGGCTGCGATCTTTATAAGTGGCTTGAACCTGAGTTGAAGAATATATCCGTCCTCGCCAAACACGGGCTTGTTCTGAGAGCCAAGGCAGTCTCGAATCATACATCACCAGCTATCGCTTCCATCCTCAGTGGACTGCTGCCAGAACACCACGGTATCTATGATACCGAGAGCGCCAAAAGGTCACCTATCTTGAGCCTTCCAGAGATCACCAGCTCTGCTGGGATGAGGTCCGCTGTCGTCATGGAGAAAGGTGGCGCCGAGATCTATGAAGGCCTGATCGAGTTTATCGGAGCTGTTCCTCGTACCCTTAGCCCGCTCGAGTTCGACCAGGAGATCTGTCGCCTCTCCCTAGAGGCGTTATCATCCAAGCCCAGGCTACTAGTGTCATACTTCATTGGAATCGACAAAGCAGCTCACAATGGCCTCACGTCGGATGGCTTCAAGGAGGCTGCCATGGCCATTGACCATTGCTTAGGGGAGATAGCTGATGCTGTCCAGCCTGGAACGATGATGGTTGTCGTAGGAGATCATCCGATTCACGCAGGCCTGCTCAAGAGGACTCACGATCCATATTGTGTAGCTCTTATAATTGGAAGAAAGATCCAGACATCGAATGTTTCAATAGAGCCTTAATTAACGATTCGGGAACAGAGCCTCTCCGTCCAACCTCTCGATGCGAATTTTCACGCTTTCACAAATTGCCTGCAAAATCGCTAGGCGGGTGTCTGTTCTACTTTATCCAGGAAATATATATCCGGCTTGTCAATGACACCAGCCATTTGCAATCTTTTTATCAAATCCTCAGATTGAGAAAACTTTCGAGCATTGCCCAGCTCATCCCATTCGAACAAGATCATGATTTCATTGGGGTTATCTGAACTACGGAAAAGATGTGCCCCTTTCGATCCGCTGGCCTTGCGAGTAGCAACGTGCTGATCATATACTGTCTTCCACTTAGCGTAATCAATAACTTTGTGCCGAATGAGCATATATGGCATAATATAACCCCTCTTCATCTATCGTGCGAGAGCATCACTATTTCCATTTGCCAAGAACTTCTCTTGCACATTTCCTAACTAATACTAATATACACTATTACTTCTTATATTCTTTTGATTCTTCGCTATGTCGTGCTGTTTCAAGACTTATGCTGTTCTTTTTGCCACTTTAATTAATAATTTTAAAATATATACCCGAGCTCATATCCTTGGTCGCCTGTACCTCGACCAACTTGGAATTAACCACGTCACAATGAACACACCCCATCTGCTCAACCTAGACCGAGTCACGAGAACGCCTCTATAGTTGCCTGATCCTTCATCTTCTGCCGGGTTTTGGCCACCAGTCTGGACGAGTCTCGGGGACCTTCCTCGAAATAGAACACATGATTAGCAATCTTAGCCAAGTCTTCCAAGAAAGGATCGATTCCAGGCGAGTACAGCAGCACCGTAGCCTTATAAGAAGCCTGCTTCATGCCTGTGAAACATATTCGACCATCTTTTGTGAGTCCTCGTATAGAATAGGGCCATGCTCAATGATGATTAGCGAATGGTATGCCTTTTCTGGGCTGGTCATCAGCTGGAAAATAGTGAAACGACTCCGTATATCCGGATTCGTGAACCTCTTATGAATACCCGAGTGAACTAGTTGGTTATCGGTGAGCAAAGAAAAGTTAATGAGCTATAATATAAATAAAATAAAAATACTAATTTATCGAATCCCCAAATATATGAGTTATCCACTCTTTTATCTCATCCCTTACCTGCCTAAAAATGGCAAGCTTTTCTTCTTCTGATCCTTCTGAGGTTGCTGGATCGATGAAACTTTTATGAATAATCGTTTTCGCCATAGGGCTGTCCGAAATGGGTTGGATAGTAGTTCCGCAAATAGGGCACATCGTTTTGGCTTTAGCATTATCACATACCGTAACAGCAATATCAAACAGAATACTGCGAAATTCTTCGGCACGTTTTGAACGATGGCCTGATATATCAATACCTAGTTCATTCATGACCTCTACAGCGTGAGGGTCAACAGAGGTAGCTTCAACCCCTGCACTGTAAGCCTCATACCGGTCTCCATACATAGCCCGGAGAAGCCCCTCTGCCATCTGAGAGCGTGCTGAGTTGCGTGAGCAAAGAAATAGGACCTTTTGTCTATTGGCTTTATCTCGACTGTTTGATATAGATACCATCAATTTTACTGAATGGTCCATTGACATAAGGATATTCCCGTATGTAATTGCATGGTATCTCAAAATCGAGTCATTATTGTGGCGAAAATTTTGGGATGTGGAAACATTGCGCTATGGCTTTGGAAGGATATGTAAGTTGACTGGATAACAATATGCATCGATCAAATCTGTACAATGGGTCGATTAAATAATTTGGCAGATCTTCATCAATCCAAATATAAACTGCTACTGAGTCTTATTACAACTATATACTTTATTTTGGTTAAATTTACATATGATCTATACTTGCAGGCTGGCCGGTGAAAAAAACCTTGAGAAAATCTGTGATCGTATTGACGATCTTCCTATCCGCATGGTCGATCTTTGTATCAGCATCTTCTGCAGTTGAGACCGTTAATGTAGCTGGATCTACGACAGTTCTGCCTCTTGCAGAGGCAACAGGTGAAGCATTCAATGCTGCATATCCTGACATCAAAATATCAGTTACGAGTGGAGGAACCGGGGTGGGCATCAAGAACATAGCTGAGGGCATCTCTGATATTGGCATGGCCTCCCGAGAAGTCACATCTGATGAGAAGAGCAATTATGGAGACAAGTTCCAGGAGAACTTGGTTAGATATGACGGTATTGCCATTGCTGTGAGCAAACAGATCTATGATGCGGGCGTGACTTCATTAACAAAAGACCGGGTCAAACAGATCTATTCAGGCGAGATCGGGAATTGGAACGAGCTAGGTGGTCGTGACGAGGAGATTTATGTTGTGGCCAGCGAGCAGGGTTCGGGCACCAGGGATACATTCAATGAGGGTATTATGGGCGATAAAAAGGCAGAGACTCCTAGCGTTGATACTGTTGAGATGAGCTCCGCTGGCATTAAGACGGCTATAACCGGAGCAAATAACGCTATCGGTTATTTGGGAATCAGTTATGTCCAAGACGGCAAAGTCGGCGTTCTCGCAGTTGATGGTGTGAAACCTACCACAGAAACCATAAAGGATGGCTCTTATGCCCTGAGCCGCAAGCTGTACTTTTACACTTTTGGCGATCCAAAGTCGGCTGCCCAAGAATACATCAATTTTGCAATCGGAGGCGAAGGCCAGAAGATTGCCGAAGAGAATGGTTTCATACCCCTTTGAAACCTTTTTCATTTCTTCTTGAACAAGACGTTCATGCTTTAATTATCGATTGTTAGTGGATTTGTATGGTCCTTAAAAACCAATTATAGTCTTCCGCACAATTTCTAATAATCAGATTGTATTGTAATTAGTCCCCTCAAAGAATCTCCTTATCCAGCCTTTGGCATAACTGATCGAACATGAGAGCGCATTCCATTGGTCAGATATGAGTTTCTTCATGCTCTCCAAATCTGCCACAAATTCGAGAGATAAGACTCGTTTAATGGATTTCCAGATGAACTCGATGGGATTCAAATCAGGCGAATATGGCGGCAAAAATACGAGATAG
>JALHSR010000181.1 GCA_022865315.1 Methanotrichaceae archaeon | reverse complement strand
TGGTGACAGCGCAGGAGACCGAAACGGCCGTCGAAAGAGATCAGCCTGAGTCTGTTCTTTGCGGCACCGGCATCGCCGAACAGCGAAAACTGGGACGAGTGGATCTCGCCCATTAGCTCTTTCGGCTGTATTTCGCCCTCTGCTTCGAGCGCAAAGGCCAGGTATCTCCTTCTCGTGCGCAGCACCGGCAGTCTGCTCCTCAAAGAAGCTCCACTCCAGAACTAAGCCAATGCCTCTTATTCATTTCCAGTATCTTTCCGGGCAGTTTAAGAGCTTCTTTAGCCTCTACTGGCTCAAATCCGGCAACCTCGGCCAACGCCCTAAGCTCATGGGGTGCTCTTAGATCGAATCGTGACCTAGCGTTGGTGGTTATCATCATGGGTATATCAAATTTCCTTGCAATGATTATATTGCGCTTCAATCGCTCTAGCCAGTGTGCCCTCGGAAGGCCGCGAAGTTTGATTAAGGGACTTATATCAAAGCCTAGAGCAACTTGGTTCTGGTCGGCAGACCTAGCTGAAGCGATACTTAATGTTCGTCTACCTTCCTCAGGATGCAGAAGTACATCAACCTCAGGGTTCTCGCATGCTGCCCTGTTGATATCTTCTGGGCCACCATGGACGGCAATAAACGAGTATCTAGCTCGCATAGCTGAAATAGAGTTCTTTAGGACTCTAGAATTTTTTGACACGATCTCAATACCGAAGGCTACTTCAATTCCAGGTACATTTAGTGCAGCCTGTGGCTGAAAAAAATCGTCAAGGCCTGAATGGTTAGATATTATTATTCCATCATAACCAAGTCGTTTTGAAGCAATGGCCAGCCGACTGGCAGAGTCTGACCCCTCCGGAATCGCATGAACAGTACATTCATAAAGGCTCATACGAGCTCTCCGATAATCCTCATAGCTTCTTCCCTCCGGGAGGGGTAAGAAGCGATATGTACAGAGATATCTAGGGCATCCTTCGAATCGGTAAGTCTAACGTGACCCTTATAAGCAGCTTGCTTGTCCAAGCGCATGTGAAAATTGCAGTTCTCATCGACCCTCGAGGGGATCTCGCTATGCAGCCTCAGACGTTCCTCTTTTGGCAGCCTCTCCATTAGAACACGGAAAAAAATTAAGCTCTCCTTCTTTTTTATTTTCGATTCCAGGATTTTGATTTCATTGCCAAAGTAGCCTTTAGCCAATGTCCCGAATATGCTATCTGAAGGAACAAAGATGCTGAGGGCTGCGCTTACTCGCCGCTCATCCTCGGTTGCAGCGGCAAAAGCTTTCAAGGAGATCCGATTTATCACTTTCCTTTACCATCGTGAGCCCTAATGCTGGGACGAGTTTTTTCCGTTCCAGAGCCCTTCTTTCTCATACCGCGGCCTTTCATACCAGCACTGGTTTTGCCGCGCTCTGATCTGCCCCTTTGTCCCGTAGTGATCCAGCTCAGCTCCTTATCAGAAATAATTGCAGGATGGTTAGGATCTATAAGAATCACTTCAAACCACTTATGACGGCCATCCTCCCCAACCCAATAGGAATTCATTACCTCTAAATTGCGGAATCTTCTGCTCGCTCTTTCTTCTGCAATGCGTTGGATGGACTTGGCCATAGTGATCTTATGCATACCCATCTTGCTTGTTTTTCTGCCCCTCACATACCGAGATTTGCGAAGTCCACCTCGCCTCACCTTTACGCGAGCAATTATAATGCCTTGTTTAGCCTTATAGCCTAGCGCTCTCGCTCTATCCAAACGAGTAGGTCTTTCGATTTTCTGCACAGTCCTTTCTCTGCGCCAAAGCTTTAGCCTGCTCTGCCTCAAAGCACCTACATAACCATCTCTTGGGGAGTTCCAAGCAGCGCCTATATAGCTATAAAAAGATCTCATTCATCTTCACCTTTGCTGGTTCAACCATAAGGTCACATCCCAGGCCGTTTGGATAACCAGCTTCTGGGAGATAAATCTTTTCCAACTCAAATAATTAAAAACTACTGGACAAGCTATATCTTAATATTAGCAAATTATATTCGTAAACTCATGGAAACTCCAAGCCCTGATTACTGTAATTCTTATATTGAAACCTGTTTCCGTCATCGACGAGATAAGTGAATCCAAAGCTGTTCGAGAAATTGTCATGACCATCCGGAGGCCAACAGATCTTCTATGTTTCTGATCAATTATCTATCCATATAACTAAGCTAATAAAATATTTTTTTTTAAAAAAAATTATTAAAGCCCGCGTTGATAGTAGGCTTATAATCCAAAATTACTAGATGTATTGAATATCATTATCCAGGGTGGTCCTATGATAAATGAAAGAATGAGGACGAGAAGCGGCACGATGCCTATGGAACTTCAAGAGAAGGTTGATAATCTACTCGAAGAGTTTATGGCAGCAGTTGACAATGTAACTGTAGAACGACATCTTCAGAAAGGGATTGCAAGGAGTCAACTTCCATGCAGCATGGTAGCTATTCTAGACAAGAAAAATCTCTTCATTATCGGACAATTCCGCACTGAAACAAGATTTTCTAGTTATATTCATACTCCAGAATCCATCTGGAGCTATGATAAAATCAAGAGCAGCGCTCAGTGGGAATTTGGCCTTAATGATCCTTTCGTAATAGAAATCCCTTCAGAATTATTAGAACAAGACGATATGCGGAGACGCGAGGCCTTATTTGAGATTACGGGTCGACATGTAGATGCCGAGTTCAATCGTTTTGTAGGCTTGCTCAGCCTCTTTGGATCTAGGCCAATTTATGGTCCAGCCCCTGCGATAATAGATAGTCAGACCGCGCTTTTGCTTCTGCCATCCGATCAAGCAATAAATAAGAATTTTGAGGCAATATCTAAGGCATTGGAGTCTAATGGAATTATTGCAGAAACTGCAAAAGATATCAGAAATGGAAAGAGCGCAGTTAAAGAATTATGGTTATCAATTAACAGAACACGAGTAATTATTGCAGACCTCACTGGACCAGATCCTACCGTTATGTATGGATTGGGCATAGCTCACACTGTAGGCAAGGAGACCATACTAATTTGTCCGGAAGGCTCGAAATATCTTGTAGATATCCCAAAAATCAGACAAATAGAGTATCAATTAAATGATATCGATAAAATTGAACTAGAAACCGAACTTTCTGAGATGCTAAAGGATTTGCTACAGCTAATTGCAGAAACATGAAATCGCGATCATAATATATGCCTATACTGTTATATACGTCCTGCATTTATACGAGCATCCGACTTCGAGCTGCGAACTTCACTTGACCCAGGAGGGGAGAAGAGGTTGAAAAAGATTAAGCTGGCCATTGCTGGTTTGGGAAATTGTGCAAGCTCTCTAATACAAGGTATCGAGTATTATAAGCACGTCGATGAAAAGAGCTGCATTGGCCTTATGCATTACGAGATAAATGGCTACAAGGCTGGCGACATGGAGATCGTCGCTGCCTTCGATATAGATGCACGTAAAGTAGGTCTAGACGTAACAAAAGCCATATTTGCACTACCCAATTGCACAAAAGTTTTTTACCCTGATATTCCCCTCAAAGGAGTCGAAGTCAAGATGGGGCCAGTTTTGGATGGTGTGGCCTCACACATGATGAACTATCCGGATGATAAGAGGTTCGTAGTGGCGGATGCTAAACCCTGCAATGTAACGCGCGAACTTGAATACTCCGGGGCTGATATTTTAATAAACTATTTGCCTGTAGGCTCGGAACAGGCCTCTCGCTTATATGCTCAATCTGCACTGGACGCTGGAGCAGGTTTCGTGAATTGCATGCCGGTATTTATCGCTTCTAATCCAGAATGGATCAAACGGTTTGAAGAACGTGGATTGCCTATTGTGGGAGATGATATAAAATCTCAAATGGGCGCTACCATAGTCCATAGGACACTTGCACAGCTCTTCAAAGATCGAGCTTGTGCACTTGAACGCACTTACCAGCTAAATGTAGGAGGTAATACAGACTTCCTGAACATGCTCAATCGAGAAAGGTTAAAATCCAAGAAAATTTCAAAGACTGAAGCGGTGCAATCCATTTTTGAAAATCCCATAGATGACGACAATATTCATATCGGACCATCGGATTATGTGCCTTGGCAGAAAGACAATAAGATCTGCTTCCTTCGAATGGAAGGTAGAATCTTTGGTGATGTACCAATGAATCTGGAATTAAGGCTTTCTGTCGAGGATTCCCCCAATTCAGGTGGAAGCGCCATTGATGCCATTAGAGTTTGCAAGTTAGGCATGGATAGAAAGATCTCAGGACCGTTATTGGCAATTTCCGCCTATACTATGAAGCATCCCCCAGTGCAGTATCCAGACGAAATAGCCAAGGAAATGGTGGAGCGATTCATAAGAGGTGACTCGAGACAAAAAGGACATATGGAGAGCATGCGTTAACTACAAATAACACTCATGATTCAGCCCTATGATAATTAGCAGAGAATCAGCCAAAAACGGTGCCCGATATTGAATCTAAGGTAACATACTTTTGCGTTCTTAAGAATGCTTTCAGCGTTTTCCCTAAACTTTTCTATTATTTAATCATAAACATATAATCATTCTTGACCTATTCAGTTTTATAGAGGCTCATCAATTAGCGGGCTGGACCTCATTTTCCAAACCTAAGCACACACTTCTTCGAGCCATTGCAAATTTTCATGTAGTAACAAAATCTTTCAATTCCAATCTCGGAAGCCCAAATAGAGTTTTCCAAATGGCATATTTTGTCTCCCATTTTTGGTTAAAAGATGCTTTCTTCCAGATTTTATCATACGTTCTTGCCAAAGGCATTTTGTGATTATGATGCTAAAACCATCTAAATCCCGTTCTATTTGGAACTCGAAACCTTCCCAAGTTAATCGTGTAATAATGGCCTCACACAGGTCTTGGATTCCATTGCCAAGTCCTTTTAAAGATTTCATTGCACGTGCTTGGATCTTTGGCAAGACCTTCCAAACATCAGCATCTACCTCGAGAGCTATCTCAAAGCCATAGCAATTCTCGACCTTCATGAACCACAGCCCGTCGATGGCTGCATATGAACGTCGGAAATACTCAGCAACCTGCTTATCTGAAAAGTTGGTCATAATTCCTACCAAAATGAGACTCTCCTGCAATCTTTAGGTTATTTTATGTTTTCCCGATATTGACGATGTTATTCAAACAGTGAAGACATTTATAAAGCTTTGATTCTTTCAATGTTGCATGTCCAAATTAATTAATAATGTACCTTTTATTTAAAGATTGAAGGGCCTTTACCGGACTTTCTTTTTTTTTGTAATCCAAATCGGATGATTCATAAAGTTAGATTTAAAATTTTCTAAATATTTATAATAAATGATCCATTTTTATTGATATCTAGAATCGCGCGTAGACTTTTTGAAAGTTCTTTTAAATTCCCGAAACAGATTCCCTAATATTTGACGAAATCCTTAAATACACACATTCTTCAAAACCAACCTGTCTGATTAAAGAGATTTTTAGATCCCTGGTATCTAAGAATCCATACACCATTGCTTGATGAACAATAATATAGAATTATTCTGGTTACCTATCTTTTGGTAATGACTACTCAATAGGTTGAAGTTTTATATACACCTAATTCGCTAATTATTAGCTAGAGGGGTAGCGAATGGGTAAAAGGGGACCTAAACCTAAGTTTGTGGATGTAGCCTGTCCAAATGATAAGTGCAATCAATTT
>JALHSR010000180.1 GCA_022865315.1 Methanotrichaceae archaeon | reverse complement strand
AAGATGATTACAAAAATTAGAGTCGTACGAGAAGAGGATAGCGGAAAGATCGATATGGCACAGTCATTCAAACGAAACATCCTCCGAATAATCGATGGTCTTTTAACTTATCTAGTCGGAGCAGTGCTGATCTGGCGCTCAGACAAAAAACAGCGACTTGGAGATAGCATAGCTAAGACGTTGGTCATTAAGGCTTGATCAATTGATAAAAATTGTAGACGAGGCCGAGAAAGTAATTCTTAGTGCCAGCCTCATGAGGAGTGCTGCTGTACTATGCTATTTGGATGATCTAGCTAAAACTTGCTGACCGCGTCTTCCACTTCGAGGAAAGCCCCCGAGATCCACCTAGACTGACTCCCAAGACCTGGCAGAAGATGAAGGATAGCCGATGCTTAGAGGCATTTTAATAAATATATTTATAAAAAAATATAACTGGAATGGATTTATGGAAACTTTGTTGTACATATGGTGAAATCTAGTTTTCTTGCCTATAGATCGTTTTAAATGCAAAAAATAGCATAATACTTTCGGTGGATCTATGAGACATACTAAAATTGTGCTGTGCATGGCAGCAATCGCAGTATGCCTGTTGATTAGTATTGCATGCGAACAAGATTGGCTTGGAGGAGGGTATGTCAGAAGTTCTGACCGGTCGAAGACGTTTGAACCAGGGATAGAGGGCATGGTGCGTTGGCTTGATACGCCAGTTCCCAAATCTCCTTCGTATAGCCCAGGTTTCGTGATAGGATCTGCATATAGCGGTTGGCGGAGCCCAGTTCTCTTAATAGGATCTGCATGGTCTACGCCATATTACAGTTATTATTATCCATATACATCCCAAAGCTATTGGCATTATCAATATATGCCCTACAACTATTGGTATGAGGTAATGCTCAATCGCTATGGCTTATAAGCTCTGACCTTCTTTCCCCATGCCCCCTCCCTTTTCGTTTTGAAAAAGCCGATTATACAACGCCTGCGCTGCGATTCTTAAATTTGTTTACATTACCGATTGCACCTGTTCAACGGTCCCAAGTTTATAAGCAAACATAAATATGCGATGAATATTGAAAAACGCATAAACATGGCTCATAATAACACTGTCAGTTGTCAGAATTGTGGCTATGAAGTAGCTGAGAGCAATTGCCTCATTTCGCAAGGCAAGACCCTTTGTGAGGACTGTTGTATGGATGCTGGACAGAGGATCAAAGTCTGAGATCCCTGGGGTGAACGATCCAAGTTGGTTTTCAGAAAGACTCATGGTCTAACTGGAACCGAAGACCTGAGCGATCTCCAGAAGAATATATACGAATTTATGAGTTTGCAATACTTAGACATTGCCAACTCATCAAAGCAAAGAAAGAGAATGATGAAATTTACCTGGTACTATGGTAGGCGTTTTGAGGATAGTAATTATAGTCTAACACCTAAAGATTCAAACTAATAATCGGCAAGTATAGCCCCAACAATAGGCTCCTTTAGTATAAATCTTTACGTTCGCAACTATAATCGGTTTAGAAATTGCTGATTTCCAGTCTTTGCCATGAAACGGAGAAATCCAAAAGCTAGAATATACCCAATAAATAAAGTCAATTAGCATAATGTGATGGCTTCAAAATTCTAAGTTGTGCTATGCCCTAACTATCGTTCAGAGCGAAGAGCTCTGTGTAGAATTTCTTAGCCCTCTCTGCTTCATCAAAGTGAATCTCAAAATGGACTATAGCAGACATAATAACCGCTTATATTATTTTGTGTGCTTTCTTAATGAATGCTTCCTATTATCGGATTCCGCCTAGCACGGAGTCCTTTAAGCCGATCCGAAAGCAACTTGGGACGACGGTTCTAGTACTCGTATATAAGATTTCAGCAGGTGCTGAAGGAGAGTTATCTGGCGCATATACCGCAGCTGGGGATCTAGGCCACAAAAAAATTGATTAAGCTCTCCTATTGCTCCTCGCTTCTAACGGCTTAATGCATTGCCGAAAGCCGTCTTACCCTTTCCTCAGTGCTGGGGTGCGTTGAGAAAAGAGATGCTAGGCGCTTGCCCTTTAGTGGATTCACAATGAACATGTGGGCTGTAGATGGATTGACATCTACCCTAACAGAGCCAGCTGCATTCTCTAATTTGGTCAGGGCATTTGCTAGTTCCATGGGTTTGCCACAGATCGTCCCGCCGGTACCATCAGCTCCAAATTCCCGACTCCGAGAGATAGCCATCTGGATGATCATAGCGGCGATGGGAGCCAGGATGGCCATGGCCAGAATACCAATGATGTTCCCACCATCATCATCTCGCCCTCCGAAGATGAGGCTCCACTGAGCCATACTGGCCATAAAGGTTATTACTCCGGCAATTGTAGCAGCCATGGCGCTTATGAGCGTGTCCCGATTCTTCACATGGGCAAGCTCGTGTGCAATCACGCCTTCCAACTCATTTCGGTTAAGAATCTTCAAGATCCCGGTAGTGATAGCCACCGCAGCATGCTTGGGGTCTCGGCCAGTAGCGAAGGCATTGGCCATGGGCGTTTGTACGATATAGACTTTAGGCATGGGCAGGCTCGCACGTTCCGCCAAACTCTTTACCATTCCATATAACTCACTCGACTCGGCTGGCGTAACCTCTTGTGCGTGGTACATCTTCAGGACGATTTTATCGCTATACCAATAGGTTCCAAAGTTCATGAGTATGGACAAGATGAGTGCTAAAAACATGCCTCCTCTGCCGCCAAGAACTCCACCTATGAGAAGCATCAATCCA
Source organism: Methanotrichaceae archaeon (assembly GCA_022865315.1). Classification (GTDB taxonomy): domain Archaea; phylum Halobacteriota; class Methanosarcinia; order Methanotrichales; family Methanotrichaceae; genus JALHSR01. Next base: position 7,631 of record JALHSR010000180.1, on the reverse strand, counting down.
GTTAGGATTCCCAGTAATAATGTTGTTCTGATAATGTTAGTCATGTTAGAACCCGCCATTGTTACTTAGCTCCACTATATTACTGTTCCGATTTGTCTCAACCAGCAATTCGATGAGAATTGAATGACAGAAAGAGTAATCAATGAACTACGGGAAGGCTACCTAGAATATACAATATACTACAACTAGAATATCTGAGAAAAATGTGGTAACCCTGTTCAATAAGCACGCCTTAGAAGGTTACAATGAAGCTCTACCCCAAATCCCTCCGTGAACCTTAAATGAAGCCTGCTGAAGATATCTGAGTAGTTGCCAGTAGAAAAGATATTTTGGTAATAAAGATATTTTTAATACGAAAACATATGAGGAATTGTCATGGCTGAACCTATTGATGCAATACGGGCGATTCATAATGCGTTCAGGAATGACTTAGAGCGTATCGATGGTGCCGCGTTGGACTCAGCAATGGGAAAGGAGGGTTTTGCCGCCACTGTCGAACGTTTCCGGTTCTTCAACGAAATATTGGTCTGGCATGCCCACGGAGAAGAGTTAGCTATCTTCCCCATTCTCGAGAATGTCGCCCCACTGGTTGCTGAAGCCTATGTGAAAGACCACCGTGGTTTAGATTCGGCATTTGACACATTGAATAAATCGTATTCTGCACGCGATCCTTTACAAATTGCCCGGGCCACCGCAGCATTCCGTTTTCATCTCGATATCCACCTGGACAAGGAAGATACACATCTCTACCGGATTTTCAAGGAACGAGTCTCTCTGCCCGAGCAAGGGAAGGCGGTTGGCATCATGTCCAGGACGGTACCCCAGGAACGTTTCCCCGAATTGGTGGCGTGGATGTTCCCGCTGCTGGGACACGACGATCGTGAGAACATGATTCTTATCTGGCAGAGTGTGATGCCTGCACCTGCATTCACCGGAGTAAAAGAACTCATCAAAAAGGCCATCGGCAGCGACTGGGCCGAACTCACGCGCCGCATCCCAACATTATAGGCGCAATTAGTTTGAATAGCGAGGGAACATGAGTCGAATGCCCTGACTTTCATTTGGCCGCAGAACCTTTTTCTTAGCGGGATCACCGCAGCTTAGATGCAGTATATGATTATTTGCATTTACTGATGACATTCCACCAGATGTTTCGGCAACTGCTTTATGCGACGGCTTATGGTTAACAGTGTCCAACGGACTATCCCTAACCCGTCATCCAAGACCTAATCACGAAAACGCCTACAAAGTTTTCTGGTCCTTCATCTTCTGCCAGGTCTTGGGCGTCAGTCTAGGTAGATTTCTAGGGCCTTTCTCGAAGTAGAACATATAGTCCCCAGCAATCTTGGCTAGATCTTCCAGGAATGGGCCTTTCCAGGGGAGTATAGTAGCACTTGCCCTCATAAGAAGCTTGTTTCAAAGCGTTAGGGTGACCTCGGAGGATAGAAAACCTGTTCAGAGAATTATCTATCTGATCATAAGCACCAGAATATAGGAGATGACCCCTATCAACAAGGGGGCCAAATCAACTATTCCATCATGATGAATTCCATGTCTCTTTAAGGTGAATTTCGTTCCTATCAAGACGTGAGCCAGAAAAAGTGGGATCATGTAAATATCTAAAGCGGTATGTAAGTACTTAGCCAGGTATAGCGGCATTAAAATTCGGTTTGTCCAGGCATAACCTGAGATTATATAGATGACCATGAAAATCAACAATAGCCAAGCGCTGATCCTGTTGATTCTTATTAGGATTCTATTGAATTTCAAAATTGTTCACTCTTACCCAACACCAAAGATCATTATGCATTAGCCTTCAGCTCCAAAAAATGCGGCAACTATAGTTCACAGCACCTCAACATGGATAGAGTTAAAAATTCTGCCTATAATCTCACTGGGAAGATCAGATCCTACTATCAGAATTATCTCGCCTGTGCTGGAATCGTCCTCAGGGCTAAAGGCTGCTATATCCATGGGCTTGCTCTGTTCCTCATTAGCATAACCCTTGACCATTACACCGGAATGGCCATCAACTGTGAAGGGCTCAATCTGCATAATACCATAAGGGGGACTCGGTCAGATTCGTTTATGCAGTGTTCAAGAAGCTCTGGGGTTACGTCTATGGGCTCATCCAACAGGTGGAGTTCTAACATCACTTTGTTTTCCTGGTTAAATACGACGGTCTGAAAGATGGTATACCCAAACTTCCCCTTTGATGACTTATGAAAGTCGTTAAAGGATCCAACGCTACCGACCTTGTAGTCCCCAAATTCACCAAGATCTATTGAGACCATGGCCGGGCCAAGCGTTAAGTCCTCCGCGGCAACGAGGGTTGCTGAACATGCCAATAGCATACAGATTATGCTGAATGATGTAAGCTTTTTCATTAAAGAGTTTCTATCCTTTGCAATGTATGATATTTAAATCCTAATTCTACTCGATCATGCGTCTTAAGTTGTTGATACATACTGTATTTTGATGGATATTTCTTGCGCATTATGCTCATCAATGATTTCTCACTCAGAAGCTCGCTAACAGATCGAGGGCTGTATGTTGGCTTTCGCAAGAGCTCTTCTTTGTACTACTTTATCATGGGATTATCTGAATCCCTCGTGGCAGGTCGAAGCTTTTCCGCTTCTTTTTCGATTTTGTTTTTTGCCATTCAATTATCCCAAATTTGTCTATTCTTATGCTTTTCAATAGCCTTACAGAGATCGGTATTAAAAAGCTATTTTGTTCTAGTCGGAATTCAATTATTCCAGCAGCAAGATTTGGAAAAAAGAAGGCATAATTTCAATCTCGCTTTCTTATATATGGAGACTGCCCAAATCAAATTTAAATCCTTTCTGCTGAGATGCTTGAAATGGATAAGATGGAAAAATTTGACCTAATCATTGTAGGCTCCGGCGCCGGAATGAACGTTGCATCAAGAGCCGTCCAAGAGGTATCAAGAGTCGCGCTAGTAGAACGAGGCCCACTGGGTGGCACATGCCTTAACAACGGCTGCATTCCATCTAAAATGTTGATTTATCCGGCAGACGTTGTCAGAATGTTGCAGGATGCTAAAGCTGTAGGAGTAGAAGGCCGCATTGAGAATATAGATTTTAAAAAAATCATGGGGCGCATGCTATCATTCATAAATGAAATCCGCACGGAGATGGAAACATCAATTGAAATCGATTCGAGAATTAAATGGTATAAGAGCGTGGGGGAGTTCATAGGGGACAAAATCCTTAAGGCTGGGGACAATACTCTAACTGCTCCTAGATTCGTGATAGCTTCTGGCGCTAGAGCGCTTATACCACCAGTTCCTGGCCTTAGGGAAGCGGGCTATTTAGATAACATCTCGTTACTAGATTTAGAGAAACCGCCGAGGCGCCTTATAATTATTGGTGCTGGCTACATCGGTTGTGAATATGGCCACTTTTTCTCCTCGATGGGAACAGAAGTAACAATTCTCGGGAGAAGTACAGAGGTGCTAAGCAAGGAGGATCTAGATATTCGAAAGATTATAGCCAAATCTCTATCTAGACATATGAGGGTATTAACTAGGCATGAAGTAGTTAGAATGGAGAAAAAGGGTGATTTGAAGGTTGTTTCAGCTAGGAACCTGGCAGATGATAAGCTTTACCAGTTTGAAGCGGAGGAGATCTTAGTCGCTACGGGTAGACGTTCCAACTCAGATTTGCTAAAGCCGGAAAAGAGTGGAGTGGAAACTGACAAGAGTGGTTGGATCATAGTAAATGAGTATCTTGAGACTAGCAAGCCTGGTATCTGGGCTATTGGGGATGCAATAGGAAAACATATGTTCAGGCATACTGCCAACTATGAGGCTGAAGTAGCCTACCACAACATATTTCGAGCTGAAAAGAAGGAAGACAAAAAGAAAATCGACTTTCATGCTGTACCTCACGCTGTCTTTTGCTATCCGCCCGCGGCTCAAGTTGGCTTGAATGAGGATGAAGCCAAGATATCAGGTCTAAATTTCTTAGTTGGGCGGGCAAATTATTCCAATGTTGCAAAGGGGGTTGCAATGGGTGACGAGAGCGGCCTGGCAAAAGTCTTAGTGGAAGAGGATACAGGACGCATCTTGGGATGTTCCATAGTTGGGCCTTTTGCTCCGGAACTTGTCCAACAGGTTGTTTATCTCATGAATACTGATAACGAGAATTTGGGACCGATTATGAGATCGCAGGTAATTCATCCCACAATGAGCGAGGTTATCATTAGTGCATTCAACAATCTGGAGCATCCTTATCATTTATTATGAAAGGGAACCTTCTCAATAATAAATATATAAATCTTCGAATGCGCATCCACTAAAAACCAGGAAAATAGATTTTGTGCATAAAGCCTATAATCGAATATGAGTGCTTTGAACAAGTTAAGCAGATCTCGCAAGCTATATCCAGTGCGGCAGGTCATGAAATAATCAAAAATTAAATTGAAGGAATTAGTAATGAAAAAATACCATCTTTAGCTAAAATGTTTTTTGTCATCTTTGCATATCAAAATAGCTCTCCATACAACAAGGGAGCCATGGTTCGCTGTTCAGGATGATCGAATAAGGCCGATAAATGCTCATGTTCTTATCAATATGGAATGTTCCTAGATAATCTTCATCTATCTCAAGTTCTGGATTTTTCTATGCAGTAGAAATTGTATTAGGTTGTCCATTTAATAGGTTCATAAAATTATTTTTGCCTTGCAGGGCTCCGATATGGACTTTACCATCAGTAATATCTTCTCTTATAGACATATGGGCAGTTGATGAACCTTCATTTATATGATCTGATCGATAATATTCTTCACCAGCCATCAATTCAAGGTTCTGATTTAGTGATCGAGCATTTTCTATCTCATGATTAATAGAAATCCCTGAAATACCATTCATTATTTGTGCATCTTTTTCTGTCGGAGAGTCGAAGAATACGGAATGATCCGAGTAATGGTCTTTATCAATCTTCCATATGGAATCAAAACCTTTCGAATTATTTAGTTCATTGATATGCGAACTATTAGAGCTATCAAACACATTGCTCTCATTGGCAAATCTATAAGTTTGAATTATTGTTGTATCTGGCTCAATCGTTTGACCAAGACATAAAGGGATAAAGATGAATGTACACATGACCAATAATACTTGATTAGACTTCATGAGAATGCGCTCCTCTCTCCTGGGTATTCCGATCAGTATATTCTGACAGATAGATTCTAGAACCTTTCGATGGATGCTGCTGATCATGCAATTTAATTGGGGGGGTATTTGATAAAAATAATCTTTAAGTATGATTGGTTTCAACACTTTTCTTGACTAGCAATATTGAAAGGTGCGTGGTTTGTATATTAAAAAAGTACCAATGCACTATTTGTGGATATGTTTATGATCCGGTTGTAGGGGATTCCGACTCAGGCATAGCTTCGAGAACGCCTTTTGAAGAGTTGCCAGAAGATTGGGTCTGCCCTCTGTGCGGAGCTATGAAAGATGACTTTAAGGCGGTATAATTAATGAGCCTTGTCCGTGAAATTAAATCGGGTGTTCAGTGGGTTGGGGCCATAGATTGGGATAGGCGGCTATTTGATTCCCTAATTCCTTTGCCCCACGGAACAAGTTACAATTGCTATTTGGTGAGTGGGAATGAGAAAGTTGCCTTAATAGATGCCGTAGATAATACCATGGTAGAGGTTCTCCTCAGCAATCTCAAAACGTTAGGAGTAAATAATATTGATTATATTATTTCTCAGCATGCTGAGCAAGACCACTCTGGGGCTATCCAAAGGCTTATGGACATCTACCCTAAATCCAAAGTGCTGGCTTCGAGTAAATGCATGGAACTACTTATCGAATTTAGTATTTTACCAAGAGATCGGGTAATGGAAGTGAAGAATGGCGAAAAGGTAGATTTGGGAGGAAAAATCCTGGAGTTCATCCATGCTCCATGGGTACATTGGCCCGACACCATGCTTACTTATTTATCTGGGGATAAGATCTTATTCACTTGCGATTTTCTAGGATCTCACCTGGCAACGAGTGACCTCTATGCGGTTGATGAACCCACAGTTTTCGAATCGGCCAAAAGGTACTATGCTGAAATAATGATGCCATTCCGACAAAATATAAAAAAACATCTGGATAAAATAAGGGAGTTGAAAATTGAAATAATCGCACCAAGCCACGGACCTCTTTATGACAATCCCGATTTCATTCTTAGTGCCTATTCAAGATGGATTTCTGATGAGGTTGATAATCAAGTTGTCTTGCCTTACGTATCTATGCATGGCTCTACTAAACGAATGGTTGATTACTTTGTGGATGTTCTCATTGCAAGAGGTATTTCAGTCAAGCGTTTTGAGCTAACAAGTTCCGATATAGGCGAGCTGGCTGAGGCACTTGTGGATGCAGCTACTATTGTCATCGGTTCTTCCACAGTACTAACAGGTGCACATCCGCATGCTTTATATGCTGCCTTATTGGCTAATGCCCTGCGGCCCAAGATTAGGTTCGCCTCGATAATTGGATCTTATGGCTGGGGAGGCCATATGGTGGATCAATTGGTCGCATCAATGCCAAATCTTAAAATAGATTTGCTCCAACCCGTTGTTGCCAAAGGTTATCCTAAGGAGGCGGACTTTAAAGCGCTAGATGTGCTGGCTGATATGATTCTAGCTAAGCATAAAGAGCTAAGAATAATCTAAGCCTATTTTGAATAGTTGAATAAGCAAGTGAAACTTAGCCAGGCTATTTCTTTCTTGAATCAGGTTTCAGATTGTGGAGATCTTTTATCTCTTGGCATTCGCCGTTACAGATCTAGTTATAAGATTCGTTTCCGGATTGCTGGGTGTAGGCGGGGGTTTCATCATGGTACCAGTGCAATACTGGGTGATGACCTCCTCTTCAGGTATCGATCCAACGATAGCAATGCGAGTGGCATTTGGGACTAGCCTGGCAGTGATTTTGCCAACTGCTTTAAGCGGACGCTACGGACATAGCTGCCGAGGATGTGTATTATGGAGGGCCGGCTTGTTTATTGGCTTTTCTGGGTTGGCTGGGGCTTTTGTAGGTGGCACTATTGCTAGTCGTCTTCTGGCCGAAACTCTTCAAATAATATTTGGCATTACAGTTCTTATCGGAGCACTTAGCCTCCTCTTTTCTAGCAGAATCATAACAAATGAGAAGCCAAAAGGCAATCTATTTTATACCCCTCTCCAGAAAACAATTTTGGTAACCTATGTTTAAATAGATATAATATCTTTTTCTTATGCTGATTAAACTTAAAAGTCAATTAAATTTAGGGGGTAAGTCTATTTGAAATTTAAACCTTAATTAGAAGTATTTAAGCTCTAAAAAAGCAAAATGTCAGTCCAATGTATTTAAGGGACCAAGAATTATAATATGTTACTTAATAGGTATAAAACCGATAGCCCCCTAACAAAAGACAGAGAATTTTCAGAAAATTGAATTTTTCGAGCAAATACGCGAATAATAAGCATTTATAGTCATCCGCACAACTTCTAATAATTAGATGTATTGTAGTCAGTTCGCACTAAGAATCTCCGTATCCAGCCTTTGGCATAACTGATCGAACATGAGAGGGTATTCCATTGATCAGATATGAGCTTCTTCATGCTTT
>JALHSR010000179.1 GCA_022865315.1 Methanotrichaceae archaeon | reverse complement strand
TTCCAGGAGCTTTCCCGGGCTTTCCTTATCTGCATAAGCATAGTCAACCAACAATTCCAAGGTTCTGCCCCCTGGAGTAGTTACATACCCTGTATAACCCCTATCGGTTCTAATCCAAAGAGATATATTAGGAATGTAGTTAGGAATTCCTGAATAAGATGGCGGAATCGCTGATGGATTAAGCACCGGTGTCCCATACCCTTCTTGATCAATTATCTCTGATGGATCAAGCCTAACAATTACTTCTGGTGGCGCATATCCTTGATCAATTGGCTGTTCAGAGCCAGGAATACTCAAGCCAGCTTGATACTTGTTAGCAAGCTCGTTTGCAGCAAGGTCCTGAACATACTTATCCTGGCCCATAACGCAACCGATCGACGCGATCAATCCCATAGCCAAAAGAATGGCTGCAAACGATTTAATATTCATAGGATTCCCTCCAAATATCAACGACTTTAGATCCGTCGCAACTAGATCCGACCTTGCCCCCAATCTTTCAAATCCAAACTATACAATTATATCTCTGGATTTTTTTTCCCAGTCTTATGTTAGATCTAGATCTTCCGGCAACCATAAAGGTTCCGATATCTTTCACGATATCCTCAATGGTGATGACATCCTTAATCCCATAGGCAAGGATTTCATCCGCGTCCCACCAATACCAATATCCTCTATTGCCCTCATGCCCTTCTGTCCTAATGATTCTCCGCAACTTCTCAGGGTTCTTATCGGGCAGCCACTGATTCATATCACTCGCATGTAGGAGAATCTACCAATAATCAGTTATATTTTGGAATGTGCATAATTCTGATAAGTGTTTAAATGATATCAAGTAAAGTAATGACCTCCACTATCCTCTTAGCATCCCTCATTCTAATGGCGACTGATCTGGCCGGATCGGTATTGACCTTTGTAGGTGACCCAGCCGTATGCGCTTGGTCTGACGATAGAACTAGAGAATTTTATAGCGATTTCCCGTTCAGGATTTATTCCAGTATAGACGTATTCGTGCGTTGCTCTAATGATACCCTAATGCGCAAACATTGGGACGGCACAACTTGGGCGGCACATTATGAACTAATTGAGATTAATGTCAACGGACGAAGTCAGCCTGCTTTATCGTCTCCTTCCGCTGTACAGAGAGGCCGCGACATCATTGACGTTTTTACTACCGACGGAATAAATGTTTTCAGAACTTGGTGGGACGGAAGAAGCTGGAGATCGGAAGCCATTCAAAATATGGGAGAGATGATTAGTTCAGCTCCAGCAGCATCATCCTGGGACTCTGACAGGATCGACCTCTTTGTCATCGGCGCGGATGGGAACCTCTGGCACAAGTTCTTCGAAGAGAATCGCGGTTGGGATCGCCAATGGGAAAACCTTGGCCGTCCCTTTGGACATCAGCTACGTTCGGATCCTGCCGCTGCCTCCATTGGGCCTGGCTGTATAGATGTGGTTGTTCTTACGGAAAATGGTTACTACCACAAACGTTATGATCGTTATCGGACAACTGAGGATGAGCTGCATAATAGAGGGTGGAAGGAGTGGACGTCTATCCCGGGCGCCCAATTTGGGTATGATAAACGTGCATGCATCACTTCTCCAATTTTGATTGGAGCGCCCAATTGCGCAGGATATACTTATTTCTTTGCCGTAGATAATCATGGCCATTTAGCTAAAGGGGATTATCATCTCTCCAGGACGAGCGCCTTGGTTGGGGAAAATTTGCCTGAGGACATCGAATATGGAAGAATGGGTATAAGTCGTCTTACGCCAATAATGGGCTCCGCTCCAGCAGTAGTAGGGTATTGGAATCCAACTCATATTAAAGAATATCCACCAGTTGGGCCACAACCGTTGGTTCATATCCCTCCTGCTGCTATTTGGATAGTCTTTTACCGCAGCCCGAGCGATAGTACTCTCTGGTACATGGGATGTGACGCCAGTGGCGATTGTGGTGGGCGCTTGGGCTATGAGGGGCGATCCGTGCCCGATTCGAGTGATATCCTATATCAACCAAGTGGAGAAGAAGAGCCTGTTACGGTGACAGTTCTACTGCCCAAAATCATTCTGGATAATAATACAAATCTTCCCGGATCAGACTACAAGAACCTTGAGCTCTCAACCGCTGATCCGAACATATGTGCCTACCAATGTTCAGGCGACTCAGCATGTAAGGCCTTTACATATGTCAAACCTGGGTATCAAGGGCCTAAAGCTCAGTGTTGGCTGAAGAATGTCGTGCCCTCCCAGGTTCAGGATGAATGCTGCGTATCCGGCATAAAAGGAGAAACTAATGCATGGACCAGCGCTGAAACACCTGAAGTGGTTCAACAACCTGAACCTAGCCAGCCTGAAGTTGCTGCTC
>JALHSR010000178.1 GCA_022865315.1 Methanotrichaceae archaeon | reverse complement strand
TATCTCGTATTCTTGCCACCTTATTCGCCTGATTTGAATCCTATCGAGTTCATCTGGAAATCCATTAAACGAGTCTTATCTCTCGAATTTGTGGCAGATCTGGAAAGCATGAAGAAGCTCATATCTGATCAATGGAATACTCTCTCATGTTCGATCAGTTATGCCAAAGGCTGGATACGGAGATTCTTAGTGCGAACTGACTACAATACATCTAATTATTAGAAGTTGTGCGGATGACTATAAATGAAATTAAGACTGATTGTCACCCTAATTGTGCTAGCGTCTCTTGCGCTTATATCTGTTGAAAATGCATGGGCCCAGAATCTGCCGCCTTTGCAGAGTTTAGTCTGGACAACTCGAGCCTCCTACAACGTAGGTGAAACGGTTCCTATTCTTTATCTCGTTACTAAACCTGCTTTTGTAACTATAACCGTCGCCGGTCCAGGTGGCACCACGAACTTCAATAATGGAGCACGGGGGAGTACCGTACTAACTTTTAATGGAAAGGCAGGTCAGCCTACTGGGTGGCGTACAGTAACGATGAGAGCAACTGCCAACGACAATCCATGGGAAGTAATTACCGTTCGAACTTCCTTCAATGTCGGACAGTCGCCACCTACTTGGGGGTCGCCGCCACCTACCTTTTCGGCACCAGCCTAGATAGTTGAATAAGCGCATAACGTCAGGATAATCTTTGAGCAGATTAATATTTGAGAGGAATTGATATGAAATTAAGAAGTTTCTTGGGATTGGCCCTGTTTATCTTGGTAATAGCGGTACCAATCGCCGGAGCTGAGAAAGCTACAGAAAAGATCTGGCACATAGGGCCTGAAATGGCCCCTTGTACTGGTGTATTGTCACAAATGTGCCTACAGATTAAAGAAAATCCGAAGGAGAATTATACTCAATTTAGTGGCGAGATAGAAGGATTCTGTTATAAGCCGGGGTTTGAGTATGTCATTAAAGTAAAGGAGGAGCCAGTTTCAAATCCCCCTGCCGATGCATCCAATAAGAAATGGACCTTGATAGACGTGATCAGCAAGACAGGTGCCGCCACTGCATCAAACCTAGAAAGAGTCTCATGGTCTTTGGATTCATACCTCAGCAGAGCTGGTAAAACTGAATGTGTGCTAAACTACACTGAAATCACTGCCTTATTTGAGTTAGGTCGGGTTTCTGGCAATGGCGGCTGCAATAGTTACACAGGTAGTTATGTTGCTGATGGGAATAACCTCACCATAAGCGGGGTTATATCGACGATGATGTTCTGTTATGATAACATCTCAACTCAGGAATCTGAATATTTAATGAATCTGGGGAAAATTGTAACATACAATATCTCTGGCAACTTGCTGAGGATGATGGATTCCAATAGAACCGTAATCCTAACATATTCAGTAACTCAGCCCTTGCCTCTAGTCGGCACCAACTGGAGTATGCTAAATTACAATAACGGCAGGGAAGCATTGGTCGGCGCATTGACAGGGACGGAGGTTACAGCCCTTTTCAACGCTGACGGAAATCTGACAGGCACAGCTGGCTGCAATAACTATAAGGCAAGTTACCAGGTCGATGGAGGCATCCTGAAGATAGGACCAACAGCAACTACTCGTAAGCAATGCGCTGAGCCAGAAGGAATCATGGAGCAGGAGAAGGATTACTTGGCTGCCCTTGAATCGACAGCTAGCTATAGGATAGATAGACAGCAGTTGTGGCTCTTCTTTAAAAACGATAGCATAGCTGCTATCTTCGAGAATGCCGCCGCTCTTTGATGATGGCCTGAGGCAACACAACTAACGCAAAAACTCGGAAGCTGGTGCTTCCGGGTTTAGATTTTTTGCAACCGGCGTTTCGGAAGTAAGGATCGATTAGCTGCGGAGATTTATTTGCAGGAGATGGATTTTATCAGTAATTCTAATGTATCTATTGAAGCAAACCCAGCTCCTCGGGTGTGAAAGCTGATACAGGTTCGTACTGGACCATTTTGTCCAGCAATTCAAAGTAGTGGATATCGCGAGGATGGGTTGTGTCACCTCCTTTGAACGATATGCTGACAACGCCGGGCTCGTGAACACCCTCTCCCAAGGGGTGAACTTTGAAGTGCTCTTCATAATAAGCCAGCGCGGTCTCGCCTCGTCCGGTGTTCTGCTCAAAACCACGTACCATCAACCAATTGCGAAAAGTGGACGATCGGAAGATAAAATAGCCATCCGGCACCTCGCCATCGTAACCAGGGGCCAGGAGAAGGTATTTGCCACCTTGCCCCTTGTCGGGGCCGGCATTGCCCAGGTCGGCGACATAACGCATAAACCCGTCATTAATGATGCCCCAAACCATTGGCGGCACCTCTAAAACGGCCGGACCCGTCTGTTTTAAGTCCAAGCACAGGCTGGCGTAGATGCTTTCCGTGTTATATGTCAGGCCAATCGCCTAAGCCTTGCCTTGATCGGGTTTCACGTATACGACCATGCCCCCGGTCTCGCCGACCAATAATCGCGCGGGTGAGCGTCCAGCAAGGCCTGCATCGACACCGCGGGCATAAAATCGAGGTAAGCCTGGGCGGCGCGCTGCAGATCGAGCTGGTCGTACATTTTTTGGATTGTTTCTGCGGTGGGGTAACTCCCTTCATATTTGAGTTCTTCTAAGCTAGCGATCATTCTCCTCCTGGCCTTCATTTGGCAATAGTGCACTCGGAAGGGCAATATTGGGGATAAATATCCAGGTCAATACTTCTCTTTGTTGCTTTTCCTGCGCCAATGTCCTGGGACCGCTCCTCACCTCAATGCAACTCAATGCAACTCAATGCGCTCATGCGCCTGACGCATCCTGCAGCTGTTCCAGCACTCTGTCCAGGTTGAACGACGCTGGCTTTTGCCGGGGCGGGAACTCTTTGAGCGATTGAATCTGTTGCCTCACCATTGCCTGCGCGGGAACAAGCATGAAAGCGTGATCGATCAGCCAATCGTAATATGTATTGGAGTTCTCGTCTGCCCGTTCGAACGGATCTTGACGCAGGTTGAAGATCTTGGGAATCCGCAGCGGAACAAATGGCTCAGACCAGCATGCAAGCTGCTTTGCCCTCTGTTCCATAAAGACTAGCTTCCAATCTTCATAACGCAGAGCGATGAGTAGTCCATCATCGTTAATGTAGTAGAACGATTTGCGCGGGCTCTCCTTGATCTCTCCCATCAGATAGGGAAGCATCTCGTGGCCGTCGATGTGAACCTTGAATGTCTTGGCCCCGGCCTGGTGGCCTTGCAGGAGCTTTTCCTTGATGTCCGGTTCACCGGCTGCGGCCAATAGAGTTGGCAGCATGTCTTGGTGCGACACGATGCCATTTAGCACCGTCCCTGCCGGGAACTTTCCCGGCCATCTGAGGAAGCAAGGAACTCGCCAGCCTCCTTCCCAGTTAGTGTTCTTCTCGCTCCTGAATGGGGTGATGGCGGCATCAGGCCAGCTATTATAATGAGGTCCATTGTCTGTGGAATACATGACGATAGTGTTGTCGGCAATTTGCAGCTCATCAAGCTTGGCAAGCATCTTGCCTATATTCTCATCATGGGCGACCATCACATCGTTGTAGAAACCCTGGCCGCTCTTGCCCTCATGCTTTTTTGCCCGGTGCGTGCGGAAGTGCATGGCAGTGGTGTTATACCAGACGAAGAACGGCTTTCCCTTTTTGTGGGCTTCGTCTATGAACCGCAGTGCTTCTTCTGTCACCTCATCGTCGATCGTCTCCATCCGCTTCCGGGTGAGGGGGCCCGTGTCTTCGATCTTCTGTCCACCTTTTCCATCTGCCCAGATGTGGAGCACACCGCGTGGACCAAAATTCTTGAGAAATTCCGGATTTTTTGGATAGTCAGGCAGCTCAGGCTCTTCCTCGGCATTGAGATGGTAGAGGTTTCCGAAAAACTCGTCGAAGCCGTGGACGGTTGGCAGAAACTCATCTCTATCTCCCAGGTGGTTCTTGCCAAACTGTCCGGTAACATAACCCAACGGTTTCAAGAGCTCGGCGATGGTTGGATCTTCAGGGCGAATTCCCTGGTCAGCTCCGGGAAAGCCAACTTTTGTGAGACCGGTGCGTATAGGATTTTGGCCAGTTATAAAGGCGGCACGTCCCGCGGTACAGCTTTGCTGGCCATAATAATCAGTGAAGGCTATGCCTTCATTGGCTATGCGATCGATGTTTGGTGTCCGGTAGCCCATCTGGCCCCGGCTGTTAAAGCTGATGTTCCACCAGCCGATATCGTCTCCCCACAGGATGAGGATATTCGGTTTTCCTGTGCGATTTGACATTTTTTATACCTCCGAATTCGCCGGATAATTCAATCTTTTCGAAATACATATAAGTGAACTAAAAAATTTTCGATATATTACTAGTGCTCTGTAACATTAATTTTA
>JALHSR010000177.1 GCA_022865315.1 Methanotrichaceae archaeon | reverse complement strand
TCTTTCTATCTCATTTCAATGGCTTACTTGTAAAACTTCATGAGCCTCATATCGGTCTTATGCCCGAAGCATATAAAAGGTGATTTGTTTTGGATGCTTAATTGACCCTGATATGGGCAGTGAAGGTTGTGCACCAATTGAGACATTGATCTCGTTCGTAAAACTAGCTCTCGTCATTCGAATGCCAGAATGCATCTAATAACGCGTATGGAAATTTGCGCTTTAGTGAATCTCAGCTATAAGTGTCAGGATAGGCTAATAATGTCGATTGCCCCTTCAAGCTTTGAGGACCCATGCTTGCTTTACTTGCCCGATCACATTGTTCCCAAAGCTATCGAATTCCGCCTATTTTCTTATTAATAAGAATGATACGGAATTAGTATGCTAGATGTGCGTGACTGGCAAAACTTTCATGAGCTTCGGGACAGGGCTTATGTCCGAAAGATGTAAATCGATATGCTGTATGAGATTTACGTGGGGATTCGTGCGGAAATTCCATCTCACAATTCTTCCTTCAAGATATCTATATATCAATTGCTGAGTAATATTACTCTTTAGATATCAATTGTCGATTTATATGTCTAACAAGGAAGAAAATGAACTAGTTCCAACAATTGTTCCTATCAGAGAAGATCAATATGCTGGAAGCGGTTCTTTAGCGCAAAGTGGAGGAGTGTCAATAAATGCGTATAGCACTTGATGAATTCGATTGTAGGGGCCTCCAATGCTCTTTTTTATTTTTTCCCAATTTTTTCGAATTCAGATTTGAAATCGGAAAATCCAGTAACCTTGAGCCCCTACGGCCAAAAAGGCTTTCATTCAACCAACACGGTTCTTAGCTGGATATATGATCTAGAACATTTTATAATAATTTTATTACAAACGCAGGCTACTGGCCAAGACATGGCAGAAGATGAAGGGATTAGGCCACCTTGGAAGCGTTCTAATGATGTGATTCAACACGTGCTTCGAGGGCAGCCCTGTGATCATGTTCATCACTTGACCGAATCTCGCTAGACATTGTACAATTGCATCGATCCCCGAGCTATATCGGATGCAAGATGGCATCCTGCCGTCCATGGGGATTGTTTGATGCCCACAACGGATTTCTCTTTTTAATCCCAAAAAGCTTTGTGCTTAAAATCGATTTTAAAATTTAATTCATAATTAGATATAAAATTACCTAAAGGGATTGCGAGCTGAATTTATCGGCCCTCATTTGCCAGTAAGGAAAAATTCTCTTATTTAAAGAAATCGATATGCTTAGGGGTAATTGAGAATCGCTCATGGGAAATACGCACTTTTAAGAACTTTGTTGAATTTTTCGATGCTGTCAAATCTGACCAAAAATCATCGGTGAAAAAAGATTTTGTCAATGAACGATTATTAGATATATAAGTGATCTTGATGGCTGGGAAGACCCTTTATGAACGACTTGGCAATTATAATGCCATTTCTGCTGTGGTTGATGCAATGATGAGACGAATGGCTGGTGACGCACGCTTGTCCAAATATTTCATAGGTCATGGCGAAAATTCCAAAAAACGCTTGCGCCAATTTCAGGTGAATATGATCTGCGAAGCTACTGGTGGCCCATGCTTCTACACAGGCAGAGATATTAAGACAGTTCATAAAGGACTAGGAATCAATGGAGAAGATTGGCAGGTCTTGATTTCACATATTTTGAGTGTTCTAGAGACGTTCAAAGTTCCTGAAGCAGAACAGACAGAACTCATGAGTCTCATATCCAATCTGAAGAGCGACATCGTGGAGAAAACTTAAAATTTTATGTATATTTTTTTTAAATTTGTTTATAGTCGAGTGAACATATCCAGATTTTATTGTATTCAGCTGGAAGGGAGTTTCCTCTTATTACTGGCTTTGCTGATCACCTATTATTCGTTGGCTGAGTCGCTGTAGGGGCTAAAGAGGCCAAGGGCGGAGGAAAATACATTGCTCTGTTAATAATAATGATTTTATCAGCGCTAACAAGCTACACTAGTTCTCTAAAAGTACAAAGCAATCATGCTGCCGCTTGCGCATAGATGCTTTGCGATGGACTATAATGGATTGATTACAAATTTGCACTTCAGTTTTTTTCGACATAATTATACAAAAGAATTAATATATTTGGTCAATCTATAACTATTAATTATGGCTGTAGGTGATTTGTCCGGAATTTTGATAAGCCCTACTGTTTTTGTTGTTTGGTTGGGTGCTGTATTGGCCGCATTAGGATATGTTGCCAATCTTGCTTTAAATTGGTGGACGACGCGCCGAAAAGCTATTGATGAACGTGTGACAAGTCTAGTTAGACTACAATCCTTGTTGCAAGCATCTTTGGCCATTTTTGAAATACAGAATATCCATGCAAAAAATCTGTTGAAGATGGTATATGAGAACCACCCTGAATTGATAAAGAATGAAGGGATAGGATACGATATGGAGTTGGCAAATGCCTCAAAATGTAAGTAGCGGATATAAAAAATCAATAATATGAAATCTGATGTTGTTATAGTGGGTGCAGGCCCAGGGGGGTCGATGGCTGCCAAGGCGGCTGCTGAGGCCGGCCTAAATGTATTGCTTCTTGAAAAGCGGCAGGAAATAGGGGAACCTTTTAGATGCGCTGAGGGGGTGAGTATCAGATCTGAACTAAGACAATTAATCAAACTGGAACCCAGTTGGATATCTACAGAGGTAAAAGGGGTACGGCTGTATTCACCAAATGGCACAAATGTGTTAATAACCGAAGAAGGCGGGGGAGAAGAGGGCGGATATGTTCTTGAAAGAAAAACCTTTGATCGTGGCCTTGCCACGGAGGCATCCAAGGCCGGAGCTAAGGTTCTAGTTAAAACCAGGGCTGTTGAATTAATCAAGGAGAAGGGCATTTTGAATGGAGTTTCTGCTATATGCATGGGCGAACCTCTGAAGATCAAGACCTCATTGGTTATTGGTGCAGATGGTGTTGAATCTAAAGTAGGTAGGTGGGCGGGAATAGATACAGCAAGCAGAATAAATAATATATTGATATGTGTGCAATTCTTGGTTCATGATCCAGATGTAGACGACGATTACTGTGAGTTCTTTTTTGGAAATAACATAGCACCAGGAGGTTATATTTGGATCTTCCCTAAAGGAGGGAAGCTTGCTAATATAGGGATCGGCATGCAAGGATCAAAATCAAGTGCTGGTGATCCCCTCAGGTTGCTTAGGGAATTCATGAAGAAAAGACCAAAGGCAAAGATACTGCAAATTGTGACAGGAGGCATTCCGACTTCGGGCTTAATGAAAACAACTACTTCAGACGGAGTCATGCTTGTTGGCGATGCAGCGCATCAATCTGACCCCCTCACTGGCGGCGGTATTCTAAATGCGATGCGTAGTGGAATAATTGTGGGAGAAGTAGCTGCAAAAGCCATATCCGCTGGAGATGTAAGCAAGCCAGGATTGAGGGAGTATGAGGAAAGATGGAAGCAGTGTATTGGCAAGCAGATAGAGAAGAGTTATAATGCAAAGAAGTTTTTTCTAAAACTTACAGATGATGATTTGAATCGGATTGCTTCATCGATCCAGGGACATGATATTTCGAGATTGGATACTCAAAGTATACTGAAAGTCTTGCTTAGATTGAACCCTAAGTTGCTTTGGAATCTCCGATACCTGATAATCTAAAGATGCTTCATTGATTTAATTTCGACTTGTTTGAAAGAGTTAACGTTAGCGGATAGACTGAACTCCTGATCATAAAACATCCTTTCTTCCAACCTCTGCCTGATCATCTCAATTAACCTCGTAGTCCTAATATCAGACATTTCGACCAGGATCTCTCAAGAGTATTTCATTCAGGAATCTAAATACCATAGAACATTATTGAAAGGAGGATCTATGGTTGAGACCTACATCATCTTGTCCATCGTTTGAAGAAAATAATCGTTGTGATGGGCATTGTGATTATTATCTTACTGATTATGAGTGCGGAGTCTATTTTTGTGAGCTAAACGCTACGGATGGATGTGTAGACTTTATGTGAGTTCAGTGTATTTCTTCGATGATCCTCTTGATTTCTTAACAGGATATCTTGCATGACTCTCTTCCAATTTCTTTGTGGCCGCTTCTATGAGACCGAAACCCAGATCGTGAGACATCGACAGCAAATAAATGAATATATCCGCAATCTCCTTGGTGGCTCTTTCTCTGATCTCAGGTGTAATCGGCTCTTCTCCTACCTGCCATTGAAAATTCTCAAGCAGCTCAGCGGCCTCTAAAGATATCGAAATCGCCAAGTTTCTGGGTGTGTGAAATTTCTCCCAATCTCTGTCTCTTCTAAACTTTAGAATCTTATTCAGCAATTTGATTATACTGTCACTCATCTATCCACCTCAAAAGGTTGATTTATCGTGTTTTTGAATAGGATTGAAGGAGAGTATGGAGGATATATTAAACAATTTGAGTTCGATTTTCAACATTCCTATCTATCACAAATTACTTCAATTCCAAATGCTAGAAGTGCAAATGGAAGGATTGATAATGGATGAGTTGGATGAAATAACTTTTGACGAAGATCAAGTTGAAGAGGATAAAGGCCAAAAATCAAATGAGGCTGAACCCGGGTTCGAATCGTCTTTATCAAAAAGAAAGATATATACGGATCAAGGAAATCTTGAGATTCGATCCTTGCACGACAAAAATATTGAAGGAGATTTAATATTACAACCGGAATTTCAACGTGGTTGTGTATGGGATTCAATTAGATGCAGCAGATTAATTGAATCGGCTCTTTTAGAGATACCGATACCCATGATATATTTATCTGAAGAAGCAGATGGAAAAGAGTATGTCATAGATGGACAACAAAGGCTAACAGCATTTTTCTCTTTCATAGAGGAGCATTATCCTAAAGATAGTGATGGTAATATATGAAGTTTGTAATCATCTTAGTGGCTATAGGATTGATTGCGTCAATTGGTTGTGTTGTTGGCCAAGATAATAACGCTGGATACTGGAAACAGACTGACGTTCAATACAAAGCTGTACCCAGTTCTGCTACTACTTCAAACTCACTCTGGGAGGGGAGTCCCGACCGGGCATTTTACAAAACCAAATCAGCAGACGGAAAAGAAAGGTTTGAAGCATCCTTTTTTTGGACTGTACCTGAAAAGATATATGCTTCACAGGAGCACTTTCAGTTCTCCATCACCGCCGGAATCGAGAAGTACACCTATAATGGTGTGCTGAATTTTCCGAACGCTAAGATAAATATGGGCTTTTTACCAGGTCTTCCATTTTACCACCACCTTGAGGACGAGAGGAAGGGTAAGTGGGAAGCCATAGCTTACGGCGAATTAGGTGTGATTAAAGTACCGGATGAAACTCTTTTGGTAGCAGGCATGTTTCCACCAGGACGGAAAAATGGTGAGGAAAAAATGTGCATTCAATGTAATGCTGGACAGGTCATATACATATATAAATGGATTGATGAACCTATGCCGACCCCGCCTACAATAGCCCCACCAGAAGGCTGGATTAGGGCTAATGATTGGTATTATGGAAAAATTCCCGGTGAGGAAGGTGCCCATAGATGGAATCCAATAACTAATACATTAGAAGATTATTATAAAGATGCGTGGATTCAATCGTACTATCAATGGGACGGAAGAAGTTTTGCTGTAAGAAGTTTTACTGTGACTGAGGACGGGTCAAGTTAGAATACTGGTGTTGGAACATTGGTGTAATACATAAAGTAGCGGACGACCTCTCCCCCCATCAGGGGACCAAGCTCTATCTGAAATTTGTTAAAATGAGCGACGCTAGAGCAATGGCTACTATGGCCCACTCTCGGATATAATACTTTAGATATTACTGGATTAAAATCCAATGATATTCTAATTAATTTGGATTCGATTGAGACATTGGTTTGCAATGATGATCAATACCTCCTTGACATTAATACAGAGCTTAAAGGAAAATGGATACCGGTAATTTATTCCACGCAGCAAGCTGCGGGGTATTCGAATAAAATAAACGGTTTGTCTTGCATTACTGCTAATGATGTCGTTCGGCAATTTTCTCCAGTCCATTTACAAGCTCATCCATTTTCTCGAAGGGCACTCCGATAAAGATTTCACCATCGTCAATCTTGGAAAATCTCCTGCCTGCTAAATCTCCAAGCGTGTAGACAATATCACCCGTTAGATAAGGAACCGCCATAATGGTGGAGCAAATCGGACCTGAGTTGCCCTTGGCCGCTTTGCCTGACTCATATGCGGATGCCTCTACAGCTCTCATCCCGTCCTTTGCGCTGCAAACCAATACAACGACGTCGGGCTCAAAGTTTGCCTTATCCAGCGGAGAGAAGGATGCATACTTTAGGGTGCCCGGCTCTACCCCCTGATTAGAGCTGAAGAACCTTCTTGCTGCCCTTGCAGACCCAAATATACCTACCCTTCTATAAAGAAATTCGCCACTCCTCAATTCTACCGGCATCTCTCTTAGCCCTATATGATAAGCTCCGCCGTCACACGCATGCTCTTCTGAGGAGGTGTAAAATGATCTGCCTTCATTTAGTGCTTCATTCAGCATCTCGCAAAGCCTTATCTTTTCATCCAATCTTTCAAGCTCTGGCTTATCATTCGACAAAGCCACAGCTACCGCAGATCCTTTGAAATTCAGAACTTTTTTCAACCTATCGTTAAGTTCCTTGTACATTCAAACCATTACTCCTTAAAGGCGTTTAACCTTAGTTTGACGGAGAAATCCAAACAATATCTGTATTTGGGTCGTTCACCTATTTTGGTGCTATCCTGCACAGGATAACACCATGATGGCATCAAAGCCAACCCATCTTCTTCCAATGCTCATATTCATGAGTCCAAATATCTTCGTTCATCTCGACTAGCGATCTAAAGCGTTTACGTGTCTCGTTATGTATCTCATCTTGTTCAGGATAAGCACGCTTGGTCTTTATCGCATCGACTAGTGTTTGCCCAAGCATGGATGCCACCTTCTTCTTAGCTTCTATATCGCCAGGAATTGATGGAGTAGCGCCAACACTACCTACCACGGATGCACCGAATCCTATAATGATCCGGCTAAGGTAATCCGTTACCTCTGCATAATTAGGGCTTCCTGCGGTCGCCACTGCACACCCATATTTTCCTGTAAGAAGCTGACAGTGAATAGCATCTGCCATCCGGTCTATCAATGTCTTTAGCTGAGCAGTAATAGATCTGAAATACACTGGAGATGCTAGGACCAACCCATCGCCATCCAATATCTTGTTATAGAGATCCTCAAAGTCATCTTCGTGAACGCATTTGGCTTCTGCGTAACATACCCCACAGGCATTGCAGTAATTTATCTTCAGCCTGCAAACATCAATCAGCTCGACTTCTGAGCCGGAGGCTTTCGCTCCGCTCAATACCGACTCGACAAGCTTGGGTGTTTGGCTCTTGGGGCCTCTAGGGCTTCCATTTATCCCTAAGATTTTCATCTCAAAATACCTCATTTCTTTTAGTTTTATCATCTATAATGTTGAACTTATTTCAAGCTCTCGCATAATGCAATACTGATAACGGAATA
>JALHSR010000176.1 GCA_022865315.1 Methanotrichaceae archaeon | reverse complement strand
ATTTCAATCCTGGCGATAATCCGATTCCATACCGTGGCGACGTTGCAGGAAGGCATTATCTGCTGTTTACCATAAACGACCAGTCCAGCAATGGCATCATCATCGATGTTGAAAATGCTACGATCTTGGGAACTACGCCAAGTGCAAGCGCAAGCAGCGAGGGATAACATCAGGCGAGTGGCTCAAATAACGAAATTTATCGATTTTTTTCTTTAATTGCGCTCAATATATCCAAGATGCACCACCCACTAAGCCTCATGAGAATGTCTTCCAGCATGGATATTTAGACGTTAATGGATCCTAGAAATCCCTATTTACTATTAATGATGGTATTGGTTTGAGCAAACGGAATTAGACATTAGCGCGATGAGAAAGAATTAAAGGTGATATTATGAAGAATACTTCCTTTTTAGGATTGTGCCTGATCGCGATTATTATTACAACCGGAGTTGCCTATGCAGTCAAGAATCCCATCTCGCCGAAAGATGCACCATCTACCCTTGTTAAACTAAAACCGGATATCGCAATTAGTAATGTTCAAGTCACTCATTTTAGCGGGACTTCTGAATTGGACACCATTCGTATCACAGCAACCATAACAAACTCAGTTAGAGGTACAAGCACCGGACCTTTTGAGGTTAGATTAGATTGGCGCGCAATCCCTAGAACTGCACCACAATATTCTTCTGACCCTGATTTTTTGGCTGATATTCCGTGGAATTATCTAAATAGCGGAAGAGTGGAGAATTTATTTAATGACCCATCGAAGAGATCATTGCCTAGTGTCACGCTCAATTTCTTCCACTCTATGCCGGCTGAACTGCTTGAATCGAATAGATGTGTTTAACATTTAACTGCAGATGATATGAACCAGGTGGACGAAGCCAAGGAGGATAATAATAATAATAGTGCTGCGTATCCTAGTTGGTATCCTGCGCCCTATCCTTGATGTAGTATAAAGGCCGGTTATGGGCACTTGGTGAAGGCAGGAAATCCGCCGGAGTACAACAACGTGCGCTTTAGAACCGGCGACAGCTACATGGGCTTTATTGATGCAGTTGTGGCGGAAGAAGTAGGGTCACATTATCCTAGATGGATGTTATGATGTGACACTAACTAATTTTATTAGTATCCGGCTAAAATCCCTTTTTACCAGTAAATTGGTGCGGAAATCCCATCCCCCGCATTTCTGGTGTCGTTTTTTTTTTTTATTTTCATTACTGCTTGAAGCTCAGAATATGATGAATTATTATATTGTGTTTATTCGATGCATTAATCTTCATCCAGTCTCCTCGAAAAACAATTGACGCTCTTAATTTTCTTTAGAATCGCCTTAAAAATTTCAAAAGGGTACTTTGGGGCTTTCCATAATAGGCGAGCAATAATCGTACAATATGCTCAAGTACTTCTATAGTGTAACATTTATATTATCTGATAAGGCGAATTTCACAACCTTAACTAGATTTTAGCGAGTACCCTAACTTGCCTAGAGCTTCGTTAGATGCTTCTTGAACTGATTTGTCTTCATCTTTCGAAGCTTGTATGAGTGGATCTATGGCTTTGTGATCTCCAAGTTTCCCTAGAGCATATGCAGCACTCCATCTAACTTGAGAATCCTCTTCCTCATCATTAAGAGATTGGGTTAATGGATCAAATGCTCTGGTGTCATTAAGTTTTCCGAGAGACTCCGCAGCAATCGATCTAACCCAAACATTCTCGTCCTTGAGAGCTTGGATCATATCTTTACTTTTAGATCAACTAGATCCTGAGTCGGGCGGCGGTCTGATGAGGATCCTGGGGTTAGATCAGATGCTGCAGGTGCTCTTGGAAGACTCAATGACAAAAGAGCTGTTGATCCATTGCGGCTCGTTTTGTTGTAGTCTGGCTCCAATCGTTCTCAGCATCCGGGGTGCCATTACAGGATGTGTAATGTATATTTGAACCGCCTGCAGGCCAGATCTTCGCATCTTACGATCTGCCCATCACTCAGCGTATACATCTTGTGCGCCTGTCTGGCCAATTCTGGGCTATGTGTTACCACTACCAACGTCAGCCCATGGTTATTCAGCTCTCGGAAGAGATCAAAAATCTTCTTTGATGTACCTGAGTCCAGGTTGCCCGTAGGCTCATCTGCTAGAATGATCTCTGGATCGTTTATCAGCGCTCGGCCGATAGCCACGCGTTGCATTTCGCCACCTGAAAGTTGTCCTGGTAAGTGCTCACTCCTATTGCCAAGATCCACGCGCTCAAGAATCTCATCTATCCTGCTACGATTGCCATTTTTACGGCTGAAAAGCAGGGGCAGCTCGATATTCTCCCGTGCAGTTAGAGTGGGTATGAGATAGAACTGCTGGAAGACGAAGCCAATATTATCTTGCCGAAGCCTCACTAGGTCTTTTTCCTTGAGCCCACTGGTTTCAATGCCATTCAGCCGTAGGCTTCCTTTCGTGGGGGTATCAAGGCAGCCCAGTACATTCAGCAGTACCGTCTTGCCCGAGCCAGAGGGGCCGATAATGGAAACAAATTCACCGTTATTTACCAGGAAATCGACGTCTTTAAGAGCATAGATTTCTTCCCTTCCTCTGCGGTAAATCTTGGTCAGATTTTTCGCTTCAATGATCTCACTCAATCCGCACCACTCCTGATTGCCTCCATTGGCGTTAGCCGCGAGGATTTGAAGGCAGGATACAGCCCGCAAAGGAATCCTAAAATCACCGAGAAGACCAGCGCAAAAACGACCAGCTCCGGGCTCAGAGATACAAATGAGCCCTTCGGGGAATAGGGCAACATACCTTTGACAAAGCCTTCGATCAGGTTTGAACCCACGATGGCAACAAGAGTTCCAATTATGCCGCCGATGAAAGTGAGGAATATAGTCTCCGTCAGCACAATCTTGGCGATATCCATACCAGACGCTCCAATGGCCTTCATCATGCCAAACTCCCTCGTCCTTTCATTCACGGACATGAGCAGCGTATTGATGATGCCGAAGGCGCTTATGATCAACGCTATGGCGATGACCGTTAGCAGGAGCGACCTTGCCGAGCCGGCCAGGTTCATGATTGTGCCCATGATTTGAGTCATAGTCACCACCTGGATGTCGGGAATTTTCTCCAACTGCTCCGAGACGGCCGCTATTTTTCCGACATCTTTGACTTTAACAGCAATGGTGGTGATCTTGTTCTTTTTGTTGAAGACCCTCTGCGCTTCAGCCAGAGACACGAAATGGAATTGATCATCCTGGTCTCCCGTTTGCTCCAGTATGCCAACAATGGTGAAGTTTTTAAAGGGTCCTGACAGCATCACTGTTCCTATTGAATAATTCTGTTCTTCTGCCAAGCTGCGACCCACAAGCATAACACCGGTCTCGTTATCGTCAAAATACCTTCCCTCAACCTTCCACCAGGATTTCAGTCGCTTTGTTTCATCGATCTTTATGCCAAAAACCACATAAGGCACGTCCTCACCAGACATGGCATCCTTGCCGATGAATTGGTGCATGAGCATGGGCGTGGCTAGATCTATCCCTTTGATATTGCTGATATTCTCGAGGTCGAAGGCGGAGAGATAATCGGGTATTACCCCGCCATGCATGACTAGAGATGCCGCCTCGTAAGGACAGCCCTTGGGCACGGCCAGGATATGCACTCCCAAGCTGTTAACTTCCTTGTTCAGCTCCTTCTCATAGCCCGAGTTTAAAGAAAGAAGGCTAACTAGAACGGTAATGGCGATAGCCACACCCAAGAACGTCAGAAGCGTCCTCCCCCTCCGACGCAGCAGATTCTTTGCTGCTAGGGTGAGGAAATTCATCTGTAGAGCTCTCCGTTTATCTCCACGATCTTGCCGATCATCATAGGGTCATTGTCCTTAGTGACCACCTCTCCATAGACCTTGACCTTCGACCCGGCCTTCTGAGGGATGACGAAGTTGCTGGGAAGTATATCGATATACAGGCTTGCACTTCCGTCGTTCACAATAAACCAGCAACCTGCGGGACATTCGGTCTCCATCTTGCCTTCTATTACTATATTCTTTCCTTCAAAAGCTGCTGTATTCTGCACTATGTCTTGAATCTTCACCGGTTCTCCTTGAAGTTCGGCAGGCTCTTCCTTTGCCAGGGATACCTGCACCACCAGGGCTATCATGCATAGGAGAATTAATGCAGCCATCAACCTAAACCATCTCATCTTCCATCACCTTGAAGCACCGTTGCTCATGATTGGAGCTCTAAATTATTTTCTATTTTTTTTTGCACCCTGCAAAAATAGAAAATAAAATTTCTCTCGAATCGGGAACCAGCCGAGAACTCATCCAGTCACGACGAGAGGTGACTTGAATTCACCGGAGATCTCCACTTTTTTGCCGATTATGTAAGGCGTCCCAGGTTCAAAGGTCAGCTTTTTCTTTTCTCCTACAACAGTCACATTTCCGTATACATTGGCAGTGCTGCCGACCAGGTCTAAAGGCATAGTAAAGTTGTTAGGCTTCAGATCGACAAGAAGGCTCCCTGTCGAATCGTTGACTACTATCCAGCAGCCTCTCCCGGGGCACTCTTTCTCGATCATCCCCTCAATCTGAACTGCCTTTCCCAGAGAAGAAGAGTTTCCATCCATGATTTCTTTAATGGTTACTTTTTCATAATTGATACCTGCAGCTTGAACCGCAGTATATGCCATACATAGAAGGGTGGCAATTCCCACGATACAATAAAGTCCATTCTTTGGCATCTGTATTCAGCCTCCTAGGCCAGGTTTTCGGATCTTGCCGGGGTACTTCTTGTTCTTGGTCTCCTAATTTCGCTGATGCATCCGAAAATGTCCTTAACAAAATATGACTGTAGTCTTATTTAAGTTTTGTGTTTCAAAGTCAATCCCCTAAAGAGGCTAAATTATTTGTCCATGATTGAGCTTGAGTTGCCAATTCATCTGACCCCATCAATAGTGCGATATTCAGATCCGCACAATATTTATTGTGTGTTTGCCAAAATATCCTCTTTAAAGTTTCCTGATCCATCAACAGTTGATTGGGAGCAAGATAACAGAGGACTTCGAATAACCGAGCTATCGCCAGTTATATATACTATAAATACTATTATATATCATGAATAGTTTTATGAGCTTTGGCATCCAGCTGGCTTGCCGTCGATTAGATGAACTTGGCGATCCCCTTT
>JALHSR010000175.1 GCA_022865315.1 Methanotrichaceae archaeon | reverse complement strand
TGTATTCATCGTTACTTCGTTTTTTCAGATTCTTTAAGAGTATTAGAAATATGGGTATTTAAGGAGCTTCGTGCCGAGCGTCGGGAGAGCCTACCACAAGGGCAGAAGGTATTGATTTTATTCGAATACCCCGCAGCTTGCTGCGGGGTGCGCCGCCGCAGTTTGACTTGAAAAATAAATTATGGGTCGTGGATAATCCTATCTTCCGGTTTGACCTAAAATTGATATTTCGAGCAGATTATCCCGTTATTATTCCAGACGCAATTTGAATCTCGAAGCCAGCGGATCTCACTCGACCAATTCTTCTATGCCTATTATTGTCTTGGAAATCATAACCGTCTTGGGCAATGTGATCTTAAGGACGCCATTGCACAATATTGCTCTTGCCTCTTCTGATTTGATATCGGCAGGCAAGCGAACAGCTCTCTTGAAAACGCCGTAATTTCGTTCACATTTATATACGCATTCATCCTTATGTTCAGATTCCATCGCTCTTTTTGCACTAACGCTCAATTCGTCACCGAGGATTTCAATATCAATATCGTCCTTATTTACACCAGGAACTTCCATGGTAACAATAATTGCCTCGTCAGTTTCTGTAACATCTGTCGATGGTCTTTTCACGGTTCCAGATACATAAGGCACTGATTCTGCAATCGTACCCATCTTTTTTTGAATTCCTCGCATTTGATTCATGTATAGAGCTTCAATATCTGCCAGCCCAAGATCATCCATAATTAAGTACATCTTATTGGCAATGCCTTTCATTGAATTGAATATAAAATGATGCAAATCAACCACCAATCCAAATTCTCAACTAAACTATGTTAAAATATGTGGAGATGAAGGTATTCCTTCTTAGCTCCAAATTTAACATGAATAATTTATTTTATCTTGACTTTTTCTGCCGCGTTGGCTCCCTCTGCCAGTTCTGCACCAAGAGCGACAAGCGCTCTGGGCTCGATGATACCCTGAGCCAGAACTACGCCATCTACCTTAATGGCAATTTCTTTCAATTTCTTAGCCCATAGATGCTCAAAGAGCAATATGCAGGCTGCTGTGCCATTGGGTATTTCCTTTGCAATATCCATGACTTTCTCTTTTGAAAGCCCGATATCCTCTTTTTCCGCAATCCTTATAGCACCTGCTTCTGCTCCAGCCTTAGCACCCTCTATGCCAGCCGCACCGAACCCAATAAGAGCTCCAATTCCAGCACCCAGTTTCACCCTATCTTCATAAGAAAGATCTGTCAGGTGCGCCGCTTCCACTTTTCCGTTCTTATCTTTGGCAATTGCTAAAAGCCCTATTATCCTTATGATCCCGGCATCACTAAGCCTAAATACCTCTTTAAGCGCTTCGCCTTTCAACTTACCGATGTCTGGGAAACCCAGCACAATCATATGTATCGGACCAAATTCGACCATTTTAGTTCCTCCTAATCTTTCCTTATCTGCCTTTTCTTTTACGATTCTAAACGGATTTGTGAAATCGTATTATCCTCTATGAGCTTTAGCTTCACATCTGGGTAAACTCCAGGCCCTAATACTACAGGCAGATTTGGCACTTGTACCGCACCTACAGGATCCCCCATAAAAGCCCAATTCCCGGAAATTACTACAATCGATGAGATTTGATCGTTCCAAAACTTTCCTTCCTGGTTATCGGTCAAATCTAAATCACTTGCAAAGTAATGTTTATGAGCGCCATCCATATTTAAATTTTCAAAAACTATTACTTCTTGAAGCGTTGTAGCATTGCCCTGTGGGTCGCCATTCGCTGCTGCTATTCCTATCCCTGCAAGCAACAAGGCTAATATTACTGCGATTGTTTTCATTTAACTCTAGCACGACGCCGTTACATATAAACGTTTCTGGGCTAAAATTTATAAGTACTATTGAGGACTTCGAATAACCGAGCTATCGCCAGTTATATATACTATAAATACTATTAAATATCATGAATAGTTTTATGAGCTTTGGCATCCAGCTGGCTTGCCGTCGATTAG
>JALHSR010000174.1 GCA_022865315.1 Methanotrichaceae archaeon | reverse complement strand
CTGCTTGAGCTGGAGCAGCAAGAGCCGTCTGTTGAAGCGCTTAAGGTATTATGGCTCTAGTCAGAACATTCGCCTCCCCTTTTACACCGGATACGCAACATTCGGCCTGAACCTGGTCGGGCACGCCATTATTCAGCCAGCACCTTGCATTAGGCCCTTGATAGCCGGGTTTGATGTATGTAAAAGCTCTGCATACTGAGTCGTCCGTACACGCCTGGGCACATAAGTCCGGGTCGGCGGATCTTCATTTTATTTAGGCCCATTTGTAGAATGTTCCAGCGAACCGAAACAAGCAGTCGTCGGGCAGCCATACATAGATCATGTACGATTGATGTTAATACGCCACAAGATGATAACCTACTTTTTGCAGCGCTATCAGCGCCAGTAGAATGTCAGGCAATCCAGATCTGCCATCAAGGAACCCAAAAAGCTGCAAAGCAAAAATATACATTTGATTTTGTCCCTGCTGATGGAGAAATCGAACTGATACCTGATGAATCTTGGACCGGAACTTGGGATACAAACATGGGATCGATGGACCTCCAGATGTCCGGTAATTCCGTGACTGGAACCTACCCGCATGACCAGGATCGAATCCAAGGTACTATCTCAGGAAATAAACTCATAGGCACATGGTCCGAGGCGCCTTCATATAGTCCTCCTAACGATGCTGGTGATTTAGAATTCGTTATGTCCGATGATCGCAAATCGTTTAGCGGAAATTGGCGGTATGGATCTAATGGTGGATGGTCAGGAAGCTGGTTAGGAACGCGTTAGTAAACTCGGAAAATAACAGCCTTCAAGGGATTCCTGAGACAAGAGTAGTGTATTAGATCTCCTGTAGTTGTTAATGCCCAACATATACTTTTTCCGAATATCCCTATAGGATGACCAATAGAAATAAGAGATTTCACCAGTTAGCACCTTTTAGAAAATTTTAATATACATTAATTCCACATCGAATGGCTGATGAGCAATTCATGAATTCAATGAAGTTAATAAGGGCATTATTATTTTATCTCTTTTTGACAGGATTAACTCAATCTGCATTATTGACCGTTGGCAAGGAAGGAGCCAATTATACGGTTATACAGGACGCAATCGATGCTGCCAGTCCTGGCGATGTAATCGAGGTCCGAGGTGGCAATTATCTCGAAAACGTCATTGCAAACAAAATGCTTGTTTTGCGGGGCAGTGGCAATCCTGTGATAGATTCTAATGGAAATGGCTCTGCAGTAAAACTAATCAATGATGGAATTGTGTTAGAAGGATTTGCTTTAATAAATGCAAGTAGCTCTGGGATTGAAATCGACTATAATGATAATATCACCATTAGAAACAACATTATCCGAAATAATCTTAACGGCATTACTATTCATGAATCTTTCAATTCATCCATACTAGGCAATACAATTAGTAATAATGCAAATATTGGATTAGATCTGGAAGATTCAGCACTTAGTGCAATTGCCCATAATATTATTCACAACAATAATGACGGTATTATTCTTAGAGGATCCAACGAAAACGCTATTGAATATAATCTTATTGTCAACAACACGGCATATGGCATTTCTCTTGAGAATCGCTTTCTATCGGAAGCTGGACCTGGAGGATTTTCTGATAAGAACCTCCTTGAGAAAAACCAGATTGAAGGCAACGAATATGGAATTTATCTGAAATATTCTGAAGGAAATGACATATCTGCGAACAGATTAATCAACAATAATCACGGTATCTATTCGAAATATTCATTGAATAATACGATAAGAAATAATGATTACGTTAACAATATCATAAATGAGTCCTATGATAGCCAATCCAGAAGTGATATTTGGCCTCCTGAGCCCACGGCAGTTTTTCTTGTATTTGGATTTATTTTTATTTCAGCTAATATTATATTTGGCATAGCAATAGGAATTATTTCTGGACTTATTATCAAAAAGACGCTAAAATATAGTAGCCTGAGTTTGATTAGTAAGGCAATCTTGGGCATTATTGGTTCGATCATGGGATTTTATGGTTGTTTAATCTATTTTTCATCTAATCTCCTCATATCTTTTATAGCAGCTGCCGCAAGTTCGTTTATCCTGATTCTATTAGTCGAAATCTTAAGACACTCAGGTAGGGGAATCAACATCTAAAAAATCGCCTGCAGCGTCCGCCATGGATTGATCAGCTAATTTATTCTCTGTAGCGACCCGTCAGAATCCGGATCGCAACTCGAAACCATTTTTCATATTATTTCATAACCATGCTTGACCAGCAACCTCGTTTCAAGCGGTTCAGGGTGCTATTTTCTCTGGCAATTACTCTGGCATCTTAAGTCGCCTGCACAGAAGATTTACAGAGCTGGAGATTAGGGGAGGTTTCATTACCTTCCAGTTGCTAACAATCCTTGAAGAAGCTCATCACAGCTTGATTATCGTCGAACATGATCCTCTACTATACGAAAATTGCCCAAGAAATGACCGGATACATTGCAAAGGCCTTGAAACAAGCATCCCACGAGGCCACCGTGCTGCTTTACTCGCCTGGAATAGATCCATTCATAGAGGAAATAGCCAAGAGTGCTGAGACTATATGTTTTACTTCGAGGAAGGCCCATGAGCTGCACCCAGATTGACGGCCAAGACAAGGCAGAAGATGAAGGATCAGTTCACCTTGGAGCCGTTTCTGTGATGTGATTCAAGACATGCTTCGAGGGCAGCCCTGTGATCATGTTCTTCACTTAAGTGAAACCTTGCCACATATTGCACAATGGCACCGATCTCCGAGCTATATTGGATGTGAGATGGCATCCTGCCACCCATAGGGATTGTTTGGTGCCACATATGGAGACATGCTTTAACCCGAGGAACTTTTGTGCTTAAAATCGGTTTTAAAATTTAATTCAGAATTAAAGATAAAATTATCTGCTTTTGCCTCCAAGTCACGAGAAGTGCATCTCTTTTTCTCGTGAATCCGTCTACCTTGGAGGCGTTCTCATGATAAGGTCTAGGCGTAGTGGTTTGAGTATCCATTGTGATATTGTCAATCCCAAGATGTTTGAATTGCAGGCGGCTAAGGAGATCCTGGCCGACAGTCTAGGTGGGTCTTCCTCGAAATAGAACATATAGTCAGCAATCTTGGCTAGATCCTCAAGGAATGGATCGATTTCTGGTGAGTATAGCAGCACTATGCGATATAAAACCGACATCGAATTATGCTCAATACAATGAATTAAATTTTTCGATTTTAGTCAAAGGTTTTTTCTCTTTTTGGATTAAAAAAAAAGGAGGATCCGGGTTTGTACTTTTTTTAGCTGTATTCTTATGAAGAAGAGATGACATGTTATGAAGTTTATGACAGTAAAAATATCTAAAATTGTTCCATGCATTATCGATTGATAAGACGGAACGCCTATTGTCAGTGGCCAGATCCCCACTAACATTCCAATCTCTTAAGACACATAATCTTTAATTATCAATAAGGTAAATATTATATTGAGTGAAGAGGTATGCGGCTTAAATGGTATTTCATTTTGATTTTGGTGGCAGTATTGATTGTATCATCAACATCAGGCCAATCTGATACAACAGCAGGTAATATAGTTGGAATCTCATGGCAACCTAATGGAGTCATTCAGGTAACTTTTGATAAATTCCCTCCTGAATTATGGAGTAATCAGTGGGAAATGTACATTGATAATAATAAAATGCCAGTGGAAGCTGCGCAAGGATCTCCAAATATTCGCCCTAATGCAGAGTTAGATAAGAATCCAACTGGCGTATTTATTGGAACACTTCCCTGGCTCAGCAGTTTAAGTACGACAGATTTTCCTTGCTGCGGTGCTATGAAATTCTGCATACCGGGAAAGGGATGCACCAATGAAGTGAATTTTGATCTTGTAATAGATGGATGTAAAACAGCGTCTAAAAAGAACTGTAATTCCGGCGTGCAATCTGAAGCTCCTGCGGAAAGTAGTAGCGAGGGACAATCTCCTTCAGGATCAAATGTTCAAGTCATGGAAAAGATGGTTAATCCAATTGCGGGACAAGTTTCTGAAGCTCTTGTAGGAGGTAGTTCTGGGGGCATAAAACTGGAAGATAACGTAGACAGGCCAGGAATGAATTACAAGGCTTATACTATCTCAAGAGCAGATCCTCAGCTTTGCGCTAATGATTGCGAAAATGAGCTCAGATGCAAGGCGTTCACCTATGTCAGACCAGGAGTTAGAGGGCCAGAATCCCTTCCCGAATGCTGGTTAAAAATGGTGTTCCAGATTCCGTTCCTTCGGCCTATTGCTGTATTTCTGGCGTGAAATCTAAGTCCCTTCCTGTTGCAATGGGTCAACCTCCTTCTTGGAGTGATAAACTGAGAGATAACGTAGATAGACCCGGAATGAGTTACAAGAGCTATGTTCTCTCAAGTGCAGATCCTCAGTTGTGTGCCAATGATTGTGCAAATGACCCTAACTGCAAGGCTTTTACTTATGTCAAACCAGGATTTAGAAGTCATGGCAAGCCGGAATGCTGGCTAAAAAATGGTGTTCCAGATGCAGTGTCATCAGAATGCTGTATTTCTGGCGTGAGAGGCGAGGTTACAACTTTCGATTGGAACAACATTCCTGGCCTGGTTCTCCATCTATATCACAATGTGAATCAGGGCGCCCCAGATTTGGGGCCTATAAGGTCAGATTTATATTTTTTCGCAGGGCATGATCTTGGCGGCTCCGAGGGAGAAGGTTATTGCTGGTGGCAGGTTCCCGATAATCCAAATGCAGATCCGGCCGACTGGAGTAAAAAACTTCCATCTGGAATAGTTCTAGCTCTAAAGCATCAACAAAATCAAGGATCGGACCCTCGACTTACCGCTTTTGGATTAAATCCTTCCCAATACTGGCCTCCTTACAAATATACCTTCCTGAATAAACAAAATGGTGGGGATATGCATGAAAGGGGTTAGTGGAAAGTTCTATGGGGAGGGATTCTGCTGGTTAGAGACTTTTAATCCTGATTTCACAAATTGGTACGAGGCTGAGAAAAATTTACCCAAGGGAACCATTTTGGGCTTAAAACACTCTGAAAACCAACCAGATATAATGGTAATCTGGCGCGGTCAGATATATGATCCAGTCGAGAGTTACAAGCACGGAGACTACTCACCCCCACCACCAATATTCATTGCAAAACATGGTGGCGATCTGGGAGCTGATGAGGGCCAGGGGTTCTATTGGTATGAGAAGGAGACTGGGCCAGACATAATGCCACAACTCTCCTTCCAAACAGAGAATTGAACACTGATATAGCAAAAGGACTTAAGAGCCTCTTTAAAAAGGAATAAGGAGGGGCGGCACAGTTATGTGCCCTCTTCTTTCCATTTTGCTCGCAGTGAAGGTTGTGCACGAATTGAGACAATTGATCTCGTTCGTAAAACTAGTTCTCATCACCCGAATGCCAGAATGCGTTTTAAGAACGCGTATGGGAATTTGCACCCAAGGAGATCATTATCTGCTTATATCAGGATGGTTCAAATGGTTGTCTTACTGGGCTTTTTGCTATGACGTCCAATGGTGGAACAAGATTATTGTTTATAGTGGTCATATTCTGAATTACGATTATATTTACAGTCATATTCGGAAGAAGAACAATACTTTTATTGGAGAAGTCATAGTTTCCATTGACAGTCAAATTTGAGGTTAGGTCTGATAAGCCTGGAATGCCAAACATATCTGACGTATTTGATGTACTTGATGTACTTGGCATATCAATTGCACTCAAACTATTGTATGTATCTGGAATCATGGCATAATTTCCATTCTCGTTCTCTTGCTCGGCTAAGGCCATGCTCACGTAGATGGCCAAAAGGGTAGTTGCGAGCATTATTTTGGCTAGCATGGAACTTCTCATTTTACTTACTTCCTTTTTTATGGTCAAGATTACTTTTTTTAATTTAAAGCTTCTTATCAACTTTCTAATTAATGGCCTTTCTCGGAGGATTATATGAGCCGCTGGGAGAGGCTGGAATGACCTTCGCTGGGCTTTACTATCATCTTTCTGCTCTCAAACGTGCTGGAATCATAGAATTAGCATCTTATAGAGAAGTGAAAGG
The DNA here is from genome assembly GCA_022865315.1 of Methanotrichaceae archaeon. Taxonomy (GTDB): domain Archaea; phylum Halobacteriota; class Methanosarcinia; order Methanotrichales; family Methanotrichaceae; genus JALHSR01. The sequence continues at coordinate 15,156 of JALHSR010000174.1, read as the reverse complement.
TGGAACAACGACAACAAGAGCCACTACATCACGCTGACATTCAGAGATTTAGAGTGCAATGTTATTCCAACATATGACCCCAATAATAACCACTTTCTGCATTTCTTCATACGCATATTCAACCGCTCGGACAATACGCAAGGTGACGTAGTTCCCTAGTTTGGTTGTGATGGAGGACGACACACCTCCATTCGGCTGCCAGGATGCATCTTAGAAGGCTTATTTGCATCAATAAGATCGTTATCTGCTTATATCAGGATATTTGACGCTTCAAGCTTTGAAAACTATGCATGGATTACCTCCCTTGGAAAACTATGTTATTCCCAAAGCCATCGCTGTTTTTATTTTCTTATTAATAAGAATGATATGAAATTAGTATGCCAGATGTGCATGACTGGTAGATTCGTGCGGAAATCCCGTCTCACAATTCTTCCTTCAAGATATCTATATATCAATTACTGAGTAATATTACTCTTTAGATATCAATTGTCGATTTATATGTCTAACAAGGAAGAAAATGAACTAGTTCCTATAAATGTTCCTATGGAAGAAAGCTTAATCCTTATACAAATAGAGCGGCTAAATGTGAGATTAGTTTAACACAGATGATGAAATCAAAAAGGCATCCATTTTATTTTTCGGCTCATTTGATCTGGTTTTAATTCACTCAGACAATCCATTCCAATAGAAGGTTGTCGAAGATATTGTAGACAGACACTAAGACGAGTAGTCCGAAATTCAATTTATGAATTAGAATCCTGAATCCCTTCGCATGAATGAAATCCCTGAAAATCCCGATTTAGAGTATCAAGGTTTATTTTCTTGAAAAATTACCATACCTTGAGATCAATGGCCTCTATTCTGACCATTTTACCCTCAGAATGGACCACCACGCCAGAATGAACCTTTTGCATCATGCAATGTTCGGGCAGAAACCGTACTGTTTCTCCAATGCTCGGCATGCGACCACGCCCCACTAAACCTTCGAAAGCGGCTACCATACAGATTCCAATATCCTGAAAATGTATATCATGCCCTAACAGATGAAGCGGACCGACCATATTCACTGTAGCTATACTATGTTTGAAATCCAATACTCGAGCAAAATGAGTTATCGGGCAACCTAAAGGCCGATACCTAATGAAATCTCCGGGTTTTAATGAAGCATTGACATCAAAAGGATGCAGATCTTCTCTACAGGCTTGTTCGCCTTTCAGTGGAATTAGACTGAAATCGGCTCGAATGCCATCCATCACTCCTATGATTTCATCGTCATTTTGGGTAATCGTCAATAACTCACCAATTTGCCCAATTCTCTCTTTGTAACGATCCTGATTCAGCATTGGGCACCGTTTCAATCCTTCTACATCAACAACAGCAGCCGCGAAATCTCGACAATTTCGCAGTCCGCAATCGCCACAATTATAACCAGGCAGTAGCCGTTCTATCTGATTCATCATTCACCTAAATATTCCATAGAACCATCCAAATGCCGTAAAACGCCTCGATGGTGCTCTTTATTTACACGCAGTTCGCCTGTGCATAGCGTACAGATGGATAAAGGGGGATTATGCCTTAATGCCATTTCTCCCGAAACGTCCGGCCAGTTTCGAATGATCTCGGCTAATTCGGCAGAGCCTTTGCCGCTAAGTCCATTAGCCTCAACAATCCGGCCATTGGGATTGACCTCTAAGATGCGTTCTCTAAAAACCTCACGTTCTGCCTGAGATACCAGGTCACCTTTTGTCATTACCGTGACGTCAGCAGTAGTGAGCAAAGGACCAACCTTTAGAGGTGTATTTGGACCTGTAGTGACATCCATAACGCAGGCGGCAAGGCTCTTGTCTGGATATGGTGCACAACGCAAACAGAGTCCTGCCGTTTCATTAAGAAGTATATCCGCCCCCTGCCCTTCAGCCCAATCCATCATATCATCAATATTATATATAGCATAATGATCAGGGCACATATCTCGTGAGAGACCTACGACCACTGGGACACCCAACCGTCTGAACCTGGAATCATCTTCAGTCCACATGCAATCGATCTTTGCTAATGCTGGATGCACGCCCATACGTTTCAAATCACGAACAGTATGCATAAGGATTGAGGTCTTTCCTGAGCCTGCTGTGCCTGCTATAACAACAAGCTTCAAGCCACAACCTCGCCATGCCTTATTGTTTCACGCAAGGCAGTGAGCCAATCGTCAACTCGTTCTACATCTACCAGAATACTGCGTTCTTGCACGCTGGTGCTTATGATCCCGATCATGCCGCCATTCTTCATAACTACACGACGTGAGGCCATTAACGCCAGCATTGGGTCATGAGTAACTACAACTACTATCTTGCCCTCTCCAACCAGAAGCCGCAATGCTTCTTGTTTCTTTATTCCGGCATTTTCTATTTCATCGATCAGCACAATAGGCGAATCGCTTATGACAGCGATATCCGCAGTCATAAGAGCCCGCGACTGCCCACCACTCAGGATAGTAAGCGGATAGCATGGGTCTATCGGCTCTCCTGTAAGCGTATTTGCCAACTCTATTACTTTGGAGACCAATTCCGAGTCCTTGCCTCTGGCCTTGGCATGCATCTTGAGGAACTCCTGCACTGACATGTCCGCCAAGAAGTGCATATTCTGACATAGTTGGGCTATAAGCTTCTTCCTCGGATCGGTTCTAAGTTGCTTTTCAGGTTCCCGCCCATTTATGAGAATTCTTCTTCCTGAAGGCGTATCACCTTGAGCTAGCTGCTCAATATCGGCGATGAGAGTACTTTTGCCAGAACCTGTTGGTCCTACTATGCCAATAATTTCTCCACGTTCGATATCTATTTCGTTTACTAAATCCGGGTTTCCACTTTTGTCTACTCCACCTATAATCGTGAGACTTAATGTATTCATCTTCTATCCTCCAGAAAATCCAATGCCTCCTGAGCATTTGATATTGACATATCAGGTTGCAGCATGTTCATGGCAAAATCCTCTTTTAGTCTGGACATGCCGCCGCCAGTAATATTAAGAAGTGTTATGTCATGTGGTCCAATTGTTCCCGATTCCACAACCTGAATCAGTGCGGCTACGGCCACTGCAGGAGCATTGAGGATGTCTATCTCCTCAGATTGTTCGAAAAGCTTCTTGGCATTCTCTGCCTCATTATTGGATATTCCATAGACCTGCCCATCGGTATTGACCAAAGCGTCCTTAACCCCACCTTTGATTTCATATGGTGGTTTCCGGTTGAATAAAACATCGTCATAAGTCTCTTCTGCAGCAGTATACATCGGGTCCATGCTTCTCCAAGAATAATAAATGGGAGAGTTAGGAAAACTCTGGGCCAAATGTAACCTGGGCAGGTTTAGACCAAAGCGTCCGTCATCTTTTAGCCTTAATGCCGCTTCCCAAGCTGAAATGCCTCCAGCTCCGCTACCTATAGCCTGGAAGTAATGCTGGGGGATTTGTCCTATAGTTAGCGTGGCATCGAGCATCACGGTGCCCATGCCGTCACGTCGGGCAATATTTCGGGCTCCTCCTTCGGCCACGAATCCAGGTCTTTCTGCCACATTTTCAGCAACATTAATGGCATCTGCATAGTCCCCCTTCACGCCAAAAAGCGTTACAGGTCCCTTCTCCACAATCAACCACATCCGTTTCATGGCCATCTCTGGCACAAAAAGGATTAATGGATAATCTGCTATGGATGCTACTTGGGCGAAAGACCTTGCTGTATTTCCAGCCGAGGCTACCACCAGCCTAGAATTATCTCCCTTTTCGAGAAGGCGTTGTATAGTTGGAGGTGCCTCTAGATCCTTGAAACTGCATGTTTTCATTAATGCATTGCGTTCGGGCCAATAACCACTAAAACTGATATACAGATTATCGAGTCCCAACTCAGCAGCGAGATTCTCGCTCGGAAAAGTGATTGCAGCTTCGCCAACGCCTTTGATTTTGCCGTTTACAGGGAGCCAATCGAAAAACGTCCACATTCCATATAGGCTCTTGGGTTCCAATTGTTTAGCTGAATAGTAAGCCCGCACTAACGCATTATCTTTGGGACAGCTCAGGGCGTAAGGATGCTGGACTTCACCGCAGTTGACGCACATGACTGCATGATCTCCCATGATATATATTCTGGGAAAGAAGGATAAAACATTTTCTATTTTGAGCAATATTCTTTCACAATTGTACAATTTATTGCTATTAGAAATACATTTGGACTTAATTTGGATGGGAATGAGGAGATGCCGTGGGAAATATCATGGACAACTTCCATCCATCAACCTTAAGGTATCCCAGGCTTCCGATATCTTCCTATCAATTTCAGTGGTCTTCCCAGAGGAACATTTCCTAATGTATCTATTTAATTATTTTGATGTCGCAACAATATAAAATTATGGTTGCGCTTTCCTTGCTATTTCTGCGGCTTCAGACATGCTCTCTTTCGTTACCTCTTCAAATATAGCATCCTCGGCAGTCTTGTGAGGGTATACGAAGAGAATAAAAAGCACCGCTACTACCGAAGCAACAATGCCAAGAACGTATGCAGCGTCCTGTCCCTGAAGAAATGCACTTCGTGCTGCGTCCAAGATCTGAGTAGAAAACGCTATGTATTGTTGAGCGACCTGCTCGGCTCCAGCAAATGACTTGCTGATGCTAATAGCAACCTCCTGTGACAGATTCTGTGCCTGTTCGGCGGGTAGGGATGCAAACGCCTTGGTGAAATAACTAGTGTAGCGAACCGCCAGCAACGCTCCCATGATAGACATGCCGATGGCTCCACCGAAATCGCGAGTCAGATCGTTTACCGCCGAGCTGATACCAGCTTTTGTAACCGGCAAGGATCCCATGATTGCTCTAGCAGACGCTGCAGAGGCCATTCCGACACCGACGCCGATTAAAGCATATGTCGTTCCCACGATCCAATAGGATGTGTCCTCCTTCCATAGTAACAACATCATGACGAAGGTTAGACCCACAATAGCGAGACTGATAGCCATCGTAATTCGACCGCCGATCTTCTGGAGAGTCCGAGCACCTGCTTGCGATCCGATGATCATGAAAATGCTAGCTGGCAGAATCGCCATTCCCGAGGCGAGCGGCGTATATCCGAGTACGTTCTGAAGGTACTGTTGGCCAATATACATTACGCCCATCAAAGAACCGTAGACGATCGTCGCTGCAACCGTAGCACCGGTGAAGACACGGTTCTTCCAGATTGTAAGATCCATCAGCGGATGCGTTACACGTTGTTCACGCCAGATGAACAAACCCAACGCAATAAGTGCAAGAACGAAGACTGAGATGATCTGCGTCGAAAAACCACTCTGAGGGATCTGGTTTATAGCCAAGACAAAAAGGCCAACGAAGATCACCGTCAGTATGCCGCCCAGATGATCGACCGGATCTATGTTTTCGCCGTTATATCTGGGCAGAAGCCACCAACCTAGGAAGAAAATGATCAATGCAAACGGGATTGATATACCGAAGATCCAACGCCAGCTTAGGGTCTGGACCAGAAATCCACCTACGGTTGGACCTAGAGCTGAAGCGGCCGCACCAATGCCCGCCCAGAGCGCGATCGACCTTGTGCGACTGGATCCGGCAGGCCAGTTAGCAGTAATTATTGAAAGTGTTGTCGGGAAGAGCATAGCTGAGGCAAATCCCGACGAGATCCGACCAATTATCAAAATTTCCGCTGACCAGGCAATTGTAGAGAGCAACGCAGTCGGAACTGATAAGAGGGCACCCAACAAGAACAGCTTTCTGCGCCCATAGCGGTCGCCGATAGCTCCGAAATAGAGTACAGTGGCCGCCATAGCTAAGGTGAAGCCATCTGTGATCCAGTTCTGTTGCGTGCCCGTTGTGTCAAAGGTAATCGCAATAGATGGCAGCGCCACGTTGCCCATCGAGAGATTGATCATAGACAAAATGGCACCGAGGATTAGTACCGCTAAGATCTGGCTGCCGTGTTTGGGTTCATCAGGTTCTACTTGAGCTGCTTTGGGGGGGGCTTCGACAACTCTCTTCATTGGCATGAGCTTCCCTTATCCATGAAAAATTAAGTAAATATCGATTGTTTGGATTTAAAATACCAACAATTAGCCCTATAATATCCCGCATGCTAATGTTGCTCGTAATTCCCAGCATTCAAATTTGAAAAAATCTAATTGCTGCAGTTCATTCCGTTGTAAGCTGTGGGATATTCAAATAAAATAAAACATTAAGAAGTGAGTCTATGTCTTAGCTTGATTGATCCCAATCCAGTAGCATTCTTTAGCTTAGGCCTGAATTCCTGCAAAATCTAAGATATGATCTTATTTGCATGCGTGGAAATAAACTGTGCTCGCACTGTAACCTCAACTTTTAATTACGCATAAAATGTTTATCTTCAATATCAAATGAATCTTGGTGATAGCCAAAGGCTAAATGTGTGCCCCAATTCAAATAAAACCGATAGATATAAAATAATAAAAATTGCTTCAGGTTTTCCTGAAGCTTTGCTCTTTTTCAGACTGCGAAGGCCTTCTTGGTTCCAGGAAGCAGAGCATATATGAGTATTATGCCATTGATGACAATAGTTGCAGCCACTGCATCCCAGCTAGACCCTGCCAAGATTGAAACAAAAGCCATGATTATATACAGAGACGAAAGAAGAACAACGAACATCCACCCTTGTGGATTAACTTCCCAGAGCATTCTGAAAACCCAAAGGTAAATGAACGCTAATATTCCCCATAGAATGGCTCCCAGCAGGTCAAAGGTCCAAAACCTCATTTCACCAATCCTAATAGGCAAAAGATGCAGCATCTGCAGAGTATGAATTACTGCTAAAGCAGCTGCTATTAGAGCCAGTATACCGAGGATTGTGATACCTATTGGTCTATGCTTTGGGACGATGCTCATTGTTGGCACTGGACTTTTTGGTGGTGTCGCGCTTGCCGGTGGTGTAGTGCCTGTCGGAGCAGGACTTGCATTTGTCATAAGATTTTCCTCCTACAAGCGCTAGCAAGCAGCGAATCATTTTAAATTCGCCGCCTTCTCACTCCCTTTCGTTTTGTTGCCATGTGATTCTTTATTAATATTTCCTCATGATTTAAATTTCAAAGTGGAAAATTGAACTTTTATTTGCAAACCACCAGGGTATGCACTTCCTATTAAAATACAAGATTTAACCAATATCGCTATTTTGCTATAGGCGCGGTCGGCCACATGATCACCTATCGGTAATATGTAATTATGCTTTGAATGAAGAAACAGCATATCCTTTTGTGAGATAATCAAATTTGGATCTATCTGTGGATACTTCATTGGATAAAGGTGCTACGTGACTATCGCAGGTGTATAGGTTGAATCTGAGGGGGCCGAGAAGCAATTTGGCTTGCAATTGGAGACGTGGAAAAGGTGACTGAAGATATTCGAAGAGAAGCCCTTCTACCGACTGTTGGTCGAGCATCAATGGAAAAAAAAGCTCAAGGATGCCATATGAATTGCAGATGCTATTGAGCTGGCGCAAGCTTTCCTTCAACCAGAGCAAGTTGTTCTCATGTGCGCAATGCTTGGCGAGACTAGATGGGAAAAAGAAAATGGCAAAGCAAAGTAAAGAAAAATTTATAATTCGTCAAAGACATCGACCGTTTGTCATAATGCTCTTGGCAATATTAGCATTATTGGGTTTTGCCCAAGCCGCGGTTGTAACGCTGCAGATGCTACACCTACTTCCGGTCTGGATGGGCCCAATGAATTTCTGGATCTTCAATCTGTGGGGTGCATTGATGTGGGGTATTATGGCATTTATATATCTCTGGCTTTTCAGAATGCTTTGGAATGTGATGCCTCAAGGGTGGTTATTCCTAGTTATCATTTCAGGCTTAAATCTAATTCTGGCTATCCTATCGATCCTAGGAGCATCGACTTGGCGGTCCATGATGCCAGCAATTAGCATCAACGGCTTTATCCTGTTCTATTGCCTGATGCCTCAGGCACCAAGAAAGCCTTTGAGATTCCGACCTAGAATCAGATTAGCAGGAAATATCTTATCTGCAGACCTTAGGGGAACAGCTTCGAAATGTGTATAAAGAAACCAAAGCGTTTCGGGGAAGCGATGCCAAATAATCCCTATCATAAGTGAAGTCTCTTTGAAAAGAATTGCCCGGTAATATCGCCATGGTTTGTTGAAAAAACAGCAGCCATATGCTGAGTTGTGGCATGCTGAAGTCTAGTCCACCAATTCCTTTCATGTTTGAGGCCTAGATTAAGTATTTTCTTTTCGATATCCACAGCTATTTTGTTCGAAACAATCCGGGGAATACGCCAAAATAACGAATTTTTTCAAAAATGGCTGATATCCTGGGTCCCGGAACCACCATCTAGGTCGGCATGGAACAAATCAGTTTCTTCAGGAAGGACCATGAAAAATTGTGACATGTTTTCCATAGCTATGATAGATTTGTTGAGTTTGAGATCAATCAGATGACCGCCAGAGGATCGATTTGCGGTTATGAAATGAAAATGATAACCTGGAACGTTTACTCCTTCAATGTAATCGGGACATCGGAATCCAACAATTGTTCCGCTTTGGTTATGAAACTCAAATATCTTCTGGTTCGTTAAAGACTTGGAAAGAGTGGGGTAAGGTTTGCTCTGAGCTATCGGACTCCGTGTCCTAACATAATCAAAGGTTCCATCTATTCTAAATGCATAAAAGATGTTCTCCGAGGGCAACTGACTATCCAAGTATTCTTGGAATTGTGTGAGGTTTGAAGAGCTATTGAACAGTATAGTTTTATCAGGCTCGAAGAATGTAACCTCTGCAAAAGGAGTTCTAGTAGATTCGTTTACAGAGTATGCAATGCCATCAGCTTTTATCTGATAAAACAGACCATCTAACTCAACCATCTCTCCCTCCAAACGATCAAAGGTGCCCAATCCCAGATTGCCATGCTCTCTAAGATCCTTTATAGTCATGGTTCCGTCGAATTCTCCTTCGCTCAAGGCACTGATAGTTGAGACCTGGAAAAAAATGTCGTTCGAAGCCAAAGAGATCGGATTCAGGCATACAGCTACCAAAAATGAAGCGGCAATAAACCAAAAATTATCAGATTTCATCGGAGATCTTCCCAGTGTAATGATTTCAATGAATGAGGTTAACCCTGTCGGTTGTCAGATGGGTGTAAAAGCAATATGATCAAATTGCAGAAGGACTTATCCACATTTTAAGGATTTCTGTTCGGCTTAGATTCTCTAATCCATATTTTCGATAGCTATTCTCTGCAGCCCATTGACGATTAAAAAACCAGAACAGAAAGTATCTTAGAATTTTTACATTTATTTGTATTGTCAATATTTTCCAAATAGCCTCGCTACACCTTTATGCATCGTATGCATATTGAAACCGTGGCCAAGATACATCATAGGACATCTACCGATAATACATTGTATTTGAGATTGTATGCATTTCTTTTTTACTTCGGGAGTTTCAGTCCTCCAGTGTATCCAGAATCTCTTGATACCTTTCTTTTCGAGATCTTCCATTATATTTGCAGGATTTGTTTTTGTCAATCCGATTACTGCACAATCTACATTTGACGGAAGTTCAGAGATACTCTGGATAGTCCCTTGATCAGGTTTACCTGATATGTCGACAACGTAAACCTTCTTTCCTCTAGAGGCCAATTCGTCTATTGTCCATTTCATTGCAGGTTTTGTCTTATCAGTTACCACTGCAAAACATTCAGATTCCCAGAATGATTCTCGTTCTGACATATCATTTTGCTCCGGTTCCTCATGTATTATATGCTATAGTTCAAAGCATAGAACATATGAGAATGTATGCACTATAACTATTGAGGTTTACAGATTATAGTCTAAATATTGATCGGTTGATGAATAGTGGTTCCGCTTATGTTTTAAGGCAAAATACGGCTATACCAAACATTCTTGATAAATCAAGCTTACTAGAAAACTCGTGAAGATGTTAACTTTAGGCTGAACATGGAGAAATTTTCTAGTAATTATAAAAAAGAAAGCTGAGTCTAGAGCTTCGTAGCGCTCGCTAGCTCCAAGCTATTGCTTCTATCGCCGTTGCCCTCCACTAGGACTGCAACATTTCCATTGTTCCATAGGTAAAGGTATTGCAGCTCATCAATTCCAGCAGCATCTCTAATTTCAGTCGCATTATGGGCATTAATAATAGCTGAGCTGAAGCGATTTACATCCTTATAAGGCGGTTTCTTAAACTTAGGTAGCGACATATAATTAGATATTGCCGCTTTTGCTTTATTTTCATCCGCCAATGATAATAGAGTTATTTTGGAATCATACGTACCCAAAGTTCCCAACGGTGCCCAGGAATAAGTGCCTATTGTGGCGTTAAAAGGACCAAAGTCTTCAGCGCCAAAGAAATCCTTGATCTCTTGCGTAATATTTACGCCCTGAGTTGATGCATTCTTTATTGCAATCAGTTTGAATCCCACGGGCAGGTTTTCTTTCGGAATAGATGGAACGACATTAATTCCAGTGTTTTCCTCGGCCATGGATCCAGGTATGGCGAGAAACATCAAGGACACGATGCAAATTACATATAAGAGTCTCATAGCCTCCACGTCCAAATATTTTGTTACTTTTTTTTTTCTAGAATTTACTTCTATTTAACTGTTAGGTGTTAGGATATAATATAATTGATTAGATAATTAATTAGATTTTGATAATGGATATTTAAGTTTCGAAAAATCGAAAATCCTCTTAAGCAATCGATAAATCACATAACTTCTATTTTTTAACTAAAATTTGCATGTATCGGTGGAAGGGCTGTTTTGGACTATTACGAATCTTTAAGCGATTATGCCTATTATTCTCAGGAAGCAATAAGCAGATGGCCCGGTTACTAGTAGGGGGTATGTTTTCTTTTTCAAGTTCGCCCCACTGCTATTATGTATAAAGGTTGTTCGTTCTCGGATAGGTTCATCGTTGTCCTAACCGCATCGTCATCAAAAGCACCGATAGTTACAGTACCCAGATCTAGCGATACTGCCTGCAAACAAACATTTTGAGCTGCATGGCCTGCTTCCATATGAACATATCTTATGCCTCTTTCTCCATATTTTGAAGTCGTTCTTTCATAAACAGCTGAAAGCACTATGAGTATGGCACAATCTTCAATGGTTGTCTGTTTGAAAGCAGCCTCGGATAATTCAGCCTTCTTATCTTCCTGGTTAACCTTTATTAACTCATGCATAACGGGATCGTAATGGTATATACCTGCAGAAAGGTTGTTAACGTCTCCAATAACAAGATAAACCTCAAGGGGGTAAAGAGCTCCTGCTGAAGGAGCAGTCCTGGATCCTTGTGCATTAGTAATCCCTTGTGCTGCCCATAAGAGCTGTGATGCTTCAAAGATTGTTAACGGTTCATCATCTCTATAAACTCTAATTGATCTCCTTTCATGTAATGCATTCTCTATCGAGGTGTTGCTGTCATATTTTGGTTCGGGGAGGTCTATAGATTCTGCAAATGATGATACATCATTATTGTCCGCTGGTTGAAGTGAGGACGAAATTGAAACACCTATCACCGCATATATGATTAACAGGATTGTTGGTAGGCTAGCTCTGCACATAAAGTTCATTTAAAACATAATTATTGGCTTAACAGATTAAATTTGTCTTCTGAGCCGGATGAGCTCTTATCGATCTATGCTCAAAACGTGTGGATTATTCCAATTGGGATTTTCCACTTCTTTTGGTCGTCGAGAGTTTTGATTCAATAATGGTGTAAGAAAGCCTTATTGAGTGAAATTGGCACTTTAATTTAGAGGTTTAGGATAAAATTAATGGGGTTAGCAGATAGTTAACGGATAATATTCTTGAAAATAATATTAGCTTCGATGAATAAAGCGATAATTTTCGATCAAGATGTAAACGCTCAACATGAGTACCCATAGCGGGAAGAGCAATGCCATCCACTCGACATAAGTGATGCTGAGAAGCAAAATAACCGCAAACGCATATCCAAGGAACACCAACCATCTTGGGATGGCGGCCGTTCGGTGAGCAATAGTAGCCGTCGATATCATAAATACTCCTGCCATCTTCATTGCAAATATATACAAAATCGCATAAGTCACCTCACGGCTGAAATGGAGCAGCTCTTGACTTGGCTGATAGTCGGCTTTTCCGGCAAAAGTTGTTAAGATTCCGCCTGCTACTGCCGCTGTTGTGAACAGCATAGCCACGAAGAGGAGCCCGCTGCCTAGGAACACCGTGGCAAAGAATTTATCCTCGAGATTTCCGATGCGGTCTCGTATCACGCCCATGAACCATAAAAAAGCAATGCCTGCAAATGGTATCATATTTAATGCAATATAAATCCTAAAGGAAAGAGCAGGGTTGTCTAGCCAATTTGCAGCCTCACTAAGATCAGCCGGGACTGATAAGCTTATGAGTGTTAAGCTCATCATTAGCAATAAAGAAAAGACGATTCCGGCAATAGCGGCGGAGCGTGGCGTCCTTAACCTATCCCGACTTGAAATTGCCTCAGGGGCTCTTGAATCTTTCGTCATTTAATCTTATCTAGGAAATATATATGCAATTAAGCATTTTGTTGGATAATGAGAAAAACGATGCATAATAAGGATTGCTTCTGGCTTATTGCCCTCCAAGAGCAGACCGGAGCTTAGCTTCCTGTTCGTCTGTTAAGGAAGTCTGTATTACAGTACCTCCATATTCCTTAATTGCAGTAATACATTTGTCAGGAGTTACTTTCCTAAGAAGCATGAAAACGGCCGAATTTCCAGGATTGATGGTCTCTGCTGCCTGTTTTATGAATTTATCTTCGATCCCTATATCCACATATTTGCCGGCAAGAGCTCCAGTTACAGCGCCAACGGCCAAACCAAGCCAGGGCGCCATGAAAAGAACGCCTATCAGCAAGCCCCAAAAGGCACCGCTTAGAGCACCTGGGCCTGTCAGATCCTGAGACTGATGAAGCTTAATTTTTCCATCCATCTCCCGAACAACTACGACAAGATCGTCTAGAGCTACAATCTCTTCTTTTTGCAAGGATACGAGTTTGTCTCGGACCTGAAACGCTGTATTAGGATCTTTGTATGCGATAACCACCAAATCGCTCATTCCTCTCCTCCGAGCTACTCAAACAGCGTCTTCTTATATCAAACTTGTTCAGAATTATCAATATCAAAAGGGCTTGCTAGGAAACGTTTCAGACATTATTGAATATGGATAATTATTTGAAAGACAAATAGATGTTATATCGTTTGATTGAATGAGGGCTTAGAGGGGGCAATTAGTGGTAAAAATTGACAGAGCAACGAATGCCATCAGGAAATCTTTACAGGATCTTACATCAAAGTCAATAAAGGAATCTATCATTCGCCGCGTGCCCATAATCCAATGGTTGCCAAATTACCCGAAAGAATATCTGAAGGATGATAGTGTCGCTGGCCTAATTGTCTGGGCGCTCGCTGTTCCAGTGGCCATTTCATATGCACAGATTGCAGGTGTTAGCCCGGAGGCTGGTCTTTATACTTCCATGATTGCTCTTCTATTGTATGGCATCTTTGGAGCCAGTCGAGATGTAAAGGTAGCCGCAACATCTTCTATGGCCATCTTGACCGCTTCAATTATCGGCTCGATGGTAGCTGGCAATACTACACAGTATTTTGAATTAACGGCGACTTTAGCGGTATTGACTGGATTAATTTTTCTTCTTTTTGGCATAGCACGATTGGGTTTTGTATCGGAATTTATGTCCAAACCAGTGACTACTGGGTTCATCTTTGGAATGGCCTGCATCATAATAGTAAGCCAGATACCTAAGATATTGGGAATACAAAAGGTTACTGGCAGCTTTTTTGAGGAGCTAAGAAATATTATTATCCAATTGGGAAATGTCAACTCATGGTCAGTCCTCGTTGGAGTTACAGCTCTGATTCTGATAGCCTTTTTGAGACGAAAATTTCCGCAATACCCCGCAGCCATGATCGCTTTTGTATATGGCGTGTTATTGTACAACATATTGAATCTGGAAACTCATGGAGTCGCTGTAGTTGGTGATATCGCAACCGGAATCCCTCAAATCGGATTGCCCTCGACTCAACTTTCGGATTATATTACCCTTTTACCAGGTGCATTCGCCCTTGTTATCGTGGGTTTAAGCGAGACGATGGGCGTAGCCAAGACTTATGCTCAAAAAAACCGTTATGAAACAGATTCGAACCAGGAGCTAATTGGGTTAGGTATCGCAAATATTGGATCGGGCATGGGAAATGGATTTGCTGTCGACGCAAGTTTATCTACCACAGCCACGAGTAACGAATCAGGTTCCAAGACACAGATCACATCTCTAGTGGCAGGATTGTTAGTTTTATTGACAATGCTCTTCCTAGCTCCCATATTTCATAATGTTCCTCAAGCCATTTTAGGAGCTATCGTGATATATGCAGTATGGAACCTATTGAATTATAGGGAGTTGAATAGGTATCGCCTCTTAGATCCAAAAGAATTCTGGCTTTCTATGCTCGCTTTGCTAGGCGTCCTGACGTTGGGAGTGCTAGAAGGCTTGATTGTTGCAGTCGGCGTATCCATTATCAGACTGGCGTATGACGCCAGCAAGCCACATATTGCCATTTTGGGCAAGGTGCCTGGTAGAAATATATATGGTGATATAGAACGGCATCCAGAAAACGAACAAATCCCTGGTTTAATCATCTTTCGTCCTGATGAACAACTATTTTTTGCCAACGCCGACAAAGTACGCGCTTTTATTCAAACTATCACTCTTAAGAACGATCCGACTCCCGAAACGATCATAATCGATATGGATGCTAGTTATTATCTCGACATTTCGTCCACTGATATGTTGAGTAGATTAATTGCTGATCTGAAAGCAGTTAAATTAGAAGTCTTATTTGCTGGGCTCAAAGGAAATGTTAGAGATACCTTCCGAAAAAGGGGGCTGACCCAAAAAACAGGAGAAGATAAAATCTTCAGATCTCTTCAGGATGCTGTAGATTATTTTATAGATATAAAAGGTTCAGCAAGCAAGGAATCCGATGAAAAACTTCAGTTAAACTAAAGCGGATTAATTGAGGACTAGTGAATTCGGATAAGAAGCAAGAAAGAGAATTTAGCTACATTCCGG
>JALHSR010000173.1 GCA_022865315.1 Methanotrichaceae archaeon | reverse complement strand
TAGACTGTGGTATTGCTATGTGTCCATCTATCTTTTGCCATCAATTATATAGAGACTTGGCAAGTATATATACTTAACTAGGAAGTGTACGAATTCATCCCACGACTAAAGATCGTGGGCTTTCTTCTGAATTTATCGTAAATACCAGCTCCCCTGAGACAACGCTAGGCACACCAAAACCATAACCCTCTAGCCTCGTACCATCCTCTAACCCTAAGACCCCAATCATAGTATCGCCACCACAAAAAGCTAGGTCATCTAAATACGTTTCGATAATCGGTCGCTGGTTCCGTCTCAAAAGATCAGCATCTATTTTAAGTTTGAGCTCTTTTCCGGAAGTATGGAAGTCTCAATGGAAATAATCAGAAGCTCCGAGTTCAGGCAGGTCTATGCCATTGGCGCCATAGGCGGTCACAGTCCTTATGACTTCAGAATTGCTTTCTATAACGACTCGCCAAAAGCCATAGTTGAAGGAGGGAAACACGTGACTATAATGGAACGAAAGATCGATACAGAGATCATTCTATCTCCCCTTGCGGCAAAGGAACTGGCCACCTGGTTGAGCAGTCATATTCAGGATTATGAAAAAATTTTCGGGGAGATCAAGAAACCCGGAACTCAATCTTCGAATGTACAGGCTAACGAGTCCACGCACATTATGGGCTATATGTGAATCATTATGAACACAACTGAGAAAGTACTACTCCACAAAGGTATAGATAAAGCAAAACGGATGCAATATCAAGAAGCTTTAGAGATCTTTGAAAAAGTAATCTCCATGAATGATCAGATCCCCGAGGCCTGGAATAATAAAGGAGTAGCTTTATTCAGTTTGGATCGTTTCGACGAGTCCCTCGAATGTTACGATCGATCTCTAGCTATCGATCCCCTCAATATAGATGCCCTGCGAAACAAAGGTTTCGTTCTTCTTAATGTTGGTCAACTGGAAGAAGCACTGGAATGTTACAACACGGTAATTCTGAACAGTGGTGATATCCTGGATATGGAAGCCAAGGCCACAGCACTTGCAGGACTAGGAAGAACACAGGAGGCGCTAGATTGTTTGATGGAAGCCGCAAAAATCAGGCCGCTGGGCCGTTTCGAGGAAGAGATCGAGATCCTTAAAAATATGATCGACCAGGACCAAGCAAGATAACATTTTTCCGGTAAAAGACTAATATAATTCATATTATTAATAATTAATGGAGGTTGTCGGATTTGAAAGGATTCATAATGATTAATGTCGAGCCAGGTACGGAAAAACAGGTCCATGACGCCCTCGAAAATATAAAAGGTATCCGCGAGGTAGTCCCCGTCTATGGCGAGAGGGACTTTATAGCCATAGCAGACATGGAAAGTATATCAGACCTTAATAAAACCGTTCTGCAAGTGAGAGAAATTAACGGAGTGACCTATACCCAAACTATACTGGGAATGGAACTCAAGTTCTAAGTCAAATACCTGATTTGAAAGAAACAAATGGCGCATTGGCGCCTATTTTCCTCTCAGTCTTCGTGGCCGTCCTAGGCATCTCCTTAGTCGCTCCAATATTCCCCATGTATGTGATGGGATTAGGCGCATCTTATACACAATTGGGCTTTATTGTATCTATATATGGGGCTGTTCAACTTCATATTCAGATACCTATTGGACGTCTTTCTGACCACATAGGCAGGAAGGGTCTAATCCTCTTAGGCCTGATGTCTTTCACAATCATGCCACCTCTTTACATCTATGCGACCAATGTCTATTCTCTAATTCCAATTCGCGTTTTGGGTGGAATAGGAGCTTCCGCAGTCTGGCCACTGGCAATGGTTCTGATAGTAGATCAGGCTAGTCGTGAAAAGAGAGGAAGCGCCATGGGATGGTATAATGCAGTGTTTTACTCGGCTTTGGCCCTGGGACCATTGATGGGCGGTTGGCTTTATGATCAATTCGGCCTAGAAGCTCCGTTCTACTTCTGGGCCTTGCTCGGACTGGTTTCGGTGATAATAGTATTTAAAAAGGTTGATGATCCTGGAAAGCAAGTGTTAACTGCAAATAGACCAATCGTTCATAAAACTGATAAGCTAATCGTTCAAGGCTTTTTTGCAACCTTTCTGGCATGCTGCGGCGTAGTTATGTTGGCAGGGATTGTGGGCGGATTTAATTTCACGATGCTGCCAAGTTACGCTTCCCAACTTGGTCTTTCAGCCACAGAGATCGGCCTATTATACCTGGTTTTTGGCAGTTCCACCGCCATATCAAACATCCAATTTGGCAAGCAAGCAGACAAAGGGAAGCGGAAGCTTCTAATATTTTCCGGCTGTGTTCTCAGTACTGTTTCTTTCGCATTACTCCTTGAAGCCGTTACTCTGGTGCAAGTCGTCATTTTGCTGGCGACGCTTGGCATTGGACTTGGCATGGGCAGCCCGGCTGCCGCAGCACTTATAGCTGATGCCGCTCGCCCCTCACGAAGGGGAGAGATATTCGGCATATTCAATACTTCTCGCATGGCTGGTATCGTAATAGGGCCTCTAATTGCAGGCCTGACGGCAGACAGGTACGGCGTGAATGGAGCTATTATTGTCTTCACATCGATAGCTTTAGCCATAACCCTTATGACACTCTTTATCAAGGATCCTCCAGTGCACCCTTAATACCATAAGCAATAATATGCTTGGAACAAGACTCAGAGAATAACCATGGGAAAGCTCTCTCCTTTGATGGAGCAATATTATCGAGTAAAAGAACAATACCAAGACGCTATATTGCTATTCAGAATAGGAGACTTCTACGAAACATTCGGGCAGGATGCTATAACAATTTCTGGCGATCTAAACATAATCCTCACCTCACGCCAAAAGGATGATGAAGGCAATAAGATTCCGTTGGCAGGAGTGCCTTATCATGCTTTGGATGTCTATCTTTCCAGGCTCATTAAAGCGGGACATAAAGTGGCTATCTGTGATCAAGTGGAGGATCCCAAATTTGCTAAAGGTCTAGTAAAACGTGAGATCACACGCGTCGTCACGCCAGGAACTGTTATTGAGCCATCGATGCTAGAAGAGTCCTCCAATAACTATCTCGCTGCCGTTATCCAAGATAACGATGGGGTGGGCATCGCCTTTGTGGATGTTTCAACCGGGGAATTCTTCACAACAGAGATACAACCTGAACATTTATTTACCGAAATTGCTAAGTTTGGACCAGTAGAATGTTTAGTTCCTCAAACATTCGGCTTGGATTTGAGGTGCAGCAGGATTCAGGTTCTTGATGATGCTTGTTTTGCTATTGAAAATACTTCCAAAGTCATTGAGAATCAGTTTGATACTGGCTGGATAGAGAAATTCAGATTGCAGGGGAAGAATACTTGCATCAGAGCTTGTGGTGCTGTTCTTCTTTATCTGCATAAATCCCATTTCCATGCATTAAAGCATCTAAAAGAGATAAAATTTTACTCAGGCTCTGAGTTCATGGTTCTCGATGAAATAACTTTGCGAAACTTAGAAATCTCGAAGAATATTAGAGATCGGTCCAAAAGAGGCACCCTATTGGAGTTTCTAGGTCATACAAATACTCCAATGGGCGCCAGAACGCTGGCCAAGTGGATCCAAATGCCGTTACTTTCTTTAGAAAATATCCAGAGTCGTTTGGATACCGTAGAGGAGCTGAAAAATGATGCTATACTGCGAACCTCTCTCAAAGAAGGACTTGCCGGCATAGCTGATCTAGAACGACTTGTGAGCCGAGTTTCTTGCAGTATTGCAACTCCAAAAGATCTTCGAACTCTGAATTTATCTCTACAAAAGCTTCCGGCCATTTTTCTGGCCTTGAAAAATTCGAAAACGGTTTATTTGCAGAAACTGCGTGACCAACTAATCCCTCTGGAGGACGTAGTAAGATTTTTAGAAAGTGCTCTCGTTGATGATCCACCCAACAATCTAAGAGAGGGAAGAGTAATCCGAGAGGGTTTCGATCAAGATCTGGATTCGATTCGCAAGACAATAAAAGATAACAAAACGTGGATAGCCAGTTTAGAAACAAAAGAAAAACTGAGAACTGGCATAAGATCCCTCAAAATAGGATATACTAATGTTTTCGGTTATTATTTAGAGATTTCAAAGCCTAACCTTCATCTTGTCCCAGCAGATTATATACGCAAACAGACCCTGGCCAATTGCGAACGTTTCATCACCCCACAACTGAAAGATATGGAGATACAGGTCATTTCAGCCCAGGAGAAGTTAGTAGCTTTAGAACAAGAAATCTTCGAACGCGTTAGATTCCGAATCGCGGAGCGCGACCGAGAATTTCAAATCCGAGCAACAGCTTTGGGCGAACTGGACGTTCTCATGATTTATGCTGAAGCAGCAGTTGAGAGTTCTTTTGTAAAACCAGAGTTCAACCAGAATGGAAATATTGCCATTCGAGAGTGCCGACATCCGATCCTTGATAAGACTATGCATGGCAGTTTCGTGCCTAACGATGTCTATCTGAATACCAGCAATGAACGTCTTATCGTTCTCACCGGGCCTAATATGGCGGGAAAATCTACATTTATGCGCCAGATAGCTTTGGCAATAATTTTGGCTCAAGCAGGCTCTTTTGTGCCAGCATCCTTTGCCTCTCTTTGTATTGTCGATAGGATATTCACCCGCGTAGGAGCCTTCGACGATCTTTCCGCCGGCCAAAGCACATTCATGATTGAGATGCTTGAATTAGCCAATATTCTCAGCTTTGCCACAAGAGATAGCTTAGTACTCTTGGATGAAGTCGGAAGGGGGACTAGCACATTCGATGGATTAAGCATTGCTTGGGCAATATCGGAGTACCTCCATAATGTAGTTAAGTGTAAAACTATTTTCGCAACGCACTATCACCAGCTAACACAACTAGAGTGTATTCTTCCTGGGTTGAAGAACTACAATGTGGCCGTCAAAGAGGAGAAAGGATCTATAACATTCTTGCGCACGGTTATTCCGGGAGCTACAGATAGAAGCTATGGAGTCCATGTAGCAAAATTAGCAGGAGTGCCAGAGGCTGTCACCAAGAGAGCGACTGAGATACTTACAGAAATAGAAAAAGAAACTATATTGAAACCAATACCAATAGGCAAGAAAACCAGAAAAGAGCCCAAGTACACGCAACTTATATTTTTCGACTCTCTCGAAGTCGATAAGGATATTCAGCACAAATCCTGCTATCCTCTTTTTGAAGAGATCATGAATCTTGATTTAGACGCCCTCACACCCCGTGAAGCATTGAACATATTGGCTGAATACCAGAAGAGGCTCTACGATGCCAAGAATACGAATTCTTGATGAGGATACGGTTAGCAAGATAGCAGCAGGCGAAGTCATTGAAAGGCCTAGTTCTGTTGTCAAAGAGCTGGTAGAGAATTCAATAGACGCTGAAGCAACGAAGATACTAATCGAAGTCGCTAATGGAGGGCTGAGCTTAATCAGAGTCACTGATGACGGTTGCGGTATTGATTATGAAGAGCTTCCATTGGCATTTCAGAAGCATGCTACATCGAAGATCTCAGTGGCTCAGGATCTATTCAGTGTAAGAACATTGGGCTTCCGAGGTGAAGCTCTTTCAAGCATTGCAAATGTGGCGAGATCTATCGAAGTCTATACCAAAACCAAAGGATCCCTTATTGGTACTTTCATGCGAATAGAGAACGGCAAGGCAGTAGAGATCAAGAAGACCGGCTGCCCTACAGGCACCAGCATAGCAGTCAAGGATCTTTTTTATAATATGCCGGCCAGACGCAAACATCTCAAGAGCCCTGAAACGGAGCTCGCGCATATAACATACCTCCTAACTGAGATGGCCATAATCAATTACGATGCATCTCTGGAACTCTTCTCGGGAAATAGGACATTTTTCAAATCAGTTCGGTCGAAGACATGGGATGACGTGCTTTTGAGAATCTTTGGCCTCAATGCTGTGAAGCAATTAGCTACTTTTTATGCCGAATCAGATCAATGGACTTTGAAAGGCGTAGCAGGCGATCCTTTAGCAACACGGAGCAGTCCAGACAGAATTTTTTTCTATATCAATGGCCGTGCCGTAAACTCAAGGATAATTACAGCAGCACTACGTGATTCATATAGATCCATAATTCCTACAGGAAGATATCCTATAGCTGTGGTCTCACTACAAATCAATCCAGAGCTAATGGATGTTAACATTCACCCGACAAAACGAGAGATCCGGCTTTTCAGTGAGGAGGAGATCTCAATGGCTCTTACTCATGCCGTTTCCTCGGCCTTGCGGGATAGATCAATAGCAAAAACGGAAGTAGCAGCTCCCATTGCCCAACCTATGGATAGAATCCCTGCTGAAATAGCATGCTCAAGCGAACAATTACAACTTTCAACAGGATTAACGGAAGATGAAACAAAACTTATTGTGGGATACGAAAACCTATCGCGAACAGAGGTTTTAGGCCAGATTTTTGATTTGTATATCTTGGCCAAATGCGAGGAAGGTCTAATCTTAGTTGATCAGCATGCTGCGGCAGAACGCATAAGGTTTGAGCGACTTCTAGAGAAATACCGAACGAAAACAATCTCCCAAGACCTGGTGGAGCCCATCATTTTAGAATTGGATCCCAACGAGCGAATATTAATGGATTCCTGGCAAGGGGAGCTAAAAGAGTTAGGCTTTGACATCTTGCCTTTCGGTGGAAATGCATGGTATGTACGAGCCGTGCCTGCTATTGGGCAAAAGCTGGAGAGCGCCGCGATTGTCCATGATATCCTAAGGGATTTGTTTACATTCGGAAAAGTCAATGTTGACACAATAAATAAAGAAGATATATTGAAAATCCTGGCATGTCGAGAATCCATAAAATCCGGGTATAGAATGACATCCGCTGAGATGAGCTTTATGCTCAAGGAACTGTTTTCCTGCCAGAATCCGCTAACTTGCCCTCACGGAAGACCTATTGCTGTGATTCTCAGACCCGAGCAGTTTGAGAAACTTTTCCATAGAAGATGATTTCAAAGATTCGATAACAATTTTATTGATTTTGAGGGCATTTCCAGGAGCAAGCACAAGGACCTTAAAATAATTTTAGAAGAAG
>JALHSR010000172.1 GCA_022865315.1 Methanotrichaceae archaeon | reverse complement strand
CTAAAAGCCTGCCACCTTCCAAAACGTGCCGCACAAAACTAATAGCGAATAATGGCTCTATGCCACTACTAGTTCCTGCAAGGATGCTGATTGTGCCTGTAGGGGCAATTGTAGTAACAGTGGAATTTCGCATGGCATCCCCGTTCTAGAGTGTTAGGGATATGTACGATTAAGCCTCCAAAAATCATTTGCAGATTCATAGAATAAAAAAATTTTTGGTATGTAATGTACAGCATGGCCTACAAAACGAGCGGGCTTGAAATTCTTGAGAATATGAGCTATAAACTAGCATAATATGAAACTTTTAGTCAAGACCTTAAGACCCCTGACACACGAGAAGTCATTCAACGTCCTAGTGGCTCTTCGCGAGCATTTACATTGCCAACCTTACGCAACCTCGACGTCCAACGTTTCAAGGTGTTATTTGTCACAGGCAATTATTTCCGGCATGTTGAGCCGGTTGCATCGAAGATTCACGGAGCATGAAATAAAACAAGAGGTTCACTACCTTCCAGTTGATAACGATCCTAGAAGAAGCCCATCACAGCCTCATTATCGTTGAGCACGACCCATTGCTCTACGAAGACTCACAAGAGAATGGGAGAATATATCTCCAAAGCAGGCGAGCGGGTAGTAATTGGTGTAGTCCCATATCCTCACGAACTATCCCGCTCGTCAAACGTATGCAAAGCGTTTTATGAAGTTCATCACAAAATCATAATAATTATCTGAGACTATTAGAGACGATCAGAGACTATCAGGTGCAAACCTTCTAGTTTGGGTATTATACTAAGCTTTTTAGTTTATATAGATAATAGTACTTCTAAACTTAGGTACCAAAAACCTTTTATTTAAAGGCGTCGTATTAGATGTAGAAGCATAAAAGGAGACTCAAAAAATGACAAGCGAAAATGCAAAGGCTGAGGTTAATGCCAAGGTAATTGCCGATATGAATAAGGAACAAGCCAGTTTCATGGAGGCAAGAGCAGAGAAGAGGAAAGCTGAAGAGAAGAAGATGAGCTGATGAACAGATATGATCAGTCTGTTTTTTTGCGGAGATGCGATTGCGGAGATGCAATGATGGAACAAGGAAAATTTTTCGTGGAATGTGGGGATCACCTGCGAGACCTGTGCGACAGATTGTGGTGCCCCATTTGTAAAGACCGAGAGACGGCGGCAAGAACAACCGAACCCATTGATACATGAACTTCCCTGGTTTTGTTATGGTGCGAAAAACAACAGTCACATTATCCGAATCGGTCAGCAAGACGCTCAAAGTGTACACTGTTCAAACAAGGAACAGTATGCATGCTCAAAGCAAAGTCGTCGAAGAAGCACTGCGAGATTTCTTCGAGAGGAGAAATGTGAGTATCGAGCAGTAAAGCAATTGAATCCGATGCCCCTTGGAATAATAAATGTTACATCATTAAAATTAGTGGCATATTGTACAATTATTGATCCAATCTTATGGAAAGCTTCGAAGTACCCTTTTGGTTAACTAACCATTCCATAGACTTTAGGATTGGACTTTGACAATTGCCCGTTGTCGAT
This sequence comes from Methanotrichaceae archaeon, assembly GCA_022865315.1. GTDB lineage: Archaea > Halobacteriota > Methanosarcinia > Methanotrichales > Methanotrichaceae > JALHSR01. The sequence continues at coordinate 9,059 of JALHSR010000172.1, read as the reverse complement.
TAATCGATGGCAGCTAAATAAATTTTTCAGTCCTATATCTGGTAGCGCAAAATAGGGCTTATCGACCCAGAAATGTATTTATAAAAATATCTGTGGGTCTTGCGTCTGATTAAAATAAAAAAGGGAAATATACACTCGACCATAACCATCTAACCATCGACTTTCCTAGCAAAGGAATTGGCTTTAGCATTACGGTTTTCCTTCATATCCTAGTTCCTTGGCCTTGGCGAAGGCCGCATTGGCTTGTGTATCGCGTTTTAATGCCTTGAGAGCAAGTCCTTTGTTGTACCACGCATCGGCATCTTGAGGATCGATCTCGATATCGATAGCCTTTTCGAAAGCTTTGATAGCTTCATCATACTTCCCCTGATCACGAAGAGCAGTGCCTTTGCAGATCCAGCTCGTTGTATTTTTAGGATTTAACTTTACGGCTTTATCATAGCATCGAATGGCCTCTTCATGTTTTTCCATCGTACTAAAAACTAAGCCTTTCCCATTCCAAGCATCTACAGACTTTGGGTTGATCTCAATAGCCGTGTCATACTCTTTGATAGCTTCATCATATTTGCCAAATTCCATCAAAGCAAACCCTTTGCTGTTTATGGCCGCCACATAATTTGGCTTCAACTCGATGGCTTTGTTATAGGCTTTGATAGCTTCGTCGTACTTGCCCTGATCATATAGAGCATCGCCTTTGTTGTTCCAAGCTTCGGCATATCTACCCTGACGTGAATGAGTATCTCCTTTTCTGAGCCATAAGTCTCCTTTAGACCTTGGACTTTGCGGGATCAGTAGCTTAATGCCATCTGGCCTAGGCGGAATTTTTGGATCAAGATAGCCTTTACTAAAGCCTAAATCTTCCTCCAAATCTTCGACATGCAATGGGAATATTCGATTTGTTGTCTTTAGAGCCGCTTCAAATTTTGTATCAACTCCTCGACTTACCACAAGTCCCATTACTGGCTCATTCCCAGCAATTCGATCTTGTACCCATCCCATATAGCCAGAGATCTGTCCAAATGTATTTTGACCTGCTCGGACGAGTTTAAGCTCAATGACAACATACTGTCCCCGACTTTTGTCGTAGCAGAGAAGATCTATTCGACCACCATAACCACAAACGAATTGCCGGCCTGTCAATCCTGTTGTAGAATCAGAATACAATTCCAAATTATAGCCAAATTTATTAAGGACTCCAAGATTGTTAACTAAAGTTTTTTCGAAATCTTCTTCATTAACTATAAACTTTGCAATTGATTCCTTCTGTATGGCTTCTATGAATGTTATATATCCGGTATTTTTTTCTCCAATAAGCTCAGTTAGCTTGGCCCAATACTCTGGATTTATCCTAAAATTACTATGCTCAAAACTACACCTGAGCGGCCCCCAATCCTCAAAAGAAGGACTATTGCGCAGATCTTTTACCGTTACTGGATTCTCGAATTTATAGAGAACTTGAAAATCGCATCCGTTGTTCCACCCATGTATCTTTTCTTCAACAATCGAATACGCATCGCTTTCAGCTTACATCAGATAGCCTATATCGCTTTTTGGCTTAGTGCGCCACATGAGAACCAAATCCCCCCGCTTAGTATCCTTATGACAAGTCCACCATCCACCTGAATCCACACCGCTATTTGGATCAAGATCTTCCCTATCATTGCCATCCTCATCCCAGTAATATTCAGAACGAGTTACCCATAGCCAATATTGACGCTCATTAGGTTCTGACATGTCCAATCCATAAATTTAATCGAATTTCGATCTTACCAAGATGTTGATGCGACATCCTGTTAAGTTGCTAAGGAGTATTAAACGAAAAGCTTTTGGGTGGCTAATATAGCTGTGTAAGCAGCGTATTTCCGAACCCTCGCACGTAAAAGAACTATCATAGAACTTCCAGCTTTTGAAGAAGCCTAGCGCACAATAACCCGCTCACCCCCTTCCTCAGCAGCTTTCGTTCGAGGCGTTTCGATGTGTCCATTATTATTCAGGCAATTTTAAAAAAGAGAGTGCGGGAGAGGTGATCAAGAACTCCCGCTACTGATCATCGTGATTTCGATTTTGGTCGTCCACGACCGTGTGGAGGAGATACCTTCAAGGCTTGCAACACCGTCTGATACGCTTCCCGAAAATGGTCAAAAGCATCTTGTGCTTGTGAATATCTCTCCTGCATCATTTCCGAAATCTGCGTATCGTTGAATCCAGTCTCTGCCAGCATGGCATGTTCTTCCATCAGGGCAATTTCCTCATTCGAAATCGACTGGCTCAGGACTAAGTTGGTAATGTTGCTGTCGTTTTCGGGAGGTGCACGCTCTTCAAGCATGGAAATGCGTCTATCCAAGCTCTTTATGGTGGCAGTGGCAGTCATTTCTTGGCCTTCTCTTGCTGCGCTTTCTCAAGCTGTGATAATCTCTCTTTAATCGCCTTCACCTCAGAACTTTCTGAATTTGTTTTATATGCCGCCAACCACGTATTCAACAGATAAATAATTTTTCCTATGTAATCGCGATCAATCTCAAGATCCTTACGTCTCAAGCAGTTTATCAGCCTCTGAACATAAGCCAAAACATCACGAGTATTTTTCAATTTGATGTACTCAGGTTTTTCTTCTACCATTTCAACCCCCTTCGCTTGTCGGTAGTTACAGCACCCCTGGGGGTCTCGTCGCCATCGATAGCATAACTATCACATCTATGCTTCTGCTTATTCCAACTTTTCAACAGGTTCATGCTCATTCGGCCGCAACTTCCCACCCAATCTCCATATCGCCTCTAGCTTCGCCCATCTCTCGTCGGGCGACAATCCGCCCCATTCAGCTTCCAGATCCGCCCATTTCTCTTCCGGCGGGAAGATAAGTGTACGAAGTTGCATACCGTCACCGAAATTTTCGACGTGAGCGAGTGTCAGAGGCGGGAAAAAGCCGAAGTCCTCGCCCGGAATCGCCAAGCGACAGTATACGGTCTTCTCAGGATGCTCCTCGAAGAATTCTGAGTCCATTTCCATTGCCTCGGCCATCGCATCGCCATCAGGCATTGTATAAAAATCTACCATATATTTTTATTCCACTTGAATAAGTTCTAAAAAAACGTCCGTTGCAGCCGCAAACGCAACCGTAACCGAAATGCTCGGACACCGCTCGCAATCAACAAAACGTCCGCATTTGTCCTGAATTTTCTCGCATTTCTAGCGATGACAACCGCGCACGATTATGAAATCGACGTACCTTGCCGTTGTCGCCTCGATAAAATCATCCTGCCCTGTAAACAAGTTGATAACCTCGGCCCGCGACTTCCCGCAGGAAAGTGCCTCGCAAGCAATAGCCAGGCGCGTTTCGTTCCCATCACTCTTATTCAGTTGGTCGTTAAGTGCGGCAACCAAACATGGCAGCATCTCGCCTCTTTGCAGGCGCGGAAACGTCGCAGGAATGTATGTGCGGCCACAAACCTCTTCCGCTTCCTCATCGTCATTGAATTCACCTCATCATCATGGGAGTTACCAACTTCGACGGGTGTCCATGTTTCGACCTTGAATCACAACCCTATCCTCGCGGGTTTTATCAAATCATAAATCCATAACCAGCACCTATCAGCTTGGTTTGCTGAGAGAACTCAAATCAGATCTCGAAGGCGGAGATTGAGGGCCAGCCTGCGTAGGCGTTTCCATTACAGACTCATTCGTGAAAGTTTCCTGCTTTGGTGCAGCGGCTGCGGACACGATATTTATCGGGAAGATCTTGCGTTCGGCAATGGTACCATTCTCCCATGGTCTAAGCAGAAGCATGATTACTTCTGTATTACCTGCACTCCTTGCATTGAAGGTAAACATTTCCTTTCCTGGGACACCTACCATTCCCGACCTTTCATTCCCGCTAACAAAGGTCGAATTTAAAAGACTCAGATAGTTAGGATCGGATTTAGTCCACCATTCAAAGCCAGTCGAAGGATTGGATTCAAGGGATATGGTAAACGCCTTTCCAAGGCTAACATTGATTTGGGGTTCACATGGTGCATTATCGCAGATGTTAGTCCCAGAAACAACCACAACTGACGAAAAAATAATGACCAGAGCCAAAATTGCTGATTGATTCATTCTCCACACCTACCAAACATATATCGATATAGTATTTCTCGCTATGCATTTGTGCTTTTTTCCTATAATAAGAGCAAAGTAGGGTCACAGCCTTGATCTGCCCAGACGGTGCAACTGGGCGGGTGTGGGCTGCTCACAAAGGGCTGGACTTGTACAAAAAAGTGTCACCGGATCAATGCTCGATAATCCGCTGGACTCGGCCGACATAGCCACTCTGGAGCCAAACCGTGATCCCAGGCTGGTGATGAGCGGAATTTGTCAGTATTTCCTTGATGTATAGACATTATTTGAATTGCATCTTTAGGTGGCACTGTGATCTGATTCACACCACCCTGTTTTAGCATATCAAGATACTTTAAGAATGATTTTAGATCGCTGGTGCCTCCGTATTCGTCCCATGCTGCAATGGGTTGACTTAATAGTCCTAAATTGCTCATTGAATTTTGGTTTTCATTTTGCTCGAATCTGCATGCACAACTGGTACACTGTAATAGTTGATAATAAACGGCCAGCATCGATGTATGATCTCCTTTTTGGACTTGGCGTTTAAGATCTGCCAAATCCATAAGTCTTTGCTGATCGTTTGAATCCATTATGCCGATCGACTGCAAATCTTCTGGTGCTGAAATTTCAATAAGGTTCTTGTCCGTCTTTTCAAGGGCTTTGCAACTCTCGGGATGGAAGGCAAATAAAGAGTTGCTCAAATAGCGTTGATCACCCCCTTTTCCTGTGATGTTCAGATACCGAAACAGGTCGCATAGCGTAGAAATCTCAGCACGTTTAAAGAATCTGGCATCACCAGTAACATTAAATGGCATATTTGCTTCTAGAAGCGCAGTTATATACGGAAGAGCGTGATGTTCAACGCTACGAAATAGTAATGCGATATCTCCATAATTAGCTATCTTGCCAGAATTATGCAACCTTTTCAGCAACCTCACAGATGCTTTTGCTTCTTCAGTGAGATTGCGTTCATAGACGACTAAAACATCACTTCCGATCCCTCTAACTGAAGTGAGAGCTTTGGGGATGCGAGCTGGATTGTTTTCTATTACATGTTGAGAGTTCTGGACAATAGATTTCTTGCTGCGGAAGTTCTGTTCGAGCTTAATGACTTTTGCTTTCGGAAATCTTTCCTTGAATGTAAGGATATTGCGTACGGTAGCTCCTCTGAACCGATAGATGCTTTGGTCATCATCACCAACTGCGGTAAAACGTTCTCCATCATCGGCCAAAAGACTGATAATCCTGTCTTGAACTGCATTCGTATCCTGATATTCATCAATAAAGATATCTTGGTAACGTTTTCTGATTCCAGCCAAAACTTGAGGATTGTTTTGCATCAAGCTTAAAGCGCAACTTTGTATCGAAGCGAAATCCAGAACTCCCTCAGAATGCAGGAGTTTTAGGTATCGATCGTAGGCTGAAGCTATCATAGCCCATTTTGTCCACATTTCAGATTCTGTAGCAGCACAATTTTCAAGATTGAGTTTACACCACGCTTCAAGACCAGATGGATCGACCAACTCTTCAGTAGCCAGATTGAAGATATGCTGGACTTCGGAGAAAAAGTAGTACGGGTCATTATCGTAGATAGCGTCGAGTCTAAGGTCTTCCTGATGGGAATAAATAAAGAGCAATTGTTCTAAGTCGCGGTGGCGGAAATGCGTCCCCATGGCTAAGCCATAAATATGTATTCGTCTTCTAGACGACTGTGATACCCTACAGAATAATTCTCGTCGCACTGATTTCTACGACTATTACCTTTGTAAATGCTTCGAATGCCAATGCTATCGATTCCGAATTATCTGATGGCTGGCAATTTTCAATGGATATGAATCATTTCTCAATAGAAACCAATAAGAGCATCGATCAAAATGATACAAAATCAAAGACTAACGACTTCATTGTTAAAAACGATTATAATCAAATGGGTAAAGCAATCATTTCACCAATTTCCTTCGCTGGATTAGAGACTTTTAACAATTCGTCTATGACGAATTATATTGATAAAGAGATGAAATATCACAGATTATCGAACTTATCTGTCAAACCATACAAGATAGCTGGTGCCGAAGGAGTGGTTGGAAGAGGATACGACAATGAAACCGGATCATGGGTTTATTTAGCATATTTTCCGGCTTGGCCATCTGATTCAACCTCAAATAAAGCTGTATTAATCGTCTCTGCACTCGGTATTGAGAGCAGCTATCGATTATTCGATACTATTCAGGTCTTAGAATGTCCTGATAGGAAAGCGCCTTTAAGTCAACTCTTAAAATCTATTGAGAAACCTCCGCAAGGTCCTGCCCAATTAGAAAGCAAAAGACTGCCTATAACTCAATTATCTGGCGGAACGTCCAAGCAAAGCTCGGCCTAATAATGATATAATGAGTGGTATGGATCAAGGCAATATAATATGATGTTCTAGAAGGCAATAGGATCTGCATGAAAATATGGTGGACTAACATGAAACCTATCACAACGACTGTCACAGGAGGCTATCAGCAATCGACCTCGATCAAAATTTTGATCGAGGTTGTGCATTAAAGACTTTTCCCTTCAAAGTTTCAAGAATTTGTCGTATTTGTATCTCTTAGTATCATCGGCAAGGTGTAGATAGCGCATAGTGGTCGTTATATGATTGTGACGCATTACCTGTTGGATTGTAAGCAAATCACAACCGTTCTTAACCATCAAAGAGGCGGGAGTATGCCGGAAAAGAACATATGCACCGCCTGGCTTCTTAATGCCTGCTTTCTCTTTGTAGTAGATCACTAAGCGGTAAATCTCTTTGCGGTTGAATCTGCTTCCGTAGTCTGTGAAGAATAGTGGTCTTCTGTTATCAACTTCGAAATCTGGCTTTAATGCCAGGTATTCTCGGAGTGTTTCAACAGCTTCGTCAGAGAGATAGCATACTGAAGTCTTTCCACCGTTGCCATCTCTAACTACGAGCGTGAGATTATCGGGATTGATATCATCAACATCCAGATTGCATAACTCCGATGCTCGAAGACAGGCATAGAATGACGTCTTGAACATCGCAAGTTGTGGCTGCCGGGCCAATGTTGTTTTTAGGCTGACCGCTAGAAGGCAGGCCAAGATATGTACTAATAATGATTATTCTTAGTGTCAAGAATTAAAACGTCTATTATTCTTTTCCAAGAAGAACCAAAGTGGGGAGTCCAAATGAAATCGTAAATTGTGATCCTTCCTTCTCTCAGCCATTCTATTATCATTGATGGATCCAATGGACCGTATTGCATGTTATCTTTAAAGACATACCATGTCTGGGGTAGTTTTGATGTGGCAATCTTGCTTGGTGATGCAGCTTCAGGCTTTGCTACCTTTTTTGCGGCTTCCATAACCTTGCTCATTGTGGTAAGTGCCTTTTCGTCCTCCACATAGGTCCATGGTTGCGTTATCTTCCATGTAATCTTCTTGCATATGGACGGTTCTGGAAATGCCCCATAATCGTATACATTATAACCCATGAATTCTGTGGGTTCTTCCTGATAGCAGGACCAAACGCCTTTTTTGTTTATGTCTGGATTGACCTCATCCAGAAGATTAATTAGGGTAATTTGCTTTCTGAAGCGGTCTATTGATTCCATAGGAATATTATGCAATGTAGGGTGCGGAGCGTCGGTGCCGACTATATTTCTTTTTTCATCCACTCCGTTCTTCATTAGAGCGATAAAAGCTTCTCCTGTAAGATGTCCAGCAGATTCCCTTCCACAAAGAATTACATAGCGAATATTTGGGTTTGCCACGATATTGGCAATAACCTTCTCTAGTCCTATGTTTTCAGTCTGTAGAGTTCCAGCTAAAGCGGCACCGGTTTCGATTGAGATTCTTACAAGGTTTTCAAGATACTCTGGAATCTCAAAGTCAAAGTAAGCGAGAATAGCTACGACAGCGACGGGCGAATAATCATTTCCTCTGAGATATCTTCCGTCTTCCGGAGGATAATCTGGTGGGGTCTTGATTTTCAATAATTTGGTACCGTTATCCAAATATAATCCTCGGCAGTATATCTCGAATTATACCTTCTAATAGTTAATCATTGATTATTGTAGACTGGGAGGCACCAAGACCTTGAACGACCTCTCTTTGGGGATACGGTGTGATGCAACTCTAAGTCCATACTAGGTACTCCTTGGTCTTTTGGATAAAAGCCCTGGAGTGCGTAGCGCATTTTGACAAGCAAGGATCACCAAGGCAGGTGTTTGATTCTTGAATACTTTCGCCTTGCCTGGATCGCATACTTATAAAAAGCCAATGTAATAGGTTTCTTGTAGAATCCGAAGATTGCACGAAACCCTACATGATTCTGGGCAAAAAGTGCGATCTTCCTCACCCCCTATTTTTTGATGGCATTCATGGCAAACAAGGTCATAATTTCACCGGAGCCATTCATCAATAAGTGTAAGAGCCTGGCTAAAGCAAAAAACCTCTATGTGGACGTGAAGTATAGGTGCATCCGTTTGGCCTGGACGTCCGTTTCTGATGACGGCTCGACTAATAATGTCGAATACATCGACAGGATTGAGGCTGTAAGGCTTGGCATATCTTATGATTTGCTTCTTGATGCTGTTGTAGAGGGTGGCGGGACGATCGATATCGATGGCCATTATCCTGTGACCCACGAGATCATACGAAGTTTAAGGAAGGTAGGTCTTCGAACTTAGGTTGGTAGAATTTGATTTTTAGCCCCACCAACTAGAAGGATCGAACTCGTCATTCTTGTAGTCATCGATCTTCGCATGGCCTGAATCTACAAGCATACGATTGAAAATCCTTAGGTCGCCGCATGGAGTCTTGAATATAAACCACATAGCTAGATTCAACGGTCGTGATTGTTGTTCATACAGTCTTTCAAGTCACTTCAACGCAGAGATATTTTCTGGAGATGTAACATTAAAGGCAGAAGTCAAATTAGAAAGAACGATCATATTCCGCGCTTG
>JALHSR010000171.1 GCA_022865315.1 Methanotrichaceae archaeon | reverse complement strand
TTTAATCCCGAAAGGGGATCGCCAAGTTCATCTAATCGACGGCAAGCCAGCTGGATGCCAAAGCTCATAAAACTATTCATGATATTTAATAGTATTTATAGTATATACAACTGGCGATAGCTCGGTTATTCGAAGTCCTCATTCAATCAATTCACACTTTTTGCTTCCAGACAGCATTTTAATAATAGCCATAATATGATTAATTTGTATAGGTCAGGCTATAATCGAAATGAAAATTACGCATTTTGGAACCTTGTTCTTGATCGTCATGGCCGAGCCAGTCTCAGCTGACCGAGTTAAGCAAAATGTCCAGGAGCTTCATGACAAGAATAGCACATTTTAGCGAAGTAGTTGAAGAAAATGGTTGCGGAAAAGAAAGCTAAATTGTTAATAATTGTTTTTCTTTCACTCCATTTGAAAAATTAGACAATTTTGTTGGAATGACAAAATATAACTCTAATACACAATCAGAGACTTTCCGGTCATATCTGAAGGCTTGGAAATTTCGAGTAGTTCTAAAGCTGTAGGGGCTACATCAGCCAAAATACCATCATCTCTAAGTTTATGATTTCTATTGTTACCTATTATGAAGGAAAAAGGCACTTGATTTGTGGTATGTGCAGTGTGTGGCTGACTTTCATTGTCATCGGTCATCTTCTCAGCGTTTCCATGATCGGCAGTAAGAAGAGCTATTCCTCTGTGCCTAAGGATCTCTTCTACAACTCTTCCCACGCATTCATCGACAGTCTCAATGGCCCGAATAGCAGCATCGAAGATTCCTGTGTGCCCAACCATATCTGGATTGGCGTAGTTCAATATAATGAGGTCATAGTCTTTAGACCTGATACGTTTTATTACCTCATCTGTCACTTCGTATGCACTCATCTCTGGCTTGAGATCATATGTAGCCACCTTGGGCGATGGTATTAGGACTCTGTCTTCTTGCGGATTTGGAGTTTCCATTCCGCCATTGAAAAAATAGGTCACATGAGCGTACTTTTCTGTCTCGGCTATCCTGAGTTGTTTCAGGCCTGCACGGCTCACGACCTCTCCCAAAGTATTTTTAATGTCCCCTGGAAGAAAAGCTACTGCTGCATCCAGTGTGATATCGTATTGTGTCAGGCAGGTAAAATGGACTTCGACAGGTTTTCTAGCAAATTCTGTAAAATTATTATCTGTGAATGCTCTCGTGATCTCTCTTGCCCTGTCAGGACGAAAATTAAAGAATATTATGCTGTCATTAGGCTCCACAAGCCCATTAGCATCAACTATAGTAGGTTTAAGGAATTCGTCGCTCTCGCCGCGTTCGTATCCATCTAGCACGGCTTTTTCAGGCGTCCCGGTATAAAATCCATTTCCCTCTGTTAAGCATTTGTAGGCTTTTTCTACTCTATCCCAGCGTTTGTCACGGTCCATAGTATAGTAGCGCCCTACGATCGTGGCTATTTTTCCAATTTCGATTTTTTTGATTTTTTCTTCAGTTTCTTGAATATATGCCAAAGCGCTTTTGGGAGGGACATCCCTGCCGTCCAAGATGGCATGTATGTAAACATTTTTTAGGCCTCTGTCCTTGGCCATTTCCAAGAGAGCATATAGATGCGTTATATGGCTATGCACTCCTCCGTCAGATAGTAAGCCTAACAGATGCAGTTTGCCCTTCTGAGCTTTCTGCATTGATTTAACTAGCACAGGATTTTGACCCAGTTTTCCTTCCTCTAGTGCAAGGTTGATCCTTGTTAAATCTTGGTAAACAATTCTACCGCTGCCTAGATTGAGATGCCCTACCTCAGAATTACCCATTTGACCTCTTGGGAGGCCAACGGCATAGCCAGAACATTCTAAATTTGTTGTAGCATAAATTTTCCAAATTCTTTCGATATTGGGTTTTTTAGCCTTAGCGATAGCATTTCCTTTTTTTCCTGAGCTAATGCCAAAGCCGTCCATGATTATAATAGCTAAGGGCCTCATCCATTACACGTCAATGGACTCAGTTTAGGAGATATTTATTGCCTACCCTCTGACTCGAAATAATTGATTTTTTTTCAAGGTTGAATCGATTTCAGTAGCATCAGTTAAATGAGAGTAGGTCCGGTTCCGGCTAAATGGATTAGTAAAAAAATTAGGTCCGCAGCTACGAAAGCTTACGGACCTACTGCGGACGTTGCTGGATGCTTTAGAGCGATTAAAGAGGGGCTTCCGCCTGTGCCACACGGCCAGACAATTGTATCACTCGCAACGGCAGGCCAGGCATTGATACCTGCAGGGGCTTTGAACTTCCATACCTCCTCTCCTGTATCCCTCTTGAAGGCATAGATCGTTCCGTCGAATGTAGCGGTAAAAACCAAGTCGTTAACAACTGTGGCTCCGCCAACGTTGATCGATTCAAACTTCTTCTCCCAGATGATCTTGCCCGTTTCAACATCTATGGCTACAAATCCGCCTTTGGCTTGGTCAAAGTTCTGTGCATCTAGTACCTGGGTACTAGTATAGTTTGTATAAAGGTCAATGTAAGGTACAAAGACAACCCCTTCGGCGTAAGCCATAGGTGTTTCCACTCCACCGAAGTAGCCAGGGTAGACAGTTATTGTCGCGTTGGGAAGCTCAGCTAACTGGTCATTCTCATGTCTTCCAACTACGGCCGCCCATAAGATGGAACCTGTGCTGCGATTGAAAGCGTATACACGGCCCATCTTCCCAGATCCTATCACTATTTTTTGCATTTTGCCGCTCACGTTTGCCAGGGCCAGAATGGGAGGTACCTGAAAGTCGTGATCAAGTATATCATGGGAGTTGACCTGGCTGTACCACTTTAGCCAGCCTCTATTGCTATCTAGAGCCAAAATGCTGTCAGTATATAGATTGGGTCCTGGCCGGCTTGAACCGTTGGGGTATTTAGGCGTTCCTGGCCATGGAGCAGGATTGCCCACGCCCCAAAACATCAAACCGGTTTCGAGGTCCAATGCCGGAGTATACCAGCACCTCCGCCGCTGTTGACTTCCCAATTGCTCCAGATTTCAGGTGAGTCCACAGTGCTGAAACTCCACCTGACCTTGCCTGTCTTCTGGTCAAGTGCATATATGACCCCAATGCCTCCGCCTGTATAGAAATCGGAAGCACTTGTTCCCGGAACAGAGGAAACGTAGACTGTGTTATTATAAACGGTAGGCTGGATATCAATGCCGATTGTCGGTCCTGTAGAGATGTTTGTTGTCCACACTTCTTTACCAGTTGACACGTCCAACGCAGTTATATTGTAAACGCCTTTGGCCATGAAAATTTTGCCCCAGCCTGCAACTGGTCCATTTGGCCCAATCGTTGTCATATTATACAATTTCTTCCAGTTAGATTCTCCGCTCTTTAAATCCATAGAGAATATGTTGCTGTTCAGATCCTGAAAATAGACTGTATCGCCGATGACAATGGGATTGCTCGAAGCCCCACCAAAGAGGCTCGTAGCGTTTATAGGTTCAGACCAAGCTAGTTCTAGGCTCTTTACATTATCCGAATTGATATCGACGTCGAAAGTAGTTCTGGTGTTGGCATAATCCTTGTTGGGTAAAGGCCAATCCATGGGGTATGTCAAAACTTCAGGAGGCACTGGTCCATTAGCTTGAGCTAAAACCAGTCCTATTTGAAATACTATAAAAAGAATTGAAAAGGCTATCTTTTTTCTTCTAAAAACTTTTTCGAGATTCAATTTCATCGCCCCTTTTGATTTAGATGAAAATTTGATACAAGACCTATCTTATCCTTTTTTTAGCATTTAATCTATTGCACGATGAACTGACCGTTCATGATAGGCGCATGAGGATCACAACGGAAGAAGTACGTTCCCGGTTCCTGAGGGGCATCGAATCTATAGACAATTTTCTTCGGGCCACTTACTATTTCTCCTCGAAAAATGGTTTTCTTCGCCAATGCAGAGTCGTAGACAGCGAAATTATGCGGAATTGCAGTATCCTGGTTATCAAAATTGACTGTAACGTTTGATCCCGCTGGCACCGTTATACTCTTCTTGTTAAACGCTATACCCATGGCGATCAAATCCACCACCACGTTTTGTTGAGCGGAAGTACTAGTGATATCTACAGTTCTTACTACAGGTGGATTTAAGGGGGGGTGGTCATTGTTCACCAGTTGCACAGAAAGGTTATGCGTCCCTTCGGTAACATTCTGCCAAATATAAGTCTTATTTGCAGATGGTGCATAGGTGCCCGGGGCGCTTATTGCAGGCTTACTCGGTTCGGTGGGCACAACCGCATCCAAATAATAATGGATATGCCCTTCTCCGGTGACGTTCGTCTGGCCAAATTTGCCTGTCAGGTTGAAGTTCTTCACTTCTACCATAATAGTGAGGTTGTCAGCTGATACATTCGATCCTTCCTTAGGCTCCAATATAATGATATTTGAGGCGTTTGTTTCTACCGCCGATGCTTGCAGAACAATTGCAGTAAGTATGGTTATCAGAGAAGCACTGAGCAAAAAATATTTTTTGTTGATTGTTTTCAAATTTACCAACTCCTCTCCTTAAGCTGGAGTAAAGCTAATTCATTCTTTATATTTTTGCTTTGCCTCATTCCAATCTTAAAAGATAGCTGATTATCAGTTCCCATCTCAGTCTAGAATCAATTTCCTTCAATTCCGAAAGTCTAAGAATATAAAATTAGCGTCATTCTCGTCCAAGGTACATAAAGACGGAACTGGTTGAATATATCCTTGTTACGAAGCCTGGCGGCTATATCGGACTTAACGAAGCAAGTTGGCTAAATATGCCGATTGCCAAAAATATCCAAGATTATCGCCATTTTTGAAAAAAAAGAGTTCATAACTGTATATGATTGGCAAAAATTGTTTGAAGATGTGGGTTTGAGTGACCCGATCTTCGTTAGGTTTAACTTCTCATGATAAGCTAATCCCATATGAGATATGGTCTCATTGTTCCTAATTTCGGATCCTACCACCAGCCAAAGGACATGGCCAAACTCGCTCTGCATGCTGAGGAGTCAGGTTGGGATGGCTTCTTTCTGTGGGATCACATAATGGCAAGATCTATATCCATCTGGGATCCCTGGATTGCCTTGGCACAATTGCTATGAGAACAGAGCGGATTAGGCTTGGACCATTGGTGACACCATTGCCTCGAAGGCGACCTCATAAACAGGCTCGAGAAGTATCCCTCCCTTGACCAGCTTTCTGGGGGCAGGTTGATCTTGGGTATTGGCATAGGATCTGGACCGTGGGAGTGGGAGTACATGGGGGTAGAGATGGATATGCGTTTGAGGGGAATATGCTGGACGAAGCCTTGGAGGTGCTTGCAAAAGCATGGAGCGGTCAGCCATTCAGCTTTAACGGAAATCGCTACAAAGTCAAGGGAGACTTACCCGGGAGCGCAGCTCAATTCCTTCCCACGCCAATCCAGAAGCATATACCCATTTGTGTCGGTTGAGTCTGGCCTAATAAGAGACCATTTCGTCGTGCAGCAAGATTTGACGGCATGGTTCCGATCAAAGATCTCAAGGGAAATATGCTGAGTCTAGAAGAGCTCAAAGAGGCAATAAAGTTTGTAAAAGCCCAACGTCAGCCAGAAGAACCTTTTGAAGTGGTGGTTGCAGGTCGAACACAAGACCCTTTCGATATCGAAAAAGTCAACCTATGCGCAAAAGTGGGAGCAACTTGGTGGCTGGAAACCATAGATCAAATTTCTTTTGGCTGGCAATTTGGAGGTGAGTTGCCGATTGAAGCCATGGAAACCCGCGTGAGAGAGGGCCCGCCTATGGTTTAAAGGTGGTCGGTCTTCGGTCCACTTGACCTGAGCCACTCGATTTCGCGTGCAATACGCTTCTCCTCTTCAGTTATTTCCGGTTCGTCACAGACGTCTGCTGCTTTTCTTATAGCCACTCCCACCATTATGCCTTTAAGAAAAGCGAGTCGGTCATCAATTTCGATGGTCTCAATTATCCTGTAAATATACCTCTTGAGAGTGGTTCCTGGAATGGACCGATAGGCATCAAGTTCTTCTATAACCTCTCCAAATTCGTTATTTGTGAAACCGAAGCTCTTTAGAAAAGTCGAAAGGTTCTCGTCTTCATCATGATACATAGATTTACATAAGATATATATTGGTTCAAAACTTTATTCACAATAGAGATATGAAACGAGATCAGATATCTCATATTCAGGAATTATTTGGCCAGACCTTTAGATGCCGATGTTTTGCATGCTGGGCAATGATAAACGAGGTCTAGAACAATTTTGTTTATCGATATTGGTAACTCATTGTTATCAAATTACATTTCAGATGCCGAATATTCGTGCTGGACGCTTGCCCCTAAACTAGTCTAAACAAAAATGTGAACAGGTGTAATTTTAGTTGCGAACGTAAAGATTTATACTAAAAGGAGCCTACTGTTGGGGCTATACTTGCCGATTATTAGTTTGAATCTTTAGGTGTTAGACTATAATTATCAATCAGACATTATTATTGAACTCGCTTCTTTACTTGCCTCTAGCATTTACCTCCGAGATCGCTTATTTGTCCAAGATCAATATCACGAAATGCTCAATCTAACCCATCCCATTGGCTTTTGGATTCGATGAGGAGAAGCATGATCGAAACCGAGGGTTCAGTAATATTCAGAGGGTGCTCGAACAAAATAACGAAGTGGACAGTCACGACTTCTAACTATGCCAAATTCGCTTTTGACCAACAAGCGACCTGCTCCTCGTCGCTGTTATATCTTGTAATACTCCTAATGGCGGATCGATTTCATCCTTGACCAAAGGTCTCTTTCACAACCTCTGTCAATATAGGACCGGCTTGGTCGATCACGTTGGCTTCATATAGCCAGCTCTTGAGTTCGGGGAGCACTCCCGTTACCATGATAGCCTTACCTTCATATTCATTCAGATTTATCTCATGGGATGATACCAACTCTTCAGCTATGGATGCTGGCTTGGCAATACGAGTTAGTCTTACAGTGCAGCATTGTGCACGAGGTACCAGAATTGAAAATCTTCCGTCCTTAACTATTCCCAGAAATTTTTCCATTTCAAATCACTCCTTAAGCGAAGAATATTTTATTTTTTAATATGCATTTCTGATTAAATATCTCTTTGATTAATGCAAAGCCGACCTAGAGTTCAGAAATGCAATTTATAGTCTTCCGCACAATTTCTAATAATCAGATTGTATTGTAATTAGTCCCCTCTAAGAATCTCCTTATCCAGCCTTTGGCATAACTGATCGAACATGAGAGCGCATTCCATTGGTCAGATATGAGTTTCTTCATGC
>JALHSR010000170.1 GCA_022865315.1 Methanotrichaceae archaeon | reverse complement strand
TCACTGCAACCACCTGAATCCTGGTTCCTTGATGTGATTGAAGTTTTGCATTATGCCTATAGCATCCTCTTTGTGCATTTCACTCTTGAAGATTTTGGAAGCGACACAACGAATAGTCGCTTTCTCCTTCTTGACAGATTCGTTATCATCGGACTTATCTTCGAGGCCGAATTGTTTGAATAGGTGTTCTGTATCCGTTCCAACATGAACTAGGCCCTCTCCCCACTTCTTCATCATTATAGCAGCACTATCAAGAAGTTTCTGATCGAAGTGCTCCGGGGCTTGGCAATCCTGTATCAGCTTCATAAATTCGTCTTTCTTCAAGGTTATCACTTAATCCGAATAATTTGCCAATAGAATATAGCTTTTTCTGATAGCCTTTCCTATTGAATAATTCCTCTATGATCTCTGGTTTATTGTGTTTTTTCTTGCGACTCTGAATAAAATTTAACAGAATGCCAATAAATCAAGGTATATCATTTGTTTTATATTTATATATTAAAATTATAATAAATTTGATCTGATTAATCTGATTAATGAAATAACCTTTAAATTTTTACCCATTTCTTGCCTACTTTTTTTTGCTAGGTTCCGATTTTCGTTCCTCTGGGCAATCATCAAATTGCAAAAGTCAATAAGGCGTATAGGCATGAAATGTGCCCATGCATTGGATTCATCCCTTTATTGAATTCAAACGATATTGTAATTCTATCCCGGGTCGCAGGTGCAATCAGTTAATGCTAAATTTGGAAATGCTTTGCTTTAGATGGCTTTAAATCAATATTATGTCTAATCCTTCCTAAAATGCTAGGGGACTCTGAGAAGATAAGGTATTCAAGGCAGATCCGCCTCTTTGATGAGGGCGGGCAAGAGAAGCTCAAGAGGACAACTGTTTTCATTGCTGGAGCTGGAGGCCTCGGTTCAGTTGTCTCAATCTATATGGCTGCAGCAGGATTTGGCAAGATACGAATTGTAGATTGTGATACGGTGGAACCTAGCAACCTGAATCGTCAGATACTTCATTGGAGTTGCGACGTAGGTCGCATGAAGGCGGAATCCGCAGAGGAAACCCTACTTGGCATTAATCCAGATATCAAAGTAGAGGCATTGAGGGATACGATAGCGAAAGAGAGCATCGAGAGGCTCTTGGAAGGTTGCGACCTGATCATGGATGCCTTGGACAATTTCAAAACAAGATATTTGCTGAATAAAGCGGCTTTAAAAAAAGGTATACCGCTTATTCACGGCGCAATATGTGGTTTCCAGGGCCAAGTCGCCACTATTGTTCCAGGGAGGTCAGCATGCTTGCGATGTATATTTCCACAGGCGGCTCCTCCTAGGATCTTCCCGGCTCTAGGTTCCACTTGCGGAATAATCGGCTCAGTTCAAGTAACGGAGGCCATCAAATATGTAATTGCAGCAGGCCAGCTTCTGGAAAATCGGTTGCTCATTTGGGATGGCCTCAGTGCATGTATGGAACAGCTTGAGGTTAAAAGAAATCCAAGATGCCAGGATTGTTCCTCCGATCCAAATTCCAAGCCTTCTGGCATTCCAGAGAACGCGAATGAGTAGTATGAAGGCGAATTGATCTGGAAAAAAAACAGATTTTGTACCTGATTGAACGTGAGTGACTTCCTCTCTGGCCTAAATACCAGAGCTTCCTGCTTCATGGAGTTGACGCTTACTTGGACGTATGCCCAAGCCGGAGGCCAATTCTCCACAGGCTATCTCCCGCAGTCCGCGGGTTAGTATATTCAAGGCTGCGTTATGATCTCTGTCCAATTGCAGACC
>JALHSR010000016.1 GCA_022865315.1 Methanotrichaceae archaeon | reverse complement strand
GTTGAATATCAAAACCTTGCGAACTTTAAAATAGACTAATATGAATATAATTTTATTATAATCCGACCTAAGATATTATTTTGCCTACTTTAAATTCAATTGTCACGTTGTAACGCTTAGGAGCATAGCTCCTCACAACACCCTCGTAAAGTAACTCTATGGATGAACCAATGGACTGAGCAGCTGCCTTTATAAGCTCGATATCTTTATAGAGACCATCTTCCGGAGCAAAAGCATAATAGTGGACTATTCCGGAACCCTTAGTAGCCTTAATAGCAGGAACAAGGAACTTTGAAGCCATATGAGGCAAGTTCATTATTACATGGTTTGCCTGGTCTTCATAAAGCCGAGCCAACTCAGCCGCATCACCTTCCTGAACCTCTATTTCAACCTTGTTAAGGACTGCGTTTTCTTTTAGATATCTTACAGCTAGTGGATTCTTATCGATAGCCACTACTCTGGCGCCCCTCTTAGCGACCAATAGAGAAAAAGGACCAACACCCGCAAACATATCTAGAACGAAGTCTGAAGACCTGACCTGATTTGCTACCCTCAGCCGCTCTGTACCAAGACGAGGAGAGAAGTAGGCACTCTCCAAATCAACACGATAATAAAGGCCATGCTCCTTATGAATTGTAATTGTCTGTGGTATTCCAGCGATATGCTTAAACCTCCGCGTCCTGAACTCGCCCTCTACCTCGGATATCGGAGAGATAACTGTTTTGATGCTTTTGTGCAGAGCCATTAAGGCTGATGCGATCGCTTCCGAGCCCTCTGGCTCCACAATTGCAATATCTCCTACCACCTCAAAGCTTGGTCGAAATCCAAGCATGTCCTCAATGCTTATCCGACGATCTATGATCTGAAATGGCTCTTCCACTACCTCGATTTCAGCAATATTTCTCAGCTGATGCGCTGACTCCTCATCTATGCCAATAATCGGCAGCGAAATGTGAGATCCAGTGCTTCTTATTCTCCGTGATCTATCGAATAGACCCAAGTCTACAAGAGCCTTACGTATAGCCTCGCCCTTATGCCTCTCAACTCTGACGCCTAGAGTTTGATCCTGCATTTTTTACTCATAACGACGCATTACCCTTTATTCCTATCGTAGTAATTTCAGAAAATTTAGTAGCCGCAACTTTTTCGAGCATGAATATAAAATGAACTAGATGTGGTGGCATTAGAATTGGCTGGGGGACGAAAAAGAATCTTTACCCAATTTAGGTTCAATGAATATTTTTGATCTTATTATTAAAAAGGTAACTCTTGTATATTATGTATCTTAATTGATCTAATTAAATTTAAATGCTAAAACTGCATTTAGTCAACATAGAATGTAGGCGGATTTACTATGAGAACCTCTTCGATATTGTTTGGCATTTTGGTCTTGCTGACATCAATCACATTTGCCAGTTGTAATGAGCTGTCATCAGGATTGGATATTGTGGGCAGCAAGGCCGAGTTCATTGAGCTTGTTTCATCATGCGAGAAGCTGAAGTTGGACATAGTTGGGAGCTTAGCAGATAACATCCAGATTGTTTCACCATGCGCAAAATCAGAAGACATAGAAATTGTCGGTGGTACGGCAAAAAATATCAGCATTTACTCTAAGGTTCCCAAGGAAAGAAAAGAATGCTTTGCTCCGCAAGTATGTGAGCGCTATGAGCCGGTTTACTGCCCGATTCCCGTCAGTTCTCCGAGACCCACCTTTAAGCCCCATCTAGGTGTAGATGCTTGGTATGGACAATATTGGTATGCATCCTCAATCAATACCCCAAAATGGCCACAAATCTCTTGATGCAAATTAGATAAAAATCAATTGAAACCGGAGAAATTCAAACCTGAAAGTATCAAATTTTCTTCCATTATTGGGTTCCGCCAAGGAAATGGCAAACTCTTGATCCTTTCAAAGCATCTAGCTATCGTATGATGCCTTCGACCTCAGCTCCTAATAATTACCAGCCTGCTAAACTCACGCCACCTGATATCATATAAGGGCTTCACAGATATAGCGGCCAAAGGCCAAAGGCATTTGCTGCCCGAGTTCGAAATCCCCCCCTCATCGCTCGAAAGTACTCTTATGCCGAATCAAAACTAGTCGTCCTTCCAACGCTCAATTGGATTAAGAGTATCTTATGGCAATCTTATGTCCCTATGGCTGGAATCAAGAAAAAGATCTTGTGAGCACTCTTTGCCTGGAACTATAGGTCATTTCGTGAAAAGATAAAAATTGCTTTTTCGACCGATAGATATAGCCATTATTCCCTTAGTTTCATGCATTCTCTTGTGAAACCTGTTTTGGCCAACAAAAAAGATCCAAGATTCAGATTTCGGGTAAAAGTCTAAAATAGATAGCGATAAAGCGACTAGCGGTATCGCCAATGATAATTTCAAAGCAAGGCAAACGAATCCTAGACTATTCAAGAGAGAATGTATCTAAAGAACGTATTGCTGGATCGACCTGGCCTTTCAGAGTTACTTTATCGGCCATCTCGGCTTCTATTGCAGCCACATAAACCGTGAGCAATGCCTCAGCTTCCGATTTGGCTGTGGAATGCTCATCTATCCTCTCATTGCCTTCGTCCCAAACACCCGCTGTTGGCAAAGCATTATAGTTTCCATCGCGAGCTATATAGTATCTCCATCCGCGCTGCTGGATTGCATCTGTTAGGTGCCGGATAATAGCACCCTCAAACAATGCTCTTTCGCGCTCAGCCTCAAGATCGGTGCCTCTAATATATAGAACGAGCTTGAGTGTCATAATATCCAACTGAGCAGACTCGATCATGTCCCAGACCTTTGGCTTTGCCAGGTCCTCTACATCCTCCAACTCCTGAAGCCGCTCAGCCAAATAGCCGATGCTGTGCCATGTTCTCTCCATAAATTCAGGCTCCATCAGCCATCTATTATCTCCACCCTGGAAGCTTATGCAAGCCCCTCCCAAACTATTATTACTACGATGATTAAGATAAGCAGTTTACCTAAATAAAGCTAACGAAAGATTGCAGCTTTAGGATGTTAAGATAGACATCTCCCATAAATTGGGATATATGCCAGAATTTATAAGACAAAATGTATTATTGATTAGCTTGGCAAAGCTATTCAAAAACGGGTTTTAGCAAACTAGAGGTTGCAGGAATATTCTAATTTGGCCCTAGTTAGCCCTAGCCTCTATCAAGAATCAAAAATGTGTAAGGCTGCAATGTGATGGCTATAAATGATGTTGCGGGAGGAACCAGATATCGTTATTGCCTTTAATCTCACAAAACAACTAGGTAAGACTAATAAGCCCGAGCGCATACCTCCGTTAACTATAAATAAGCATAAGGGTTCTCCTTCGCGGTTTCATTCCCCGATGAATCTTCATTGATCCACTTTAGTAGCTGTATAATATTTGATCTAAATATCTAGCTCTTAGCACCTCAAATCCCTAACCGAGGAGATATAGCAAACGTCATATTTCGTTGCTATTGGATAAGATAAAGAACCGCGGTTCACATACTTATTTTGCAGTTGATTTGATTAACACAGAAACTTAATAGATCTTCTTAGCAGCCTTCTAATTTACATCAATATGTCATTTTTCCAAGTATTTCATCTTCAATTTAATATTCATTGAGAAATAATACTTGATCAATTCAAAAAAAGAATCCAAAAATTCACAGATCATTTCTGAAAGCATCCCTTCGAAATAACCAACTTCTCACTAGAAGTTTTCGTTTAGACTGGGGCAACAGCTAGATTAAAAGTACATTTTGGCATTATCTGCTAGCGCGGAGCTTGGATTCGATAGATATCTCCTTGTCAAGGCGGTAGTCTATATTTATAGAAGTTACAATCCTCTGAACTCCCATCTCCACCAGCTTCTTATTTGATTTTTCGATGACATCAAAAAGTTCCTCGAAACTTCTGGTCTCTATCGAAGTGGACATTGGGCCTGGAAGAAACTCTATACCTATCTCTCTGAGAACCTCGTAGACAGATCGGATATACTTGGCTGCGCTGGTTCCCGATCCCAGTGGAACCATAGCAAAGTCAGCTACTATCATGAATTATTATTATGGTCCAGTAGTATAGAAAGGTTTTGAATCATTGAAATGAAAGTCCTAATGGAGCCATTTTGCTTGACATGATAGATCAAAAAAACCAAAAAAGATCGCTAGTATTTGAACGTTAACATAAAAATAGATGCCGGGGTCGGGAATTTAGCACAAACTAGATCATCAGCCGAAATTCACTGAAAATATAGAGTATCAAGGGGGCAAGGAAAAGGGCGCAGAAATAGAGCAGGGGATAAAGCCAAATCATTGTCCTGTCAATGCGCTCCGCCAGGTCCTTTTTATTGCGAATTTCAAGCAATCTGAGGGATAGGTTGTAAATGAATATCAGCGCTGTCAATACAAAAGTTAAGAACAGCATCCAGTCCAAAAGAGTCAGATAGCCGATCCTGGGCAATCCTGAGCCGATAGTGAAATTGAAAGCTATGAGCAGCAGCAGATTAGCACTGGCTATATCGCTGCGCTTTCCGTAGTCTTTCAGAAACAAAGTAACCCATGATATTAATATTATTATGAATAGGGGAAGAATGATGCGGAAAGCATAGTATACGAGATGTCGCTTTGCCTGGAAGTGAAAGGAGAAACGTGAATTGATATCCTGAATACTGATGCTGCTGACATTAGTGTCTGAGGCGGTAATGTACTACTCTTCCTCTCCTAGCTGCTTGCCGATTTCTGATTTTTCTGGCCAATTTTCATAGAAATAGTATTCCTCAGGGTATAGCGAATCAATGCGTAGGTAGAAATCCTGACTGTCCAAGGGGTATCTCTCCGGAAATCGAAATCCGGGGCCTGCAATTTCACCCAGAAGCGTTCAAAATATGTAGCCGTTCCATCTGGATTTATTACAATTATCTGGTTCTGAGTCCAACGATTCCCCTGTTGATTGGAGATAGTGAATTCGGGAAAAGTCGGACCGTATTCCTGAATGAACTGATTTATGCTGCGATTGCATTCCTGGGGGCTGAAGGCCAGTTCCGGATCATTCCACGTCATCCATATTTTGGCCACCACATCGAAGTTCTGATCCTTCTGGTTGACTACAGCGCTTACTTAAGTCGATTCACTATTATGTTTCTGTTGGTGCCATTATTCATATTATTGGTGGCTATTACTCTTTTGATTTTGATTGTCCTGAGAAGACAAACAAGAAGAAAATTGCGTCCATGAATTGGCCAAAATTTTGAAGCTAGGACTTGACCCATGCATATGCTTCGACAAGAGGATATTGGTGTGATTTAGCATATATTTTTTCTGATTGGATTTAATGGCCGAAGAATGAACTATACCTTTTGATCATTGTTTTGTCAAAAGAAGTAGCGTGATTGAGCTAGCTTTCTAAAGACCACTTAAATTAAGAATCTGGCATAACATCCCAACCGTCTGGTTGATATTTTGGATTAAAAGATGATGTCTTTTCTAGGTTATCCATACGTTCATTACTGTAAAAATTCACCTCACCATATTGTTTTACTGCCAAGTCTTTATCATTATAGAAGCTATAGTCATACCCTGTCCGAAGCGCATTACCTTCACCCCCCACACTCCACGGGCTTTCATCCTAAGGCTCCCAATACAGCTATTATGGACTTTTCGAGTTACACCCCTCCCCTTCTGCCACCGTCCATGAAAGATCCTATAATATACTGGTGGCCCCTCGAGAGCATTTCATAGCCATGCTCAACCGCAATCTCAAGCTTCAACGATTCAAAGTCCTCTATATTAAGGGCAATGCTCAGGCATCGCAGTCGACTGCACCGCAGGTTCAGGGAGCAGGAACTAAGGCGAAGCTCCATTACCTTTGAATGGCCCCATTCCTACTAATGGCTCTGTCCAAGGTTCATAAATACCATATCAGAAGTAGTAAGGCCAATAGAATGCCTTCCCTATAGACCGGAGGACCTATGCTGTTCAGCCGTCACAAGATCAAGATTGATGTATGCATAAACTATGGCAACGATGATATCGAGTACAAAAAAATTGTTGCAGAGCCTGGAATTAGTGCTCTGGTCGCCTTGGCGAAAGTAGCGGATATCGAGTACACGCCCGATGAAAGCGCTACATGCCATCACGGCGCTATGGTTACAGTTATTAATGGATTTAAAGTAGACATCAATCACTTCTGGATTTATTACATCTTTGAAAATGATCAAGAAGGGTGGAAGCTGCCCATTTGTACCCCCGATTCTTTTAAGATTATGAAAGAGTCTAGGGCAGCATGGCGATACCATACTGGAGCTTGCGGAAAAGATATGCAAAGGTATGGTCCTCTATCAACTAGCACGTGCATAAGCAAGGTCAAGAGGTGCAATCGGCAGTTTTAATTTATTCGGCTTGGATGAATATCTTCATCGGGCTTCAAAGCATTGAAAGATTTGAGCCTCATGATGGTGTGAGAAATCCATGATTTGACTACTAGCTTCTCATGAAAACCTTCCGATCAATTCTTATATGCCTTGAGACGGACTCCAAAATGAATAGACAGATAAGAGAAGATCCGCATTGCGAACTTAATTTATCAGCACCTAATTGCCAGTAAAACCTTCATGAGCTTCAGGACGGGGCTCATGCCCGAAAGATGAAAAACGATATGCCAGTCGAGTTTTACATGGGAAATAAAATCTAAATATATAACGAAATCGATATGCTTAGTGGCAATTAGGAATTGCTGATGGGATTTCCGCACTTAATTACTGGTAAATTTGCACTCTGAATCGGCACCTTTACCGCAATCGGAATCGGATTCGCCGTCAAAAGCTACACGGCAGCAATTATCCTTCGCCCCTGAAGAGCAGTCGGCTGGGCAGCTCAAAAAGTTCTCATAACCGCTACAATTTCCGTCTTGTATCACAAAGTTCTTTGTCCATTTGAAGCTGAATAATGGAAGGCGGTCATCCATGCCCTAACTGTGGGGCTATTAAAAAAATAACGGCTATAACTAACGATTTCAAAGAAATAACTGGCTTGGATGGCGATCCCTTTTTTAGCGGTTCGGGCTTTGATCTAGGGGGTGCATGGATAGAGAGTGGCAAGGGCGCTTATTTGAGCTATGCAAACGATCGCAGCAAGATTTTGGTTGAGTATTCTTGACTAGGTCGAGATGATGCTGAAAAGGGCTTAAAAGATTTTTTGTCATTACTCCAAATTTAGTGGCGGTTCTGGTGAGCACCAAAATTTGACATCGATTTTTCACCAAAACTCCGTATGCGTTGCAGATTTAGAGCGGTCAAATTTGCGGCACTAATTCAAGATCGAAGACATTGACTAGCAGATCCTGTCCACCTCCTACTCCGATTTGTTTTGAGTTCAATAATCTGGATATTGTGACAGTAATGTTGTGCATCTCGTGCTCGCTTTTCTGCGCCCTCAAGAGTACGATGCCAGTAGACATTGCCATAAATCAACACATTATAGCCTGTCTTGTTGGGATGGAACGGAGGTCGATTATTTCTTGGTTGTTTTTGCATTATCCCACCTTTCCCGACCTTCATGGCCTTCCTTGAAGATAAGCTCATGGTCGTGCGACCTCCTCCGAGTCTGATAGATCGATCATTCCATGCAATTCAAACAGTTTGGGATTGACAATATCACAGTGGATTCCCCATCCAGTTTTCCTAGAGGCGTTCTCAAGATCCTGTCTAAGCTAACGGGTTGTGGAATTCATTGTGAGGGAGGTCAATCTGAGTTATTCAAATTACAGGCTGCAAAGAGTCCTGGTCCAGCAGCGATCTGATGAGATTATTTATATGCAAAGGTTACTATTTATTCGAAAGGAGAAGACGGGCATAAAATTTATCGCGTTAATATTATTTGCTTGGATGATCTGCCTTTTTCCTGTCGATTGCCGCTTAGCATCGATCCCAACAAAAAACAATGGAAGAAAAATATGCCCCAAATATCGATCCTGCCAAATTTGTTGAGATAATCGACAACAAATAGTTCCCTTTAAAATCCGGCACGAAGTTCGTCTATGAAGGCGCTACGGAGGAGGGCTCAGAGCGCAATGAAGTCCACATCACTAATGAAACGAAAATGATACTCGACATAAACTGCATTGTTATTCGAGATAATGTCACGCTTAATGGCAATTTAGTGGAGGAGACGCTCGATTGGTATACCCAAGACGAGAATGGCAGTATCCGGTATTTTGGTGACGATGCTAAGGAATACGAGAATGGTAAAGTGGTCAGCACTGAAGGTTCCTGGGAAGCTGGTGTAGATGGTACCAAGCCCAGGATAGTGATGGAGGCCAATCCGAAAATCGGAGATACTTACCGCCAGGAGTACTATAAGGGTGAAGCTGAGGATATGGCTCAAGTAATCGGCCTCAATGAAACTACATCTGTTCACTATGGTTGTTCCTTCAATTACAGCTTAATGACTAAGGAATGGAAACCGCTTGAACCTGAGATAATTGAACATAAATATTATGCTCCAGGGAGGGGCATGGTCCTGGAAGTCATGGTTGAAGGCGGATTAGAACGATTGGAACTTGTGAATATTGAGACCGAAAAGGATTCAATTTGATTATAGTTCACCGAAATACATAAAATAATGCGTTGCTTAATATATCCATATGAAGGGGAATATCATCAGAGTAGAGCGGGCTGATGAACTGGAGGAGAGATTAGCAGAAGAG
>JALHSR010000169.1 GCA_022865315.1 Methanotrichaceae archaeon | reverse complement strand
CCGTGCATAGATCGATCAGTCAGAGAAAGAGATCTGGCTGAAGGGACCACTGATAGCCCTAAAGTTGCTCTGGCTTGAATCCAGCTAACAATATAACCCAAGGTGCTTTAGCCCTTGGAGTATGTCAGATACCAGTCTCTGGAGATCGTGTTGTCGTCATTCGATATTAAAAAGATATAAGAAATTATAAGTTACATATAATGAGATTAGCGAATCTTTGGAATCGCAATAAATCCCCAGGGAGGGATCGATCCTATGTCAGAAAAACAAAATAAGCATATTTTCCATGACGGGTGGATCGTAATGTCCACTACGATCTGTATATTGGCGCTTGCTGTATTTATCAGCGGTGCTTTTGCGCAGGTTCAGCATGCAGAGGCTGCTAAGACGAGCCCTGTGACCTGGACCGTGCTGGTCGGCGGAGAAGCAGCAATCGAACCCCAAGAGTATGGCCCGTCAGGAGCATGGCAGTTCATGCGCTTCTATCCCGAAAATATAACTATCAATGTCGGCGATAAGATTGTATGGAAGCTTGAAGGATCTGAACCACACACTGTGACCTTCCCAATCCCGGGTGAGAAGATTCCAGACCTCATCATTCCAGAAAATAATAGCAGCCAGCGCTTGCTTTTTAATCCACTGGCAATACTTCAGCAAGGTGGCGCGACCTATAATGGCAAAACGTTGACCGGTTCCGGACAACTCGATGTGCAACCGAATTTTCCCCGAGAATATAATTTGACCTTTACAAAGCCTGGCGACTTTGGATACTTCTGTGCCTTCCATAGCATGAGGAAGGGTGGAGTCGTGGTACAACCTACAGGCACTCCTTATCCCAAAACTCAAAAGCAGATCGATTTAGAGACCGCAAAACTTCTTGCGGCAGATGTGGAAGCAGCTTTGAAGGCGACACTCAAGACTGGAAATGTATCTACACGTTCTGGGCCCAACGGCACCATAATCCATGAGATCAAATTGGGATATGGCAATGGCAGCATTGCCTTGATGCGCTTCATCCCTACTGATCTGACCATACATGCAGGCGATACAGTTGAGTGGACTCGAGGAGACGTAGAGACGCCACATACAATCACTTTCCTCTCAGGCGGCAAAGAACCCGAACTTGTCTTGGTAGAACCGCAACAAAGTGGCTCGCCAAAGTTTGTCCTGAATCCTGTAGTACTGATGCCTACCGAAGGTAAGGTTTACAATGGAACGAACTATTTCAACTCTGGTGCCATATGGGGCATAATGGTTCCTTTGCCCGGACCACAAAACTATTCCCTGACTTTCGACAAGCCTGGAACTTACGAATATATCTGTATTTTCCATGATTATATGGGCATGAAAGGCCAGATCTCAGTGGTACCAAAGATTTAAATTAAGTCCGGCATTATGAAATGCCTGAAGCTTCTATTTTTAATAGATGCTTATTTTGTGCTCTAGATGAGTTAAATATAAAAAGGTATGAACTGCCCCTGCCTATAGTACCTTGGAGAAAGGATAGGATCTTCCGATCAGTCAACTTCAATGCCCAATTGCTCGGCCATGATCAGGTAGAAGCTGGCCAAACCCCGCCAACCGGCCCAGGATTGGGCTGTGCGCCGAGCATCGTCTCCCGTAATCTTTTTGCCATGATGATAGTAGCGAGCTATGACCCTGCGCAGCCCTAGATCGTCTGCCGGCATGGCATCGAACTTTTGCATACCCCGAATCATGGTCATCTCTGCAGTCCAGATGCCCACGCCCCTGATTTTGCCGAGCTTTTCAATGATTTCCTCTTCATTGCGCGCAGAAAGGGCCTCAATGTCCAGGCCATTCGTCACGAGCTTGCCGATGCCCTGCACATACTCTGCCTTCCTGCCGCTGAGGCCGCAGGCACGAAGCTGCTCAATGCTGGACGTTGCCAGTCTTTCCGGTTTGGGATAAGCAAAATAGGGCCGGTCTTTCCAGAGCAGAGCATCACCCAAGATCTCTACCAATCGCCTCTGCATGCTCCAGGCGGCTTTGAGGGATATCTGCTGCTCGATAACCGAGTCTATCAATGCCTCAAAGACCGTGGCGGTGCTGGGGCTCCTAAGACCCCACAGGCGCTCTATTATTTGCGCCATAATGCGATCGTGTTTCACAGCTTCATAAAAGGGCATCAGATTCAGCCTGAGGTTGAAGAGCTTGCCAACAAGCTCTTTTGTTTCCCGTTTGTCATTCAAAGAAATGGCGCTCTGCTTATAGATCTCAACATCGAGCTCAGGGTCATTCGTCGTTCCTGATGAGCGCACTTGGATCAGAGCCGGGCGATCTCCGAGCCGGATAGCATGCCAATAAATCCCGCTCTCGTACCTTTGCATGCGCTCGTTCCCGTGCGAGAAGATTTGGGCGCTGAGGTCGAAGTCGAAGGGCGGAAGAGGCCTGATTGTAATCTGCACAATTCGTTTGTTATTATCAGGATGGAAATTAAAGTTGCCCAGATATCTCGTTTGAGATAAACTGGCAGCAGCTCTTGCAGCACACGTAGCTTGCTGCTAAAGATTGCATATGCCCTCGCTAGAAATTTTCCGGCACTCTAAGTCTCTATAGAAGAACAAATTGCCCCAAATGACAGAGTTGCCATGTTTTTACCTGCTTGCAAGAGCTAAGACGAATGGGTGATCTAAAGTCGAGCTATCTTCTTGGAGTTGTGGAACTCCGATGGGATGCTGACCTAACGGAAAAGAGTAACTTCGCCTGCTGCAACTGCCATATAATTTTTAAGAGAACATACTGAAGCCTTGAACGATATTTCTACTTCGCATTCTACCCATTGATTATGGTCTTATGAAAAAATGCCAAAGCTAACCTTTCGCAGATATCGTTAAAATTTGCTTGAGGCTTCCAGAAAAATTCGAAATATATGTTTCCGCCAAGATTTATATACCTAAAGCCTCATTAACAATTGTGATTCAGTGCTAATGGACGGCAATTGTATTAACGGCGGATTAAAATGAAATCGCCGTGTGAAACGGTAGTTTGGGACGTTCTGCCAAGCATAAGGGCGGCTATCGCCGGGGAGCTGGTCAAACGCGGTGTTCCCCAGAATGAAGTCTCAAAGCTTCTCGGAATCACGCCTCCTGCCGTCTCTCAATACGTTTCCAAGAAGAGAGGCTACAGCGTTGAGTTCGGAAAAGCGGTCAAAGCCTCCATATCCAAGCTAGCTGACGATCTTATGGACAAGAGCGTTGGAGATCCAATGGAAAGGATCTGCGAGATATGCAGGATGCTACGGAAAGACGAGACCATAAACGATCCTGCGAAATGCGAATTCATATGAATGCCTGCTTAGACAATTTATTATTTAGATAACTCAATTCGGTCCGATAGCATTTTGAATCTGATCTGCCTGAGATATCGTTCTGATTTACGATAAATTCAGAAGAAAGCCCACGATCTTTAGTCGTGGGATGAATTCGTACACTTTCTAGTTAAGTATATATACTTGCCAAGCCTCTATATAATTGATGGCAAAAGATAGATGGACACATAGCAATACCACAGT
>JALHSR010000168.1 GCA_022865315.1 Methanotrichaceae archaeon | reverse complement strand
ATCCATAATTAAGTACATCTTATTGGCAATGCCTTTCATTGAATTGAATATCATATGATGCAAATCAACCACCAATCCAAATTCTCAACTAGTTTATGGAGAAATATGTGAAGATGAAGGTATTCCTCCTTAACCCCAAATTCAACAAAACCTATTTATTTTATCTTGACCTTTTCTGCAGCTTTGGCTCCCTCTGCCAGTTCTGCACCAAGAGCAACAAGCGCTCTGGGCTCGATGATACCCTGAGCCAGAACTACGCCATCTACCTTAATGGCAATTTTTTTCAATTTCTTAGCCCATAGATGCTCAAAGAGCAATATGCAGGCATCTGTACCATTCGGGATACTTTTTGCGATATCCATGACTTGCTCGGAAGAAAGTCCGAAGTCTTTCTTTGCAACGGCCATGGCACCTGCTTCTGCTCCAGCCTTAGCGCCCCTCATACCAGCTGCACCTAGCCCAATAAGAGCTCCAATTCCCGCACCCAGCTTCATCCTTTCTTCATCAGAAAACTCGGTAAGCTGCACTGACTCAATATTTCCTTTTTCATCCTTTACAATTGCTAGGAGCCCTATTACCCTTATAATCCCAGCTTCGCTAAGACTAAATATTTCTTTAAGTACTTCACCTTTCAACTTATCGATGTCTGGGAAACCCAGTACGATCATGTGTATCGGGCCAAATTCGACCATTTAAGCACCTCTAAATCTCTATTCTTTTGATTATTCAAACTGTTGCTATTGTTTTTCAGCAAAGGAAGTTTTTTTGGATATAAATAGATTTTGAACGTTGAATTTGTAACCTAGCTAATCTAGGCACTGAGTCCCAGACCGCAGAGATCTCGTTCAAAGCGCCCTTGATATCAAAAAAAAAATGGCATTTTTTCTATTTCAGTCATATGAGACCTGAAATTTAGCTAAGCTTAATCATGTATGAAATCGTAAAACTGCTCCCAATCAAGCTTTGTGGCTACACAACCGCCTTCTGATAACGGAATTCCCAATGCAGGAAGTTTGTATCTATGGCAGAGATCCAATCCTTCTTTTATCTCCATTGGGCAGCCAACGCCGACAATCGCTTTCGGTTGGTACTTTTTTATAATTCTCTTAATAAAGCTTGATCCCGGAACTATAAAAAATTTATAGCCTTTATCTTCTGAAAATTTTTTAGCTTCGCCGATACCGCATTGGCCGCAATCGACACATGCTATACCTTCTGGAGTCAGCTTGCCAGGACATACAGTGCTGCGCAAGCATTGTGGCATAAATATAAACCTTCGTTCCTTTGGAACACGCACGAATTCCTTGCGATTGATATAATTTCTCAAATGCATGCCTACATCGTCAAAAATTGAATCATCGACACTAGCTAGGCGGAAAATCGATTTTATAGTGCTCTCAAGAATACTTATGCAAACTAGCATTAGCCGGGCAGCGAAGAAGTGACCCGTCTTGAAAGAGTATAATACAAGAAAGGCTCCTGCCAAAGTGCCAAATAAGATGAGTATACTCAAGAAAACAACAAGCCTTCCAATCAAATAATATAGCTGATCTATATCAAGAGCAAGCATTCATATGCAGTTTAGCTCGGTCATATATAATGATTGCTAAATCTGGGAAAACCTTCATGAGCATCCGGACTGGGTCATGCTCGAAAGATGCAAATCGATATGCTGTATCAGATTTACGATAAATTCAGAAGAAAGCCCACGATCTTTAGTCGTGGGATGAATTCGTACACTTTCTAGTTAAGTATATATACTTGCCAAGCCTCTATATAATTGATGGCAAAAGATAGATGGACACATAGCAATACCACAGT
>JALHSR010000167.1 GCA_022865315.1 Methanotrichaceae archaeon | reverse complement strand
CGAATCTACCAGTAAGATAACCATTTGACTATCCTGATAAGCAGATAATGATCCTCTTGAATGCGAATCGCGTTTTAAGATGATCCTGGCATTCGGGTAATAAGAGCTAGTTTTAAGAACGAGATCAATGTCTCAATTCGTGCACAAAACTTCAGTGCAGTTCTGGGTAAACCATCATCCCACGACTTGAGCCTTTAGTCCTTAAGGAGATTGGCCCCAGCTACCAGCTCCCGAAGGAGCTTCAGATTTCACGCCAGAAATGCAGCAATCGTCTGAAACGGGATCTGGTATGGCATTCTTCAGCCAGCATTCGGTAGAATTTGTGCCTCTAACTCCTAGTTTGACATAGGTCCAAGCCTTGCAGTTAGGATCATTTGCGCACATATTGGCACAAAACTTAGGATCTGTTGTGTTCATATAATCGGTCTTATAATTCATACCTGGTCTGTCTGTATTTTCCTCCAGACTTATTTGAGCCTCTACCGCCACGATGGCTATCAGAAGAGCCATCGATACAATCAATATACTTGCTTTCATGAAATCCCACCAAGTTACTTTACACCCGATATGCAGCAATTTGATGGCAAAGGATCTGGAACGCCATTTTTCAGCCAGCATCTTGCATTTAGACCCTGAAATCCTGGTTTGACATAAGTGAACGCCTTGCAGTTGGGATCTTTAACGCATTCATAAGAGCAAAATTCAGGATTGTCTTGGTTTCCTTGAAGATCAAAGTTCTTGTAGTTCATTCCTGGCCTGTCTACATCATCTTCCAGGCTTATGGAAAGATAGCACCACCCCAATTCACCATTTGCTAGGTTGCAACAAGAACCGTTAAAATCTACGGGGCAATCTGGAATAAAGCCCAATCCCAGTTGGTATGCTTGTGCAGAAGTCAAGCATTGACATCCTGACTTGCAAGGTGCTTCATCTTGTGGAGGGCAATTCATGCCTGGTCTGTCTGTATTTTCCTCCAGGTTTATGGCCTTGCTGGGCGTTACTATGGGCGTTAACATCCCCGGTTTTCGCTGCTCCTTTTGGGGCAAAGGATTCGCAGTTATAGTCTCATGAGGCAAGTTTATGGATATTTGAACCTCATTGTTATTCTCGTCGCTCTCCTGTACATGGCAAAATTCAGGTGCAAACTCCTCACCAGCGCAGCTATCAACCACTGCCCTAATTTTTAGATTTCTGCCGTATAGCGGCTGGCCATCCGTACTACTAATGCGCGCAAGCCCACCGATTTGATCCATCTTGCCTGCCACCAACGAATCAATACCGGGCGTCCAGATGTTCTCCTCATTTGGAACGGTGAAGGGAATTTGGACTTCTTTTCCTATTTCATCAATTAAATGGAGGCTAATCTTGAAAGGTCCACTAGCCACACTTCCTTGATTATAGATGAGGACCGTCAAAGGAAGATATACTGGCACTTGCATGCCAGGATTGCCAAGACTTTCGTTAATACCAAATACGGGAGACCCTACAGCTCCAGTAATCCGAAGATCCGGCAACTGTGCACCATCGAGCGCTAAACATGTCGATAGCAGAAAAAAGGAAATATATATAATTAAGAGCCAAATTTTCAAGTTTATCACCTTAGAAAAGAGATATAGAAATTATTAACATTTGAATATTTGGTTACGACTTTTGATAATAAAGTTGTTACCAAAGACAGTATGTTAAGATATGGCCACAATCTTGCTGTACTCGCCTGGGGTCGATTCATTCCCGGAAGACTTGGCCAATCTTGCCGACTGTGTATTCTACTTCGAGGAAGGCCCTCGAGACTCGTCCCAGACTGACGGCCAAGACCTGGCAGAAGATGAAGGGACCAGCGGACACTGGAAGCATTCTCATGATCAAGTCTAGGCTTAGTGGTTGGGGATCTTGGCTACATTTCGCAGAATTAAAGAAAAAAAATCAATAAATTATGTTATCTGTGCCAGCTTGATTTTAATGAAATCCTCGCTACTATTCGCTTGCATTTGGCGTAGTTCCCAAGATCGTAGCATTTTCAACATCGATGATGAT